>JAAETV010000688.1 GCA_024227975.1 Actinomycetes bacterium
GCCAACTGGGCCCGGGAACTCGCGGCCCAGGAGGCCGAATATGAGATCTCCTTCGACACCGTCATCGTTTGCACGGTCACCGGCTCGACCCACGCCGGGATGATTGCCGGGTTCGCACTCGAAGACCGCGACGACCGGCGGATCATCGGCATCGACGCCTCGGCCACTCTCCAGACAACCACCGACCAGGTCACCCGCATCGCGAACGCCACCGCGGAACGAATCGGACTCGGCCGTGACCTACGAGACGACGAGATCACCGTCGTCCCCGGCTACGAAGGCCCCGCCTACGGTGTGCCCGACGCTGCGACCGTTGAAGCGATCCACCTGGCGGCCCGCACTGAAGGCATGCTCACCGATCCGGTCTATGAGGGAAAATCCCTCGCTGGGCTCATCGGCATGGTTCGAACCGGTGAGATCCCAGCAGGATCCAAGATCCTCTACGCCCACCTCGGCGGCCAACCCGCACTCCCCGCCTATGCCGGCTTCCCCGGCCTCGGCTCCCCCGAACGCGAACTCTCCCACTAGCCGAACGCCACCGAACCGACCACTCGGAAACGGCTCACAACCAGAGTGCTGCGAAATCCCAAGCCAAGCTGGGCGAACGTCTCCCGCCGCCGTACCCATGTACGCGACCCGCCCTAGCCCTGCCGACACTACAGCGCGCCGGTCCGGGATTTCCGAGCTGTGAGTATGGGGTGGCCGAGCGGAGACGATCCCGAGTGGGTCAGCCCTGCGTGGGCGGCTTCCACCTGATCACGGTTTGCGCTCCTCTCGAAACAGGACGCAGACGGCGAACGGGGCGTCCTCTCGCGCCGTGTGCTCTCCTTCAGCGATGCCACGACTGCGGATCTCACCTGCGTAGCGCATTCCGATGCGTTCCATCACCGCTCGCGATCGCTGACTATGGCGTGCGGTGCACGAAACCACCGCCCGCATCCCAAGGACATCGGATGCGTACATCAGGCTGGCTTTGCCAATCTCCGACGCGTAGCCGCATCCCCAGAACTTGCCTCGGAGCGCCCAGCCGGTCTCAAGCCAGTGAGCGTGTGCTCGGAACGGCAGCTCGCTCGGATGTACCTCAATCACCCAAGGATCGCTCGGCAAGAAGGCGTGGAATTGGCCCCAGTCGGCGTCGGTCGGTGTCCTCGATAGGCGACCGCGACCAACGATCTCACCGGTTTGCCGGTCATATACCATCCACTTGTGCACGGCCTGGTGCCGCCATGCCTGGTCGATCTCGTTGGCCCAGTCGTCGGCCTCCTGAGGTGACCGACGCCAACAGCCCGAGGGCGGCAATCAGAACCCGGGCTTGAACACCATCAGGTACAGCATGACCAGGAGCAGCACGGTGATGGTGGCGCCCCCGGCGTCGATCCGTCGCTGGGCGCCCTCGTCACCTGCGATCACCGCCTTCTCCCCCGGCAGGATCACGGCATGCAGCACCCCGTTCATGGCAATCCAGACAACCATCGACCCGATCAGCCAGCCCTGGCTCATCTCGTAGATCTTCTCCGACATACCCGACAGGACGAAACCCAGGAGTCCGGCCACAATCAGCGCCGGGGCATAGATCCGCTGCCCGTTGGCCGTCATGAAGCCAAGCATCGTCCGACGCCCCTGCGCCTCCAGCGTCTTGGACTGGTTGAACAGGATCGGGTGGGTGAAGGCCGGTGCAAAAGCAGCCATTACGGCCAGGATGTGCAGCATCAGAACGATGTCGTACGGGGTGTCTCCCAAAGCGGCAATCATGGCCCCGGATCATAGCTATCCATCCTTCCGATGACGACTGGTGGACTCAGCCGGAGGCGCCTACGAAGCACAGGGTGTCGATCTCACTAGACCGCCTGGCCGAGGCGGATCATCAGCACGTCGATCTGGAGCTATGTGTGTCCTTGGCTGGTGGTACTGCCAGCATCGGGACTACTCGGGCTGGGGATACGGCCAAGGTCAAGGACGTTCTCACCGTTGACGAGAAGCTCGAACACGTCAGGTCGTGAATAGTGGCCGGCGACGTCGTTTGCCGTCTTGGCCGAGCGAATGAACGACCGTCGGGCCTCGTGAGTAAGGATCTTCTCCTCACCCCGCGGAGCGCTGGCCACCACTTCACCTCGTGGGTCGATGATCATGGAGTCGCCCGTTCCGGTATACGCCAGGCTCCGGAATTGGTCAGGGACGTCCTCAGGTGTGAGCAGCCCTCCGACGGCAAGCACGTAGCATGCCCCTTGAGCGGCGAACGCCCGCGACAGCAATCGCTGGCGGGATGACAACGGGATCGGAGCCTTGGGTGGCACCTCGGGTTCCCCGCCCGGCCAGCCTGCGATGTGGAACTGGGTACCCTGGGCCATCAGGGCATAGCCGGGAAGCACCATCTGGTGCTCCCAGCAGTTGAGCGAGCTGATCCGCCCATAGGGGCGGTCATAGACATCGAGATCGTCACCTGTTCCTTCACCCCAGGCGATTCGCTCATCCATGGTTGGTTTGAGCTTGCGGTGGGTGCCGAGAATCTGACCATCGCGGCCGATGCTCAACATTGTGCAGTAGACGGTGCCACTGGTGCGACTATCCAACTCAGCGACCCCGATGACCAGATCGACCCCTGCACTTCGAGCGGCGTCGCAAAGGGCGTCGGTCTCGGGTCCGGGAATCTCTACGGCCTGGTCCAGGTAGGCCTCCGATGCAGCCCAGCGCAACTTGCTTTGTCCCGAGAAGGCGAAGAAGGGGTAGCCAGGAAGCCAGGTCTCACTAAATGCCACCAGTTCAGCCCCAGTGGCGGCAGCCTCAGTGATCAGCCGACAGGCCTTCTCCAGGCTTGCCTCGCGATCCAGGTACACGGGAGCTGCCTGTACCGCGGCCACAACAACGACGTCATCTTCCATTGTCGAACCCTAGCCACCAATCCGACACCAGAGGGAAGGACTCGATCGAAGGCAATCACTCATTGGGCGCGGGTGTGTCACCGGCCGGGCTCGGCGAGTGGGCGGTCGCGGGCATCGAGCTGATACGAATGCCCTGGTGTCCATCAACAGGTGAGGAAAGCCATGCGGTTGAGAATCCCCAAGCCCCCCTATGAGCCCGGCGTCGCAGAGCAGATTGAGAAATGGAAGGCCGGGTCGCAGCTGGAGACCCCTGAGATCTTCGAGGCCTTCCACATCCATCCAGGCCTCGCCTCGCGAACTGGTGCCCTCGGCGCCGGCTTCCTCGGCCACAACCTCATGAGCACCCGGGACCGTGAGATCGTGATCGATCGTGTCACCGGCAAGTACGGGGCCGAGCACGAATGGGGCCTCCACGCAACCATCTTCGGCAGTGCCGTTGGGCTGAGTGAGCAACAGCTCGATTCAACCATGACCGGCCCCGCTTCTTCCCCCGATCTCTGGTCGCCCGACGAGCTGCGACTGATGGAAGTGGTCGACGAGCTCGCAGAGTCAGCCGATCTCGGCGAGGAGTCGTGGGCCTTTCTGCGGGAGCGCTATGACGACAAGCAGATCATTGAGTTCATCGTGCTGGTCGGGTGGTACCGAACCGTGTCGAGCATGTGCAATGTGCTGCGTATCCCTGCGCATCCTGAGTGTCGGCCGTTTCCCAGAAACGGGAGTTGACCGCGGGCAGACCTGTGTCACCGGTCGGGAACCCCAATCATCTCTTCACCCACCGGAGGCTCTACGGAGATCCAGTCACAAGGACCGATCGCCGTGAGTATGGTCGAGCGCATGGCAATCGGATCAGAGAAATATGTCGCGTTCACCACCTACCGCAAGGACGGCACAGCCAAGGCCACGCC
>JAAETV010000689.1 GCA_024227975.1 Actinomycetes bacterium
ACGACGATCACTTCCAGCGGTGGAGGTGCGCTACCTGACACAACAGGAAGCACCACACCGAGCCGCTGGGAGCACAAAGCCCCCAGCGGCTTTTGTGCTTTTCCGCCTCTGACAACCGGCCAGAGGTATCACCCACCCCGCCAGAGGCTCCGTCTCATGTGGGGATCACCCATAACCGCTTTCGCAACTAGAGGAAACCAGGAAGATGACCATCACCGAAGAGCGGATCATCACAACGATCGAAGAGCTGAACACCGCAGACGAGGCGTGGCGAGTCGACGCTGCCTGCCGCCAGGACCTGGAGGCCGGCGAGCTGTTCTTCTCCGAGGAGCTGCATGACATCGCCGCGGCCAAGCGGATCTGTGCCGAGTGCCCCGTGATCGCCCCCTGCTTGGAGGGAGCGATCGCCAGGTCGGAACCGTGCGGCGTCTGGGGAGGTCAGCTGTTCCTGAACGGGCGAATCCTGGCCAACAAGCGGCGCAGGGGGCGTCCGCCCAAGCATCCCCGACCCGAAGATCAGCTGCCGGTGGTGCCCGTACCCGTGCACCTTCAGAAGCTGATCGCGTGATCACGGGTCGCGTGTAGCGCCGCCACAGGCAACGTAAGCCAGCCGGGAAGCCGGTTCGGCCACAGCGAGCCTGGGGTGAGCGAGCACCCGACCCCGTTCACGGGCCACCATCCCGGCCAGTGGTACCACCATCAGGTGTTGCCACTGGCCGGGCCGCGTTGGGGCCGAACCAAGGTCACATCCAGGGAATGACCAATCAGTGGCTACGGTTCGATCTATCACCAAGGTGCACCCCAAAGCCCTGGCCCAGATCGGAATCGACCAATGACCACCACCTCGGACTCCTTGAAATCACCGAATCGGAGCCCCCTCATCACCTGGTTGGCCGGCCTAGCCGTCGTCGGGGTCGTTGCTCTTGTCGTCGTCTTCGCCGGCGGTGGGTCCTCAGATGAGGCCGAAGGCTCCCCCATCAACGATTTCGTCTTCACCAACGAAGATGGTTCCAGCGGTACTCTGGCCGATTTCCAGGGCGAGCCCCTTGTCGTGAACTTCTTCGCCTCATGGTGCGCCCCCTGTCGAGCCGAGCTCCCCGACTTTGAGGCTGTCCACGTGGCCAGCACCGGCGACGTCCAGTTCATTGGCGTCAATCACGACTTCGACGAGACATCCTGGCGCAGCTTCGTCGAGGAGACGGAGCTGACCTACCCGACCGTGTTCCAGCCTGAGCAGGAAATATGGACCGAGCTGGAACTACTTGGCACGCCAGCAACAATATTCATAACCCCCGAGGGTGAAGTGGTGCACACATTTACTGGCGTTCTCAATCAGGAGGCGCTCAAGGACCTGATAGTTGAGCACCTAGCAGTGGAGATCTAG
>JAAETV010000690.1 GCA_024227975.1 Actinomycetes bacterium
CCTATTTGATGCTATCTCGGAAGGGGGCTTCATGTCTTGCACGGCGACCCCACCTCGTCATCCTGAGGCGCAACATCATTCCCGATATTGCTGATCTCGGTTGGTGCATCGCCCCAGACCTGATCGGGTAGGGCGCCGCCCGTCATATCGGGCCCTCGTCCCGCCCTGTGGATGCTTGACAGCACCGCAACATCCGCCACATTATGTAGCGATCGATATCTAAATGCTGGCCAAGGGGAATGAGTGATGGAGATCGAGGTTGACACGCGGGGCGGTCCCACGACTGGACCGTACTTTGAGGACGCTGAGGGGTTCAACATGCCGTTGGCGCCTGATAGCGCCAACCGTCGGATACCGCTGGGGGACTACCCGACGGGACCCGAGGTCGGCCTGTCTTTGCCGGACATCGTGGCGACTGATCAGTCGGGTCGCCTGGTCGATGTAAACGTCGACCGGGCGGGTCAGCCTGCGGTCGTGGTATTCCACCGCTCAGCGGTGTGGTGACCGCCGTGTCGTACCCAGCTGGTCGAGCTGGAACGGGGAATGGCAGCATTTCGAGAGGCGGGAGTTCGCCTCTACGCGCTGAGTTATGACGAGCCCGATGCCTTGGCCGATTACGCCTCGGCCCACGATGTCACGTTCACGATGCTGTCCGATCCTGACAGTGAGGTGATCGAATCGTTCGGGATCCTGAACACGTTGATCCCGCCTGATGACCACCCGTGGTACGGCATTCCGTTCCCCGGCACATACATCGTGAGCAAAGATGGGGTCGTCACCGCCAAGTTCTTCGAACACAACTTCGCGGTGCGCCCTGGGCCGGAGCAAATGCTGGCGGCAGCCCTGGGACAAGAGTTCGAAGTCCAAGCCAGTGAGCAATCAGTCGAGCAGGTGTCGGTCGACGTGATCTTTGACGGCGATCTCCTACCGATGGGCGTCACCCGCCACATCGTCGCCACCTTCCGCATCCCAGAAGGTCAGCACCTCTACGGCGCGCCGGTACCGGAGGGGCTCGTGGTGGCTGCGATCGAGCTGGATGACATTGAAGGGGTGTTGTCGTATGCGCCGTTGGCGCCACCGACCTCGCCATTGACCCTCTCGGGGTCGGGTGACACGTTGCAGGCGTACGACGGCGACGTGGTGCTGCGCTTGCCGGTCACACAGAACGCCCGCGCCATGCAGAAGGACGATGACGGTCGTTACGTGATGATCAGCGGCCGGGTGCGCTGGCAGGCATGTAACGACGTCGAGTGTTTCCTTCCTGAGTCCTTGCCTTTCAGCTTCCGTGTTGAGGCCGGTTTTCCAGTGCTGGGTGACATGGGACCCGGGGAGGGCCGGGTACCGGCCATGAACGGTGCGGCGCACTTCCAGAAGATGATCGATCGCCGAAGTGGAGCAACATCCA
>JAAETV010000691.1 GCA_024227975.1 Actinomycetes bacterium
AGCCGCATGGACTACATATATGGCGACTACGCCGACGCCGCCACCTACACCGAACTGGAAGCGAAGTTGGGGGCAGCCCGCTCCCCCGTCGCCTACCTTGCCATCCCCCCGTTCATCTTCCCCAAGGTGGTCGAAGGCCTGGCCCAAGCCGGCTTCAACCAGGGGGGTCGGGTGGTTGTCGAAAAGCCCTTCGGTCGTGACCTCCCATCGGCGGTCGAGCTCAACCGCACCCTTCACCAGCACTTCGCCGAGGAAGCCATCTTCCGCATCGACCACTTCCTGGGCAAAGAGCCAGTCCAGAACCTGCTCGTCTTCCGCTTCGCCAACGCCTTCCTCGAACCATTGTGGAATCGCCATCATGTCAGCAGTGTTCGCATCACGATGGCCGAGTCGTTCGGGATCGACGGGCGAGGAAGCTTCTATGACGAGGTCGGAGCGGTGCGAGATGTGGTGCAGAACCACCTCCTCCAGATGGTGGCGCTACTGGCCATGGAGCCACCCTCGTCGGCTGACTCCGAAGCGCTGAGGGATGAGAAGGTGAAGGTCCTCAAGGCGATCCGCCCGGTGGCCTGCGAGGACGTGGTCCGCGGCCAGGTCGAGGGCTACCGCCAGGAAGACGGGGTCGACGCTTCCTCCGACACCGAGACCTTCGCCGCCATGCGCCTGTTCGTTGACTCATGGCGCTGGGCCGGGGTTCCGTTCTACATCCGAGCCGGGAAGTCGATGGCGGCCACCGTCACCGAGGCCATCGTCGAGTTCACCTCTCCGCCCAAGATGTTGTTCAGTGACACCGATCAGCAGCCTCGGGCCAACCAGTTGCGCTTCCGGGTCAAGCCTGACGACTGCATCACCATGACCGTCCAGGCCAAGAAGCCAGGGGTTGACATGGTCACGGGATCGGTCGACCTCCAGGTCGACTATGGCGAGGAGCTTGGTGGCGACCCGGCCGAGGCCTACGAGCGGCTGCTGGGTGATGCCCTGGCCGGTGACTCTCGGCTCTTCGCCCGCCAGGATGGGGTCGAGGAGGCATGGAGGATCGTCCAACCACTCCTGGAGGATCCCCCGGAGACCCGCCTCTACCGGGCCGGAACCTGGGGTCCACCGGAAGCCGATCGTCTCCTCCCCGACCAGGTCCAGTGGGAGCCTTCACCAGCAACCGCCGAGTGAGCCAGCCGCCGCCAGGGTCTAGAAGATGAGGCGGGCCACTTCAGTGATGAACATGCCGGAAGCCGCCACCGTGCCAACTACGGGAACCCAGCCCGGCACCTGGAACGTGGTCGTTGGGCCGTCCTTGGCTTTGATGGCGACCAGGGCCACGTTGACGGTGATGAAGATGGCCATGGTGGTGGCCGAGGTGACTCGGGCCAGCCACTCCAGTTCGACCGAAATGGCCAATACCGCCACCACCACGACAGCCCCGACCGTGGCCCGCACCGGGGTGTTGGTCCGAGCCGAGACGGCTCCCGGCCAGGCTGGTACCAGACCGAGGTTCGAAAGCCCGTAGACCACCCGGGGCAGCATGACCAGCTGGACCAGGGCCCCGTTGACCATGGCCAGAGCGGCGATGAAGGCCAACACACCAGCCCGTCCTCCCGCCTCTTCGTAGATCAGCGCCAGTGGGGCATCGGACTCGGCCAGCAGGGCGGGATCGACCTCCAACACGGCCACGGCGGCCACTGTCATATAGAGCACCGTGGTGACGACCAGGGTGATCAGGATGGCCCGAGGCAGGTTGACGGGGGCGTTCTTGGTCTCCTCGGCCACGGCGTCCATGTCTTCGAAGCCGAGGAAGGCGAAGAAGGCCAGGAAGGCGCCCCCCATCACCCCACTCCAGCCGGCGGCGCTGGTGGGCGGTCCCAATAGCTCACCAGCTTCCGACACCAGCCCGCTGAGGCTGTCGCGTCCGGCCCACACCACCAGCCCCAACCCGATCACCTCGACCACAGTGAGTACCGCGGCCGCCGACACCGACTGCTTGACCCCGATAATGGCGATCGCTCCGAGGGCTACCACCAAGCCGACGACCAGAAGCCATCGGGGCCAGTCGATCAGCTCGGCCACATAGCCGCCGAAAGCCCGGGAGATAGCGGAGGCGGCAACCACCCCGGCCACCACAACGGCCAGACCAACGATCCTGGTGACCCCGGCACGGCCGAAGGCCCTGTCCACGAAGACGGCCTCTCCCGCGGCCTTGGGGAGCCGGCCGGCCAGCTCGGCGAACCCGACGGCGGTGATTCCGGCCAACAGGGCGGAGACGGCGAAAGCCAGGGGCGCTTTCATCCCGGCCGCCCCAGCGACCTCACCGGTCAGGGCGTAGATTCCG
>JAAETV010000692.1 GCA_024227975.1 Actinomycetes bacterium
CCTTCGGCTCCGCCACCCTCGACCGCCCCTGGCTCAGTGCCACGCCTGGTTCCGGCGGCGATGCCCTCACCGCGGCCAAGACCAAGATGGCAGCCGCTTTCGAATTCTTCGAGAAGCTGGGCACCCCTTTCTGGTGCTTCCACGATCGTGACATCGCCCCTGAGGGCTCCTCGTTCAAGGAGTCGGCTGCCTTCCTCGATCAGATGGTCGACGAGGCCGCGGCCCACATGGAACGCACCGGCACCCGCCTCCTGTGGGGCACCGCAAACCTCTTCTCCAACCCCCGCTACCAGGCTGGCGCCGCCACCAATCCCGACCCCGAATTGTTCGCATACGCCGCGGCCCAGGTCTGCCACTGCCTCGAAGCAACCAAGCAGCTCGGGGGTGAGAACTATGTGCTTTGGGGTGGCCGCGAAGGCTACGAGACCATCCTCAACACCGACCTGGGGCGGGAGCTAGATCAGCTGGGCCGCTTCCTCACCATGGTTGTGGAGCACAAGCACCAGATCGGGTTCGACGGGATGATCCTGATCGAGCCGAAGCCGTTCGAGCCGACCAAGCACCAGTACGACTTCGACGTGGCCGCCGTCTACGCCTTCCTCCAGCGCTACGACCTCGTCGATGAGATCCGCGTCAATATCGAGGTGAACCACGCCACCCTCTCCGGCCACGACTTCGCCCACGAGATCGCCACGGCCGCCGCGGCCGGCATCTTCGGCAGTGTCGACGCCAACGCAGGAGACGATCGTCTCGGCTGGGATGTCGACCGCTTCCCTGTCTCGGTCGAGGAGATGACCCTCGGCGTTTACGAGATCCTCCGGGCCGGCGGCCTCACCTCGGGGGGCTTCAACTTCGACGCCAAGCTCCGCCGCCAGTCCAGCGCACGAGACGATCTGTTCCATGCCCATATCGGAGGTATGGATACCGTCGCC
This sequence comes from Actinomycetes bacterium, assembly GCA_024227975.1. Next base: position 933 of record JAAETV010000692.1, read on the forward strand.
CGCAGCCTCATCGCCGCTGCCAACCTCCTCGAGGACGGTGCCCTTGAAGGCGCCCGCCGCCAGCGCTACGCCGCCTGGGATCAAGACCTCGGCCGCCGCATCATGGGCGGTGACGAGACCCTTGCCTCCTTGAGGGGGAGAGCCCTTGGCGCCGATGAACCCACACCCTCATCGGGCCGCCAGGAAGCACTGGAGAATCTGGTCGCCCGCTACATCGAGCGTGCCCACTGATGTCAGTGGCACTGGCCCTGGGAGTCGACTCGTCGACCCAATCGACCAAGGTCGAGGCCCGAGATATCGGCACCGGGATCGTCGTGGCCCGAGCTTCGGCCCCCCATCCCCCCTGCGCCCCACCCGCGTCGGAGCAGGACCCCGAGGCGTGGTGGACGGCTCTCGTCAGCGCCATCGGTGTCCTCGCCCTCGAAGCTCCCCTCGACCAGGTGGTGGCCATGGCCGTCGGCGGCCAGCAACACGGGCTCGTTCTGGTTGATGACGACGGGGTCGTCGTCCGCCCGGCCAAGTTGTGGAACGACACTACCTCTGCGGTTGAAGCGGCGGAGCTGGTGGCCGAGCTTGGGCCAGCCAACTGGGCCGAGGGTTGTGGCAGTGTGCCCGTGGCCGCCTTCACCATCACCAAGCTGGCTTGGATGGCTCGCCACGAGCCCGACGCCCTGGCCCGAACAGCCAGGGTCATGCTCCCCCATGACTACCTCACTTGGCGGCTCACCGATCGTCATGTCACCGACCGGGGCGATGCCTCCGGCACCGGCTGGTTCGACCCAACGACCAACCTCTACCGCACCGACCTCCTGGCCACCGCGGTCGAGAGGCCGGACACCTGGCTCGACCGGCTCCCCACTGTGGTCGAACCCGACGCCGTCGCCGGCGTGCTCTCCCCCACCGCCGCCGCCACCCTCGGGCTTCGAGCGGACGTGGTCGTCGGCCCCGGCACCGGTGACAATATGGCGGCCGCTCTCGGACTCGGCCTCCGACCGGGTGACGTGGCCATGTCGCTCGGCACGTCGGGCACGGTCTACGCCGTCTCCCATACCCCGACCGCAGACCCCAGCGCCTGTGTTGCCGGGTTCGCCGATGCCTCGGGCCGCTACCTCCCCCTCGTCTGCACTCTCAACGCCACCCGCGTCACCGACACCATGGCCGCCTGGCTCGGTACCGACGCCGTAGGCCTCAGCGAGCTGGCCGGCCAAGCCCCAGCTGGTTCCAGTGGCGTCGTCCTCGTCCCCTACTTCGATGGGGAGCGGACCCCAAATCTCCCTGATGCCAAGGGGTCAGTGTTCGGGCTCAACACTGAGACCTCCCGCTACGATCTGGCCCGGGCCGCCCACGACGGTGTCCTCTGCGGCCTCCTCGATGGGCTCGACGCCTTGACCGCGGCCGGTGTCGACACCGAGGGCCGCCTCCATCTCATCGGTGGTGGCGCCCGCTCAGCGGCATACCAACAACAGTGTGCGGACCTGCGAGAGGCCCCCATCACGATTGCCGATGCCGAGGAGGCGGTCGCTACCGGTGCCGCCCTCCAAGCTGCAGCCCTCTGCTCGGATTCGGAAGCGGCCGAGCTAGCCGCCGCCTGGAGCCTGGGCGCTGGCAGCATCGTCGAGCCGGCACCCGACTCCAACGGGACCGAGATCCGAGCCGCATACGCCGCCGTGGCTGACCTGAGCACCTAGAACCACCTCACTGATGTATCCGATCAGCAAGAGACGGTCCGATGGGACAGCGCAACATCAGGGTCGACCAACATTCACCGCGATCTGATCTCAGTGTTGGATGACACCAACGTGCATTGGTGACTGGAGTCGGCTACTGCCGTTCGATATCAATCTGAACTGCAGACCGAACACCAGCTCGTCCAGCTCCACGTCGAGGCTGATCTTCGTGGTCTCTCCTACCATTAAATACGGCAGGTGTTCGATAGCCAATTCGCCGACTTCCTCCGACATCACATCACACCAGCCAGCCGACCCGGAAGCAGCATCAAGCTGGGTCACCTCGAACTCGATCGAGTAGCGACCAGCCCGGAGGGGAACGTAGGGCCCGAAGAAGACGGCACTCTCGGTCCCCGGACGCGATACGATCTCCGACCCGTCGGCGGACAAGTCGCCCGACAAGGGCACCAGCCGACCCAGCCGCTCCGGCCAAGCCTTGGCGAAGATCTGATTCACTCGCTCCTCCAGCGCGGCCCGATCAGGGGCGCCAACCTTGCGGGCTTCGAGCCACCAGACGAACGACTCCTCCGGACTGTCAAGACCACCAACCGTCCTGGCCACCAATTCCAGCTCGTCACTCACCTGATGGGGCAACAAGCCATCGTCCTCACACAGCCACAGGCCAGCCACGGAGTCGACCGCGAACCCTGCCAGCTCCGCCAATTCAGCTGCCTCGGCCGGAGTGAATTCGATCGTGTGTTCAGGGTGTGCCCAGTTCAGGGCCTTGGTGATGAGCCGGTTGGGGCTGTCGACAACCAGCGCACCGCCGGTGACCAACACCCGGTTGGCTTCGACCAGGAAGCCGACGACGTCCTCAGGCCAGAGGTGTTCGATGTTCTGCCCGGAAAAGACCAGGTCAATGCTGGAGTCGACGACATCTGCCATGTCGCCGACGGTGTTGGCAATCCAACTGACATTGCCCGGCAGATCATCGGGCTCGGGCGAGTAGTACTCGATACCGATGTGATGGTCGAGATCACCGTACGCCTCCTCGATCCAATCGAAGTACCAGCGGCCGGCGCATCCCGCGCTCAGAAACACCTTGGCACCTTGGGGCATCCGCCGGAGCTGGGCCGTCCGCTGGGCGTGCAGGAGCTCGTTCATATCTACGCCGGTCAGATCCACTTTCGAACCGTACCAGATTGAATAGCGCTATAACTTCCCTCTACCTTCTTGTAGAAGGATCGCCAGGTATTGCCTCTCTATTGAGGAAAAAGCCACGAGAAATGCATCAAGTACAAAGCCCCAGGCCATGATTAATAGATGAGTACACTCCGCCGCATTGCCCGCCCCGTGGATGCCTCTCTCCGAACCATCACCGGGCGCTACTCCCGCTGGCTCGAAGACCTCCTCCACACCATCAAATCTGAGCTCGTTGGTCGTTTCAACTCCGTCGACGCCCGCCTCAACCAAGTGGAGGAGTCGGCCGAGAGCTCGCACACCTCCTTGGCCGACCAGCTCGCGATGCAGGGGGCAGCCATCCGTACCTTGACCCAGCTCGCAGAGCAATCGCAGGCCGAGACGGCCATTGCTGAGGCCAAGCTCAACGCCACCATCGACGAGCTGAGAGAGGCCGGAGAACAGATCGATACTGCCCGCACCGAGATACTCGAACGGATCGCGACCATCGTCCCTTCGATCCGACTGCGGGAACTGATGGGCGCCCGCCTGACTGACATCGACGAATCGGCCAGCGGGTTCCTCAACTACGCCAACTCGCACATCGGCCCGCTGGCTGACGTCGGATTGTGGATCAACCACCCCGTCACCATCGAATGGCGCCAGGGCCAGGCCGCCGTAGGTTCCGTCAATGAGCGCATCCTGGAGCAACCCTTCGTCTTTGCCGCACTAGCCGACCTGACCCCGGGGTCCAGGATCCTCGACGTCGGAGGAGGCGAGAGCACGGTCGCGGTGGCACTCGCTTCCAGCGGCTACAACGTCACCGTCATCGAGCCCATGGGGTATCCCTTCAGCCACCCCAACCTGTCGGTGTTCGAGAAGCCGCTCGAGCAATTCGACACCGTCGAGCCCTTCGATGCCGTTGTCGCCCTATCGAGCATCGAGCACTTCGGCATCGCCCACTACGACATTGGCTGCGAGCGCGACCTCGACGCTGACACCAACGCCATCGCCTCAATCGCCAACCTGCTGGCCCCCAATGGCCGGCTTGTCCTGACCACCCCCTTCGGACCCCCCGACGTGACCGAAGTCGAGCGCATCTACGACGACCACCAGCTCCGCCGCCTGCTCGATGGATGGACGATTCACCACACCTCCATCGGCCACCGAGCCGACGATCGAACCTGGGAGCTCGAGGGGACCGAGCTCACCGAACCGGCCGGGCCTGGTCGTGTTGCCATGCTGGTTGCAACCCCACCAGAGACGGCATGACGGTCGTCTGCGATCTTCTCGCCTTCCAGAGCAAGGACCACGGCGAGCGTGGGATCGCCCGCTATGTCCTGAACCTGGCCCTGGGCCTCGAACGAACCAATCCTGGGCTCATCACCCACTACCTATTCCACCCCGAGCTACCCCTGCCCGATGAGGTGGGACCGCTCATCGCTTCCGGCCGTATGGTCCCAGCCGATCAGGACAACCCCCTCCACCGTCCGAGTGCTGGCGGCATCTTCCTCGCCGGCTCGCTGTTCGAGATGCACGAACCTCTCGACCGGGTCATTCCCGTCTGGTGCCGATCCCCCTACTGGCGGACGATGGCCATCGTCTATGACCTGATCCCGGCCCGCTTCAGCGACGTCTACCTGAGCGACACGAGCCTGCGCCACCGCTACCTGGCTCGGACCAAGGCCCTCGCCTCATGCGATCACCTCCTGGCCATCTCCCAGGCGACAGCCGACGATGCCATCGAGCTCCTCCACCTCTCCCCTGACCAGCTGACCACTATCGGGGCTGGCGCCGATGAGCGCTTCCGACCTCCCACCCAGGAACCATCGGCGGTGGCCGCTCAGCTGGCCGAATCAGGCACCCTCCCCGGCCTGCGGCCCGGCTACCTCCTGTTCCCGACAGGTATCGAGTGGCGGAAGAATGTCGAGCGCACGGTCGCGGCCTACGCCTCCCTTCCGGCCGAGCTGCGGGCCAAACATCAGCTGGTACTAGTGGCATCCCTCGACGACTACGGCCACGGTGTCCTGGCCCAGCTGGAGGCCGAGCACAATCTGGCCGATGATGTGCTGGCCACCGACTTCGTCAGCGATGAAACCCTGACCCGGCTGTACCAGGGTGCCGAAGCCGTCATCTTCCCCTCCCTCTACGAGGGATTCGGTCTGCCTGCGCTCGAGGCCATGCAGTGTGGGGCTGCGGTGCTTTGCGCCGACACCTCCTCGTTGAAGGAGGTCCAGACCCTGCCCGAAGGCCGCTTCGATCCCGAGGTCGTCAGCTCCATCGCCGAGGCCATGAAACGGGTCCTGAGTGACAGCTCGTTCCGTGACCACCTCAGGACCCAAGACCTTCCCCCCTTCACATGGGATCGGGCGGCTGAACTGACGGCCGAAGCCATCAGGGAGCTCGAGACCATGGTGCCGGCTACGAGCCGCAGGCCCCGTCTGGCCCTCATGACCCCCCTACCACCCCAGCGATCGGGGATAGCCACCTACGCATACCGGCTCCTGGACCACTTGAGGGCCCACTGTGACGTTACCGTGTTCGTCGACGACGACGCCGGTCAGGTCGAGGCCCCCGAAGGGGTGGATGTCCAACCCCTAGATCGGCTCGACCGGATCGTGCAGAGCGGTGGGGCCTTCGACCGCACCCTCTACTTCATCGGCAACAGCACCTTCCATGTCGAGATGCTCGACGTCCTTCGCCGCCATCCCGGGGCCGTGTTGTGCCACGATGTCCGCCTTACCGGCCTCTACTCCGAGACCCATCGCCTCACCCCCAATCGGCTCGTTGGCCACTCAGTAGGGGCAACCCTGGCCCACCACTACCCGTCGCGCTATCGGTCGAGTGTCGAAGACGATGCGGTCATCTTCCCCGAGACGGCTCAACGGTTCGGGATCCTCATGTCCCGCGAGGTTGCCTTACTGGCTCAGGGGGTCCTGGTCCACTCCGGCCACGCTGCCTCCCTGCTCCGTATCGACGCCGGCATCGAAGCCGAGGTCGTCTACCCCATTCCCTGCCCCGAGGTCGTCAGTTTCGTCGATGATGGTGCCGTCGAGCACCGAGACGGGGCACCCATCATCTCCTCGTTTGGGATGATTGCACCCTCCAAGGACCCGGCCCTGCTCATCAGGGCGCTGGCCATCATCAAGCACAAGGTGCCGGACGCCATCCTCGAACTGGTCGGTGAGATCGAGCCGAGCTACTACCAGGAGTTGGCTGCCGTGGCCGCAGCGGTGGGGGTTGCATCCTCGGTCCACTTCCTGGGTCGCCTGGATGATGATCAGTTCCTGGCCGCCCAGGAACGAGCGACGGTAGCCGTCCAGCTCCGGGCCGTCTCCAACGGGGAGTCATCGGCCGCCGTCGGTGACCTCCTGGCTCTCGGGGTGCCGACCGTGGTCAGTGACCTGGGGGCCATGGCCGAGTACCCACCTGGGGTCGTAGTCACGGTCCCGGTCAACCCCGATGCCAATCAGTTGGCCGAGGTGTTGAGCGAGCTGCTGGCCAGTGTTCAGGAGCGGGATTGTCTAGCGATCGCGGCCACCGACTATGCCCGAGCCAACGGCTTCGAACAGGCGGCCGAGATCCTGGCCAAGACCCTCTTCTCCTGAG
>JAAETV010000693.1 GCA_024227975.1 Actinomycetes bacterium
CCCGCTGGGTCTGGCCGACCATGGGGGCCATAGCTGTGGTAGGTCTGTTGATCTTCGGCCTCGGTGCGCTAGACAGTGATCTGGGCTGGGTCGTGGGGACAGGGTCCTACGGACTGGCAGTCGGTGTCCTCCAGTGGCTGGTGCTCAAGCCGCAGGTCCCACGGGCCGGCTGGTGGGTGCTAGCCAGCACCGTCGGTTGGCTACTCGGTGTGCCAGCGGGCGAAGCCGTCGGTTGGAACGGGCTCGGCGCCGTTCACGGAATCATCACTGGTGCCGTGCTCGTATTGCTGCTTCGCCAGAACTCTCGCCCGGCTGAGGGGGTCGGGCCCGACCCGAGCTGAGTGGCCCGAGGACCGAGACCCAAGGTGCGCTAGCCGAGGAGGTCCTTGACCACGTCGAGCCAGAGGTTGGTGGTGAGGCTCAGGCTCTCGACGTCGATCCTCTCATCGTTGCCGTGAAAACGGCTTCCGAACTCACCGGCATTGAGCTCAGGGCTGAACAGGCCAGCCCCGTAGGCCACGGCTCCCATTTCGCGGTAGACCCTGGCGTCGGTGAAGCCAACGATGAACTGGGGGGCGATGCGGCTGCTGGGAAAGGACCTGGTCGTCGCCCGCTGGAGGCTGTCCCACAAGGGGGTGTCGATCCGGGAGATGCTGGCCGGGTCGTTCATGATGATCTCAACCTCGACCTGGTCGGCCAGATCACCGAGGGCGGCATCGAGGTGAGCCTGGACCTCGTCGGTCCCATCGCCGGGCAGGGTGCGAACATCGACGTTGATCTCGATGGCGTCGGGGATGACGTTGGTCTTCATCCGGTTCTCGGCCTCCAGCAGATTGGGCGACAAGGTGGTGTGGGTGCAGCTCCAGAAGTGGCCGGCGATAGCGGGGTTTGGGAACGCCAGCAGGTAGTCGTCGATCTTGTCGGGGTCGAGCAGGATCGCCTTGGTTTCCTGGTCGATGTCGAGGGTTTCAACCTGGCCCGGCCACAACTCATGGAACCGAGCGGGTGGGCTGTATTCGGCCAACCGGTTGACGACGGCGGCCGCCTTGACCAGAGCGTTGTCGGAACGGAAGGGTCTCGACCCATGCCCCGGCACCCCTCGGACCCGCAGCTTGCGCCATGCCACCCCCTTCTCACCGACGTTCATCCCGATGACGGGAGAGCCGGCCGAACCGGAGTGGAGGCCACCGTTCTCGGTCAACACATAGTCGGCTCGGATGGCGTCTGGCTCATTGTCGGCGAACCATTGGGCTCCGTAGGACGAGCCCGACTCTTCGTCGGCCACCCCGAAGAAGATGAGATCCCCCTTGGGCTTGAACCCGGTGTCAGCCAGGTGACGGAAGACGACCGCCATCGACGAGGTGATGTTCAACATGTCGACGGCACCCCGGCCCCACACCTCGCCATCGACCAGCTCACCGCCGAAGGGATCTCGGCTCCACCCGTCGGCGTTGACGGGGACCACGTCGGTGTGACCCATCAAGCACAGGCTGGGAGCGTCGGGGTCCGAGCCCTCGATGCGGGACACGACTGAGCGTCGCCCGGGTGCGGCGTCATAGCTGGCCACGTCGAGCCCGCTCCCCTCCAGCACCTGCTGGAGGACGTCGGCGTTGCGCACCTCCTCCCCGGAGGTAGGGGTGCCGTCATTGACACAGGCATTGCGGATCATGGTTTGGAGCAGTTCGATCGTCTGCCCTACGAGCTCATCAGCCATCGGGCCAGTATGACCGCTAGAACTCATCCACCTCCCAACGGGAGATGAAGCCAGACCAACGGGAGGCAAAGTCAGAGCTTGACTCAGAGCTTGGAGATGACCTCTTCGGCGTGGGCCGTGGTCCTCGGACGCTTGAAGACGTGCTGGATCACGCCGTCCTCGTTGATGAGGAAGGTGGTCCGCTGCAAGCCCAAATAGGTCTTGCCGTAGCTCTTCTTCTCGCCCCACACTCCATAAGCATCGATGATCCCATGATCAGGATCGGCAACGAGGGGGAAGGTCAGTTCGTATTTGGAGGCAAACCGCTCGTGGCTCTCGTCGGAGTCGGGTGACACACCGACGACGGCCACCCCCTGCTTCGCCAGCTCATCCAGGTTGTCGCGCAGATTGCAAGCCTGTTTGGTGCAACCGGGGGTGCTGTCCTTGGGGTAGAAGTACAGGGCCAGCTTCTGACCCTTGTAGTCGCCGAGGGAGACCTTCTTGCCATCGAAGGTAGTGGCGGTGAAGGCCGGCGCTTCGACGCCGACCTCGAGAGGAGCGGGAGGTGAGGGAGCGTCTGTCGTGGGGCGAGGATTGGGCTCATGGTGGGGTTGCTCCATGGCCACATCGGCGGCCACCCAACCTTCGCCCTCCTGGTGGCGGCGGACGATCTGGGCTGGAACACCTGCTACCACGCAACGGTCGGGGATCCGACCCCGGACGACGGCGTTGGCCGCAACCACGACGTGCTCACCGATCTCGGCCCCGGGGAGGATGACAGCTCCTGAACCGATCCAGCTCCCGGCCCCGATGGTGACGCTCTCCTCGCGGGGGATCTGGCGGCCAATGGGTTCCTCTAGGCTCTCGTAGCTGTGGTTCTGATCGGTGATGTAGACGTTCATGCCGGTGAAGACGTCATTGCCGATGTCGACTTTGAAATGACCGACGATGGCTGATCCCCTTCCGATCAAGCAGCCGTCACCGATACTGATCACGGGATTGGTAGGCATCGTCTGGCCCGACACCATGCCGACTGAGAGGGTGACGTGGGGTGCAATCAGGGTGCCTGACCCTATGTGGATGTAGGACTCGCCGTAGAGCGCACCATAGGGAAAGGCGATGAACGACCCAGCCCCGAAGGCCCCGAACCGTCGGCCGATACGGCTGTCGGGCCCGATGGCGGCCAGCATGGCCCCGCGTTCGTAGCCGTAGCGGATGGCCTCACCGGCCAGATAGCGGGCCCGGGCCGCCACCCGTTGCGAGAGTGGGTGGATACGACTCACCATAGGTTGCGGCGGAAGATGGAATGGACCCGCTCCCAGTGAAGCTCAGAGGCTTCACGGTTGTAGCGCTCACCGCCCTGAGGGGCATAGCCATGTTCGGCTTCGGTCACCCAGTCGAGGGTGTAGTTCACCGCGGCGGCTTCGAGGGCTTCTCGCATCACTGGAACGGTATCGGGTGGGGCCGTCTGGTCGTTGTCAGCCCAGCCAAAATAGACCTCGGCCTTCACCGTGTCGAGACCGACATGGGGCGAGTCGGGGGTGTCCCTGACCAACCAGGCTCCGTGGACCGAAGCAACAGCGGCTACCCGCTCGGGCATGGCCCGGGCTAGGGAGATGACGAGCCCACCACTCATACAGAAGCCGACGGCCCCGATCTTGCCATCTCCGGCCGCCGGGTCGGCGGCAGCAACGGCCAGCAGGGCTTCAGCGTCACCGAGGATATTGGTCGGGTCGATGGTGTCCATCAGCTCCCGTCGCTCGTGCATGTCATCGTCGCTCATGCCGAACTCACGGAAGGGGCCTCCCCGGTAGAAGAGGTAGGGCATCATCACGTAATACCCGGCCGAGGCCAGCCGGGTCGCCATGTCTTTGAGGACAGGACGGATGCTGGGGGCGTCCATGAGGTAGAGGATGACGGGATGGGGACCATCGTGGGTCGGGTGGTAGATGAAGGTCTTCATCTCCCCATCGGCGGTCGTCACGTCGAGTTCCCGTTCGATCATGGAGTGGAGTCTTTCACAGGTAGGGCTCCACCGGTCGACTATCAGGATCAACCGGGGGTGTCCCAGCCATCGGGGGGTTCCCAGTCGGCCCAAGCGGTGTCCCACCACAGCTCACCAGTGTCGAGGTGTTCGATGTACCAGTGGGCCTGCTCCTCGATCCAGTCGACGAGGCCGGGCCAGAACCGACCCTCGTCTGCCCGCGCTTGGAGCAATTCGGCGTCCTTGATCTCCCATCGACCGTCGGGGTAGGCGACGAAGTCCAACTCGAGGTCCAACGTGTCGTAGCCGTGGTCGGTCCGCTCGAACGCCGTCTGCAGGTTGATGTACCAGTTGGAGAACTGGCGCTCCGGGCCATCCCAGAAGTGCCAGATCGCATGATGCTCGCCAGCCTGCTGGACCATCAAGCAGCCGTGGCCGTGCCAGGCCGATTGGGCTTGCCAGGGATGGATCCCACCCGAGCTGGGCCAACCCTCTTCGATTTCCGGAAAACCGAAGCGGGCACCGGAGGCAATGTAGGTCACGAGCTGATCGGGGCCGTCGTCGACCACATGAACCGGCAACTCCAACCACGAACGACGATGCCAACGGGGATAGGGGGCGGGACGCGGGATCGGAAACAGACCCAGATTCTCCCGCCTCGTCACGATCTCGCCGAACGACCACACAATGGCTGACCCTAGCGGTCAGGTGTCGGGCGTGGTCAGAACCGCCTACAGCGAGGCGTTCTCGGCCCTCTCAGGCCGGAGCTCGCGTCCTGCAGCCACACGCAGCGACCTGCTGGCCCTGAACGATGACCATCGGACCAGATTCCTCAGACCGCCCAGGTTGCCTGTGAGTTGAGGAGGTGGTCGAGATCCCCGTGGCCGCGATCGTGCAAAGCTGCTTTGACCTGACGATGCGTTTCGGCGACGTATTCGGGCCGGTCGACAGCCCGAAAGACCCCGATCGGTGTTGGTTCCGTCGGTCGGCCCGCAATGCGAGACAACGCGAAGGCCGCAGTGGGGTCCTCTGATGCTTCATCGTGCACAACGAGAGCATCCTCGCCGACGTCGGCCACATCGACGAGGCTGGCGCGTCCCCGCTCGTCGAGGGCCACGCCCCGACGGCCGTCCTCACCGAAGCGAATCGGCTCCCCGTGGCGAAGCGGGATCAGCATCTCCTCGCGGTTCGCCCTCTTGGTGATCGCGTCGAAGGCGCCGTCATTGAACACATTGCAGTTCTGGTAGACCTCGACGAGTGCGGCCCCCTTGTGGGCATGGGCCCTCGAGAACATCTCCTGCATATGGTTGCGATCCATGTCGTGGGTGCGGGCCACGAAGGTTGCCTCCGCGCCCAGGGCCAGGCTCACGGGGTTGAAAGCCGAACCGAGCGAGCCGGAAGGGGTCGACTTGGTGACCTTTCCCGCCGTGTTGGTTGGTGAGTACTGGCCCTTGGTCAGCCCATAGACCTGGTTGTTGAACAACAAGATCGACATGTTCACGTTGCGGCGGAGCACATGGATCAGATGGTTGCCGCCGATGGAAAGAAGATCACCGTCACCACCCACGACCCAGATGTCGAGATCAGGTCGCGAGATGGAGAGTCCGGAGGCGATTGCGGGCGCCCGTCCGTGAATGCTGTGCATCCCGTAGGTGTTCATGTAATAGGGGAAGCGAGCGGCGCAACCGATGCCCGAGATGAAGACCGTGTTCTCCCTGTCCAAACTGAGCTCGGGCATCATCAGTTGCATGGCGGTGAGTATCGAGTAGTCACCACAGCCGGGGCACCAACGGACCTCCTGATCGGATGCCCAATCGGCGCGGGATGTCACTCGTACCTCAGTCATTTCGGGCTCCCGTCGTTGATGAAAGCACCCACCGCGCGCTCCAACTCTGCTGCTGAGAAAGGCTGGCCCATCACCTTGTTGATCTGCTCCACGCTCACGTCGAACTGGGCTCTGATGAGGGTGCTCAGCTGGCCGAGATTGAGCTCCGGAATCACGATGGTGTCGAAACGCCCGAGGACCTCGCCGAGGTTCGCCGGGAACGGGTAGAGATGGGTGAGGTGTATCTGCGCCACCTTCTGACCGTCGCTTCGAATCCGACGGACCGCCTCAGTTATGGCGCCCCAGGTCGAACCCCAACCGAGGACGCAGATGGATGCGTCATCATCACCGATGATCGCCGCCTCAGGGATGTCGGAGGCGATTCGTTGGATACGTTCCGCCCGCAACGCGGTCATGGTTGCGTGATTGTCGGGGCTGTAGCTCACATCTCCTCGCCCGTCTTCCTTCTCGAGCCCGCCGATCCGGTGCATTATTCCGGGTGTTCCCGGCAGCGCCCAGGGCCGGACAAGATTGTCATCGCGAAGGTAGGGCCAGAAGGTCTCCGTCCCGTCGTCATCGACGTGATTCGGTCCGCTGGCGTACTCGACCTCGATGGAGGGGATCGAATCCGCAGTGGGAATCTTCCATGGCATCGTGCCATTGGCGAGATAGCCGTCGGAAAGCAGAAGCACCGGCGTTCGGTAGGTGAGGGCGAGACGGGCCGCCTCGATTGCCATCTCGAAACAATGGGCCGGGTTGTATGCCGCCACCACCGGCAACGGTGCCTCGCCGTGACGCCCGTAGATGGCCATCAGGAGATCTGAGGCCTCGGTCTTGGTGGGAAGCCCCGTCGACGGCCCGCCCCGTTGGACGTCGATGACGATGAGGGGCAATTCGAGGCTCACAGCAAGACCGATCGCCTCACCCTTGAGGGCGAGCCCTGGACCGCTCGTGGTGGTGACACCCAGCCTCCCCCCATAGCTCGCCCCGATGGCCGCCCCGACCGCGGCGATCTCGTCCTCCGCCTGAAGGGTCAGTACGTCGAAGTTCTTGTGCTTCGACAGCTCATGCAGGATCTCGGTCGCGGGGGTGATGGGGTAGGTGCCGAGGAACAGCGGCACACTCGATTTGTAGCTTGCGGCGATGAGTCCCCAGGCCAGTGCCGTGTTGCCGTTGATGCTCGTGTATGTGCCTCTTTCGAGTTCAGCAGAGCGCACCTGATACCGCTGCGCCCCGAGCTCGGCGGTTTCCCCGAAGGCGTTTCCGGCCCGGAATGCAGCCTTGTTGGCCTCGACGACACCCTGCTTGTCGCCGAACTTCGTTTCGATCCAATCGAGCGTCGGTTCGAGGGGTCTGCTGTACATCCACGAAACCAGCCCGAGGGCGAAGAAGTTCTTCGATCGTTCCGCTTCCCGGGGTCTCACCCCGAGATCCTTGGCCACCTCCCTGGTCAGGGTGGTCATCGGCGCTTCGATGACCGTATAGCTCTCGAGCGAACCATCTTGGAGCGGATCCGACTCGTAGCCCGCCTTGGCCAGACTTCGCTCGTCGAAGCTGTCGACGTTCACGATCACGGTGCCGCCGTCGACGAGTCGGCTCAGGTCGCTCATCAGAGCGGCCGGGTTCATTGCCACGAGAACGTTGGGACTGTCCCCAGGGGTCGTGACCTCATGACTCGAGATCTGGACCTGAAATGCCGATACGCCGGCGACCGAGCCCTGGGGGGCGCGAATCTCCGACGGGTAGTCCGGGAGGGTCACGAGGTCGTTGCCGAACAGGGCGCTGGCGCTAGTGAACCGATCGCCGGTCAGCTGCATGCCGTCACCGGAATCCCCCGCGAATCGCAGGATGACCTCGTCGATGTCTCTGACCCCTGAGTCGGGCGTCGTCTCCGTCATCGGCTATACCTCCCGGAAGGTCGACCTGCGCGGCCAAGAATTCGGCCACCGGAGAACAACCTGATCATGGAACAATCGCCGGTCCGGAGCTCGCCGTCAAACCCGGAATCTCATGAGTTCTCTCTCGAGGGCTGGACCTAGGAGCGGGCCCAGATCCGACCCGATCGATGATGCTCACCGTCGACGGCCAACGAGCACAGCTCCACTGCACTTGTTGATCGCTCGCCATCGCTCGTTGGACTGCCGCTGACCAGGGGGCCGAGAGCGGCGGTCAGGACGAACTCGCGGTCCCCCCTAACGATGGTCAGGTGTCGGGGGTGGTCAGAACCGCCTGCAGCTCGGCCACCCTGACATCGCGGGTATTGACGACGGTGAAGGGTTCCCGGGTCCCAGGCCCACAGAACGCCGAGCAGGTGTAGGTCACCTCCCAAGTGATGGTTGAGACGAGCGACCAGTCACCAACAGCCGACGAGTGATGGTAGGTCAGGGTGCAATCAGAGTGCTGGGCTTCTTCGGACTGGTTGAAGTCATAAACCGGACCCAGATTCGGACCACAATCAACGACCTCCCCATCAGCCCCCTCGAAGCTGACGTTGACGGGTGTGATGGTGACGGTAGCCGTGATCCCAAACACCGGCGGAGTCGTAGCCGACCGCGGCCCCCACACTGCAGGCTCGATCCACAACCAAGTCGGAAGCTGGGTGATCACAGGCGCCACCTCGTCGCCAAACGGAGCACTCCAACCAACCTGAGCCGGGATCTCAACCGACGCATAGGCATAGTCAACCAACCAATCCAACACCACCTGAGGAGGACGATCACCGATCCGCCATGCGCTGAGCACCCCGGTCGGCAAGGCGCCTCCGGTGTCAACCCCGGAGCCACAGAACACCACACTCCACTCCTGGTCAGGCTCCCCCTCAATAACGGGAGTCACCCCAGGGCCCTGAGCCTGGCCGTAATAGGAACTGACCTCAGCCGTAGTCCAGATACTCCAACTACAGTCGAACACCCAATCCGGCACCGCCGGCGACCGGATCAAATCCCCCAGCGACGACCCCG
>JAAETV010000694.1 GCA_024227975.1 Actinomycetes bacterium
CGGAGCTCTTGATGCCTTGGAGATCAGGGCGGCTGAGAACGGGGTGACGACCCGCCGCCTCGACCCAGCCGCTCTGCGGGAGCTCGAACCGAAGGCGGCCGGTATCGCTGCTCTCCATGTACCCGACGCTGGCATCGTCGATTTCAAGGCCGTGTGCCGGATCCTGGCCCAGGAGTTGACCGATGCTGGGGTGATGATCAGGACCGGGGCCGAGGTCGGAGGGCTGGCCGAGTCTGACCATGAGGTCATGGTCACCCTGACCAATGGTGAGCCACTATCCGCTGACCTGGTCGTGACCTGTGGTGGGTTGCAGGGTGATCGGCTGGCCCGAATGGTCCAGCCAGACCTGGCCGAGCAGATTCTGCCCTTTCGGGGTGAGTACTACGAGCTGACCCCCGGCCGTCGTCACCTCGTCAACAACCTCATCTATCCCGTTCCCGACCCGCGCTTCCCCTTCCTCGGAGTCCATTTGACGCGGATGATCGATGGTTCCATCCATGCTGGGCCAAACGCGGTGCTGGCGTTGGCCCGAGAGGGCTATCGCTGGTCCGATGTGAGCGCCCGTGACCTATTGGAAGTGGCACGCTTCAGCGGTTGGTGGAAGCTGGCCGGCTCGTATTGGCGGACGGGGCTAGGCGAGTACTATCGATCCTTGTCGAAGCAAGCGTTCGTTCGCGCCCTACAACGCCTGGTACCCGACCTGACCAAAGACGATCTCGAGCCGTCCCCGGCCGGTGTCCGAGCCCAAGCCGTCTCCCCCCAGGGACAGCTCCTCGACGATTTCGTCTGGTCAGAGACGAACCGGGTCGTCTCGGTGCTCAACGCCCCATCACCGGCAGCCACCGCCTCACTCGCAATCGGCTCCCGCATCAGCGAACGGGCCATCACCCACCTGGACTGAGCTTCGGGCCCGGATCTTGCCAGGACTCCCCCGGAAGAGATCTAGTTGTCGAGGATCTCGGCCCGCCGGCTATGGCCGGTGGCCAGACCGTATGCGATCAGCCAGCCAGCGGGATCCATGCCGCTACTGCGCATGCGGGCCTTGGCCTCGTCGAGGCTGGCCCGACCACATATCGCCGCCACCAGGTCGATGAGGAGCCGAGTCGGCTGATCGTCGGTCGGTGCCACCTCGGCCTCGGCCGCAGCCAGAGCTTCATCGCACCCAGCTGAGTCCTTCAGCCTGGCCCTGACCACAGCTCGCGAGAGGAGGGCGAAGGCCCGATCCAGATAGGTCGAGCGGCCGGCCAAGGTCCGAGCCGTGTATTGCTCTGACCTGTCGAGGTCCCCAGCGGCGGCAGTGATGATCGACCCGACCGCTTCGGCAAAGTGGTCGGGTCCATCGCTGCGCTCGATCCAATCGAGTTGGGTGGCGGCCTCGTCGACCGCCCGCCTCTGCAACATGGCCAACGCCAGTGACACCGCTAGATCAGACTCGCCGACGATCGAGGGGTCGTCGATCGCACCATGATGACGGGCGGCCCAGCGGATCGCCCGCTCCGGCTCGCCGAGCCGGGCGGCCGAGGCACAACTGGCAACGACCGCCAATCGACGCCCATCTTCATCGTCGGCTTGATCGGCGGCGGAGAAGGCATCGTCGAGGGCCCCGTTTCCCTCGTCGATGCGGCCCAGCGAAACCAGGGCCCGGCCCTCGGCGGCGCGGGCCATGACGGCCAATGTCACCTCATTGATACCTTCGGCAACAACCCGAGCCTGGCGGGCCAGCTCCTTGGCCCGCTCGGCGTGACCCGACCAGAGCTGGAGTGAAGCATCGAGGTTCAAGATGATGGCTTCGGCCCAGGGATCACCACGCCTTCTCGTTTCGGGGAGGACCGCATCGATCAGGGTCCGGGACTCATCCCAGTGTCCGGTATGGAAGGCGACCCAGGCCAGCACCCCCTTGGCCCAAACCAGAGCCCCATTGTCCTCGACCTCGGTGAAGATCTCGATCGCCTCGTTGACCAGATCCCGAGCTTCGCTGACACGACCGAGGAGGAAGGCATGCCAGGCCAGGGTCTGCAGAGCCCACCCCTCACTGCGGCGATCCCCCGCGACCATGGCCACCGATCGCGATGCCTCCAGGGCCTGGCGGGCCGAAGCGTCTTCGGACTGTGACATTGCCGTCATGCCCAGCAACCGGAGGGCAAGGGCCTGCTGATCGGCCAGGCCAAGCTCTTGCATCCGCTCAGCCGCCTCGCCCAGATCGGCAACGGCTAGGGTCATGTTGCCGGCCTTGCGGTTGACGTCACCTCTCACCAACAAGGCTCGAGCCGACGCTTCAGGCTCGAGGTCAGACAAGGTGGAGAGCCGCTCCAGATCGGCCATGGCCCCGGCCAGATCGTGGAGTTCGGTACGGGCCCTGGCTCGTCCGAAGACGAAGTGACAGAGCGTTTCATCGTTCGTGGCCAGGTCAACGCCGAAGTCGTACCAGCGGGCCGCCTGCTTGGGCTCTCCGACATCGAGGGCCCGGTCACCGGCCTGCTCCAGCCAGTAGAGGGCCCGGTCGACAACCACCGCGTGATCGACTCCGACCACCGACGGCAGCTCGAGCGAGAGCTGAGCCGCAGCCCGATAGTGCTCAGCGATGGCAACCACCACCGAGTTGCGAACGGAGCTCCCCTGAGCGTCCTCCAAGTACTGGGCGATACCGAGGTGCTGCTGAGCCCGAACAGTCTTGGTCAGGCGCCCATAGGCGACATCTCGGACCAGGTTGGAACGAAAGCGGAAGCGAGCCCCTTCTATCTCCAGCAGGTCCTCCTCGACAAGGCTCATGAGGGCCGCCTCGATGTTGGTCTCGCCTCTGACTTCGACGGCCAGAAGGCTCAAGGCCTGAACCGACCCCGTCCGCCCCAGGACCGAGGCATCTTCCAGCACGGCCCGCTCGGCCTGATCGAGAGCATCAAGACGAGCCGAAACCGTACCCCTCAAGGTGGCCGGAAGCTGGTCGAGGTCGACGTCGAAGTCCTCACGAGGGGTACCCGGGCTGGGTTCGTGCTTGGTAACGAGGCCCGCCAACTCCTCCAGGAAGTAGGGGTTTCCACCGCTGCGATCAACGAGATCGCCTATGTGCTGATCATCCCGGTCGATCCCGAGCTCGACTAGCAACTCAGCTGAAGCAGCAACATCGAGCGGACCGAGCTGGATCAGCGACAAGCCATGCCGGCCATTGGGTAGCTCGCTCAGATCGGTCGGTCTCGTCGTCATCAGGACAACCAGCTGGGACCGGACCAGCTCACTCATGGCATTGCCAACCAACCCCCACACCGCTGGGCTGGCCCAATGCATGTCGGACAGGATCAGAAGCACAGGGCGGCGGGCCAGCTCGGCTTCGAGCACCGCAGTGAAAGCCAGCATTACCTCGGAGCGGTTCCGGTTGCGATCTCCGGCCCGGAGCGAGGTGTCGTAGCCGAAGGCATGAAGGACTGAGGTCGTGTAGCGCTCGATCTCGCCCTCCGAGGGATGGTCGAGATGGGCGGCGACGCTCTTGGCCGCTATCTCTTCAGCCTCGGGCATGGCGCCGTCTATCGGGATGTCCAACAGATCCCGCAACAGTTCAGCCACGGGCCACCAGACGTTGGCCTCCCCGTAGGGAAGGCAACGGCCTTCGAGGATGGCGGCCCCCGAGTGCTCCTCGACCCTGGCCGCGATCTCGCTGACGAGGCGGCCCTTCCCAATCCCGGTCTCGCCGATGACGACCGAGAGCTGGGCTCGGCTGTCGTCAAATGCCAGCCGACTCTGAGCGGCCAGCAGATCGATCTCGTTGCGACGGCCAACAAAGGTTGCCCCCCGCTGATGATGGAAGCCGGGCGGGTGGATGGCACTGAGGGCGACCCAGGCCTCGATCGGCTCGTCGCGACCCTTGGCCGGGAGCTGGCCTGCGCTCTGGTAGGCGATTGCTTCTCCGGTTGCCAGTCTGGTGGCCCCACCAACAAGGGTCTGGCCGGGCTCAGCTAGACCCTGGAGCCGAGAGGCTGAGTTCACCACATCTCCCATGGCCGTATAGTCGCCACCGCCAGATGCCGTTCCGACCAGGACCTCACCCGTGTTGATCCCGATCCGTAGGGTGGCCCGAGGATGCAGTTCGACCGAGAGGGCGTCCAAGCTCAGATGCATTTTCAGCCCAGCCCTGACCGCCCGCTCGGCATCGTCTTCATGGGCCACCGGCGCCCCGAACAGGGCGACGATCCCGTCACCCATGATCTTGTCGATGACACCACCGAAGCTGGTGATGTCGCTGACCACACGATCGAAAGCCCGGTCCACGAGGTGCTTCACCTCCTCGGGGTCGCGCCGCTCAGCCAATGAGGTGAAACCGACCAGATCGGCGAAGAGCACGGTCACGACCCTGCGTTCCTCAACCCCAACATGCTGTGACGCTCCGCACTGTGGGCAGAACCGAGCGTCATCAGTGATTGGTTGTCCACAGGACCGGCACGACATCGGTACAAGCCTAGGTGCGGTGGGGCAACCCTGTGGGTTGCTGACCAAGGCCCGCCGCAAGCGGCCGGAATGGGCGTCGATGCTGACGTTCGCGGGCCAGGGTCGAGCTTTGCCATCGGGTAGCAGTGACCAGTGCTCCAGTGGCGCCGGTAGCGTCGGGGCAATGAGCGAGCCAGAGTTGTACGGAGTTCCGTGGTGGCGTCGGGGCGTTGTGTATCAGGTCTATGTACGGTCGTTCGCTGACTCCTCCGGCGATGGCACCGGCGACATCAACGGCCTACGTGGTCGTCTCCCCTATCTGCGTGATCTTGGTGTCGATGCCCTCTGGATCAATCCCTGGTACCAATCACCCATGGCCGATGGTGGCTACGACGTTGCCGACTATCGCTCCATCGAACCTCGCTACGGGACCCTGGCCGACGCCGAAGCTCTCATCACCGAGGCCCATGACCACGGGATCCGCATCATCGCCGACCTCGTCCCCAACCACACCTCCGACCAGCACGCCTGGTTCCAGGAGGCCATCGGGGCTGACCCCGACGATGCCAGCCGTCGCCGCTATCACATCCGCCATGGCCGGGGGGTCAACGGTGAGCTGCCCCCCAACAACTGGACCAGTGTGTTCGGCGGCCCCGCCTGGACCCGACTCGACGACGGCCAGTGGTACCTCCATCTCTTCGCCCCCGAGCAACCGGACCTGAACTGGGAGAATCCAGAGGTCCGCACCGAGCTCGAATCGGTCTTGCGCTTCTGGCTCGACCGAGACATCGACGGATTCCGGGTTGATGTGGCCCACGGCCTGATCAAGGACCCCGACTTCACCGACATCGATGACGACGGCTCAGAGATACTGGGGTCATCCAAGCAAGCCAACCACCCCCACTGGGACCGCGACGGTATCCACGAGATCGTTCGAGGATGGAAGGCCGTACTCGACACCTACCCCGGCGACCGGATGTTGGTGGCCGAGGCCTGGGTGCGACCCGAGCGGCTGCCCCTCTATCTCGCCCCCGGGGAATACGACCAATCGTTCAACTTCGACTTCCTCCAAGCCAACTGGGATGCTGACGAGCTGAGCCAGATACTGGAGCACTCGGTCAAGGCCGCAGCCAACGTTGACTCCACCCCGACCTGGGTTCTCTCGAATCACGACGTCATGCGGGAGACGACCCGCTATGGGCTACCCCCGACCACCAGCTGGCGGACCTGGCCCATGGAGGGCCCGCCCGAGTTGCTCGACGTCGAACAAGGCCGACGCCGAGCCCGGGCCGCCTGCCTCCTGATGTTGGGGCTGCCCGGCTCGGCCTATATCTACCAGGGTGAGGAGTTGGGCCTGCCCGAGGTGTGGGATCTGCCGGTCGAGGTCCTCGACGACCCGGTGTGGGAGCGGTCGGGGCGGACTCAGCGCGGTCGTGACGGCTGCCGGATCCCTCTCCCCTGGGATCGTTCGACACCATCGGCCGGGTTCAGTACCGGTCGCCCCTGGCTGCCCCAGCCCGAAGACTGGGCCGACTACTCGGCCGAGGCTCAGCGAGGCCGAGCCGACTCGATGCTGGAGCTGTACCGGACGGCCATCGCCATCCGGGCCGAGCTGGGCGTGAGCGATGAGACCATGGATGTGATGCCTTCACCCCCGAAGTCCATCGTGTATCGGCGGGGTAGCGGGTTGACCTGTGTGGTCAATTTCGGTCCTGATCCGATCGAGGTCCCGGCTCACGAGGAAGTATTGCTGGCCAGTGAGACAATGCTGAGCCCCACAACGATCGGTATCGACACCGCCATCTGGTTGCGTTGATGGTTCCGCTGGTTCGGCCCCAGTCCTTCAGGCGCTACGCTGGGTACTGGTACTGGGGCACAGGTATCGATTGACAGGGTTGGCGGTAGGTTCATGGTCATGCAGGTGCGTCGCAGCCGATTATCGGTGTATGCCTGGATTGAGCGCGACGGCTTCGTACTCCTGAGCAAGATCGCCCCTGGTTACGCCTCGGCGGGCCAGTGGACCCTGCCGGGAGGTGACGTCGAGTGGGGCGAACACCCAGAGGACTCTCTCCACCGAGAGCTCTACGAGGAGACCGGGCTCAAGGGATCGATAGGTGAGCAGCTCGGAATCGACTCCGCCGTACACGAGCCGAGCGAGTTCAACGGGTTCGCAACACTGCACATCGTCCGCATCATCTACCGGATGGCCGCCGAGGGCACTCCACAGGTGATCGAGATCGACGGCAGTTCGGCGGACGCGGCCTGGCTCCCCCTGTCCAATATCGGCGACCTTCCGACTGTCGACCTGGTCAGCCAGGGGCAGTCCTTGGCCGCCGGCAACGGGATCAAGCCCGGCTCCTGACCCGAAGCTCCCGACTCACGAGCGCGGGATGAGGTCGAGGGCTCTACCCAGGGTGGTGAGGCGCTCGTCGAGGCTGTCCCCGGCCGGATAGAGACGAACGGTGTCGACGCCAACCTCTCGCCAGAGGGCGAGACGGGCCGCCACCATCTCCTCGGTGCCGATGAGAGTGGTGGCCAACACCATCTCATCGGGGATGACAGCGGCCGCCCTGGTCCGGTCACCACTGACCCAGAGCTGCTGTGATTCAGCCGCCACCTCGGCGAACCCTTGACGGGAGTAGGCCGAGTTGTAGAAGTTGGTGGTTGCCGATCCCATTCCCCCGAGGCTGAAGGCCAAACCCGGACGTCTGGCGTCGATCATGTCCTCGAGCTCGATCTCATCCTGAGCGAAGGCCACTTCTGCCCCCTGGCAGATGTCGATGGCGCTCAGGTCTCGGCCCGCTCGCTCGGCCCCGAGGCGGAGGTGATGAAAATAGGCCTCGTCTGAGCCCTCAGGGATGAAGCTGGTCCCAACCCAACCATCGGCCAACTCACCGGTCAGCTCCAACAGCTTCGGTGAGAGGGTGGCGAGGTAGATCGGGATCTGGTCGTTTGGCTCCAGCGAGAGCCGCAAGGCCTTGCCCTCTCCTGCCGGGAGAGGGAGCTTCAAATGGGTACCGTCATAGGAGATCCGATCCCCGGCAAAGGCCTGACGGATCACGTCGATGGTCTCGCGCATTCGCCCGAGGGGATGAGCGAAGGCGACTCCGTGCAGCCCCTCCATCACCTGGGGTCCGGAAGCCCCGAGCCCCAGGATGAATCGGTCTCCCGACATCTTGGCCAGGGTCAACGCGGTCTGGGCCGTCATCGCAGCCGAGCGGACCCCGAGCTGGAGGATCCCCGAGCCGAGTGTCATCCGCTCAGTTCGGGCCGCCAGATACCCGAGAACTGAGGGGCCATCGGCTCCCCAGGCTTCAGCTACCCAGACCATATCGACACCAAGCCGTTCGGCTTCGACCACGAAGTCGACTCCCTCCGACCAGGAGGCAATGTCGCCGCTGATCTGTATTGCCGTTCTCACCTAGGCCATCTCTCGGTTTCCGAGCAGGGCAATGATGTAGACGATGGCGAGCACACTCATCAGAGCCTCCATGTTCTTTCCCCCTGATCAGCCAGTCATTCCTATACCCGGGAACCTAGTTTCTTGGGGCCTGCAACTCATGATTCTGTGACAAGTCTTGCCGCCCCGAGAATCTCGAGGTGCCCGGACGGCACACCAGTGCAGGTGGGTGACACCGCGCTGGTGGGTTGCCACCATCAATGGCCCTCAGGCCCGACCCGATGTTTCGGCCCATGATCGACCTACTCTCGGGCCCATGGTCTCGCCCCTACCCGTCCCCCTGATAGACGATGGTCCAGCCTGGTCGGCCCTGACCACTCACGCCGACGAGTTGGCCGACATCGGACTCGGCCAACTGTTCACAGCTGACCCGGGGCGAGCCGAGTCGTTCACGGTGGAAGCGGCCGGGCTGCGGGTCGACTTCTCCAAGAACCTGATCACGGCTCGAACGGTCGAGTTGCTTACCGATCTGGCTGAGCAGGCAGGCATCGCCGACAAGCGCGACGCCATGTTCAGCGGGCAAGCCGTCAACACCACCGAGGGCCGGGCCGTGTTGCACACGGCTCTGCGCCGGCCAGCAGATCAGCCTCTCGTAGTCGACGGGGTAGAGGTGGTGGCCGAAGTCCACCAGGTCCTCGATCAGATGGCCGCGTTTGCCACCTCGGTCCGGGAAGGGACCTGGAGGGGAGCCACGGGGAAGCCGATCAAGGCCATCGTGAACATCGGGATCGGAGGCTCGGACCTCGGCCCGGCCATGGCCTACCAGGCCCTGCGCCCCTACACCCAGCGCGATCTCATCGTTCGCTTCGTCTCGAACATCGATCCCACCGCCATCAATGAGGCCCTGATCGACCTCGACCCCGAGACCACCCTGTTCATCGTGGTCTCGAAGACGTTCTCCACCATCGAGACACTGACCAATGCTCGCTCGGGCCGCCGCTGGCTAATCGATGCGCTAGGGGCCGAGGCGGTGGCCGATCACTTCGTCGCGGTGTCGACCAATGCCGGCCGAGTAGCCGAGTTCGGGATCGACACGGCCAATATGTTCGGCTTCTGGGACTGGGTCGGCGGACGCTACTCGGTTGGCTCAGCCGTCGGCCTGTCACTGATGGTTGCCATCGGGCCCGACGAGTTCCACCAATTCCTGGCCGGAATGCGTGAGATCGACGAACACTTCGTCTCCGCTCCCCCCGAGCGAAACCTGCCGATGTTGTTGGGGCTCCTGGGAGTCTGGTACACGAACTTCTGGGGAGCGGCATCCCACGCCGTACTCCCCTACTCCGAGCACCTGGCCCGCTTCGCCGCCTACCTCCAACAGCTCGATATGGAATCGAACGGCAAGGGGGTCGATCACCGCGGCCAGCCAGTGAGCTACGACACCGGGCCGATCGTGTGGGGCGAACCTGGTACCAACGGTCAGCACGCCTTCTACCAACTCCTTCATCAGGGGACCAGGTTGGTGCCCTGTGACTTCATCGGGTTCGTCGAACCGAGCCCGGTCGGCCCCGTCGCCTCGGGTGAGCATCATGATCGGTTGATGGCCAACTTCTTCGCCCAGACCGAAGCTCTGGCCTTCGGTCGAGCCAACGAGGACCGCCACCGTTTCTTCAGCGGCAACCGCCCGACGACCACGATCATGAGCCAACGCCTCGACCCGAAGACACTGGGCCGCCTCATCGCCCTCTACGAACACCGGGTATTCACCATGGGCGCGATCTGGGACATCAACTCCTTCGACCAGTTCGGGGTGGAGCTGGGCAAGGAGCTGGCCACCGCCATCGAACCCGAGCTCGACGACGGACGAACCCTCGAACATGACTCGTCGACCAACGCCCTCATCGAGTACTACCGCGCCAACCGGATCTGAATTGGCCGCGGCGGGAGACGAGCGGGTCAGGAACCGATGAGGGCTTCGATCAGATCTCGGGCCGAGACGATGCCGTGGAGGTCGCCATTGGTAGCGTCACCAACCAGGAGGTGCCGCACCCCCTGGTCGCACATGATCTGGGCGGCGTCGGCTGCGCTCACCTCAGGGCGGCACCAGAGGATGTCGGTCGAGGCGATGTCCCCGGCGGCGACGACATCAGGATCATCGTTTCGACCGTAGGCCCTGGTTACATCTCGCTCGGAGACCATGCCGATCACAGCTTCGGTGGTACCGACGGCCAAGGCTCCAGCCTCGACCGCCGACAGTTTCTGGGCGACCTCAAAAAGGCGAGCTTGGGGGTCGATCCTGGCCACGGCCCTCGTCATCAGGGCTTGAACCGAGGTCTGGGGGCCGTTTGCTTCAGGATCAGAGGGTGGCTGTGCCGTCATGGGCCCATCATCACCGGTGCGACGGCCACCAAACAGAGTCACAAGACCCAAACCTCTGCGCCCTCTTCGGCCGCCCTCTCGTCGCCACGGGGATCTCCAGCTACTCCTAGCGGTCGAGCCACCCGTCAGTGCGGGTCGCCCCCACCTGGGGGCGCACGGAGCTAGGCAAGCCAGCAACAGTGTTGGTGAACAGGGTCAGCAGCCGAGCCGCTTCGGTCAGGTTGGAGAACTCGGCTTCGACCTTGGCCTGACCGGCGTCACCGAAACGCTGGCGAAGCCGATGATCGCCGAGCAGGGCGATCAGTCGACCGGCCAGGGCGTCAGGATCACCGGGACGGACGATGTAGCCGCTCACGCCCTCCTCGACCAACTCGCTCACCCCACCGACCTGGGTTGCTACGACGGGCAAGGCGGAACCCATGGCCTCCATCAGGGTGACGGGGACCCCTTCGGCATAGCTCGGCAGGACGAACACATCGGCTTCGGCCAGCCGGGCACTGACCTCGGCCTGGGCCTGGTAGCCGGCAAAGGTGACCTTGCCGTCGACTCCGAGTTGGTGTGCCACCTGCTCGAATCGAGCCCGTTCCGGTCCGTCACCGACAATGGTCAGGTGGGCGTCGGGATGGGTCTTGGCCACCAGGGCCATCGCTTCGAGCAGGACCGGTACCCCCTTGACCTCGGCCAGACGGGCTACGAACAACAGCTCGCGACCGAGACCCTGGTGCTCAACCGTGCTGAGATCGTCGGGCCGGACCCCACAGTGCACGATGTGGAGCCGATCCTGGTCTCCGGGGTTGGCGAAGATAGCGGCCTGGCTGCGACAGAAGTAGCTGATGCAGGAGCAGAACGCGGCGCGAGCCAGTTTCTCGTCGAGACGCCAGGTATATGGCTCGAAGAAGATGCCGGGACCGTGGAGGGTGAACGAGAAGCTGAACCCTCCAACCTCAGCTGCCAGCATGGCGACAGTACAGCTCGAGTCGCCGAAATGGTTGTGGATGTGGTCGAGCCCTCGCCGGCGAACGGCTGAGGCCAACAACCCCGCCTCCAAGAAGTAGACGAGCTGATAGGCAAACCCGCCGGGCCCCGGCCGCCGGGTCGAGGCCATGAGCCGGAGTCCACGCAGGTAGCGGCGGGGGGATCGGACCAGGAGGCCGAGATGAGCCGACACCAGACGGGGCGATCGGAGCTGCTCATAGAGGTAGGTCGAACCCTCCAGCTCGGCTCGTTGCTCGGGGCCGACCATCTGCTCATCGTCCGGGCGGCGAACGGCAAAGGTGTCGATGCTGACTCCCAGCTCACGCAGCGAGGCGACTTCTCGCTGGATCCAGGTGTCGGTGGCCCGCGGGTACTCCCCCGTGAGATAGGCAACGGAAGGTAGGGTCATCGGCACCCAGTCATTCCGAGTTGGCCATCAGGACTCAGCGGTCGGAATCGATGGCCAGCAGGTCATCGCCACTGGCGCTGCGCTCGATGGCTTCAGCCATCGCATAGCGGGGTGACCAACCCATGATCCTCTTGACCTTGGCGTTGGTGAATCGCAAGGGCTTGAACCGAGCATGGAGTCGATCGGGGACGATGAATCCCGGGAACTTGGCTCGCCCCCCGACGACGATGTCGTTACCCCTGTCGAGCAGGTCGGCGGCGGCTTGCATCGCGAACCAGGGCACCCTGATCGACGACGGTGGGTCCATGACCTTGGATACGGCTTCGATGTAGGCGCCCTGGGATGGTAGGTGATCGTCGATGATGTTGATGGTCTGGCCTGTCAGTCGACTCGGCTCGTCGGCCAGCTGCTTGGCCGCCATGACCATGGCTTCAGCACAGTTCTCGACGTAGGCCAGGGGGAGGGTGGCCCGTGATCCGATCCTGAGGAAGAAGGGCCCGAGCTCGGCCCCGAGCAGGGCATGCCACAGATGGTGGCGACCGTAGATCATCCCGGGACGGAGTATGACGACCTTGTGGCCTTCGGCCTGGCCGAACTCACGGTACAGCTCCTCTTGGAGCAGCTTGGTCCTGGAGTACTCGTCACGATGGGTGGGTGAGAGATCGATCGGTGATTCCTCGTCGAGCAACTCACCCGTCTTCAGGGCCAGGTAGTCATAGACGGAGAAGGTGCTGACCCCGACCAATTGGCGTACTCCGACCGTGCTCATGGCTCGCAACAGGTTCTCAGTCCCTATGACGGTGCCGGCGAACTGGGTGTAGAAGTCACCAGCCTTGGCCGCAGCCAGGTGGATGACGCAGTCGACCCCGTCGAGGGCTTCATCGAGCCCGTCTGACGATCGGAGATCGACACCAACCGATTCGAGGGCGCTGTCATCGAGCAGAGATCCCAGCGCCGAACCCGAACTGGAAGGCCGGACGACAGCCCGGACCTTGTGACCCCGCCGGAGGGCATCGGCCATGACATAGCGACCGACGAAGCCGGTGCTTCCCGTGATCAGGATTCTCACAGTGCCGCCTTGTCGTCAAGCAAGGAGTCGACCAGGGCCGAGGCGGCCAGCATGTCCTCGGGCGAAACCGGCATCTCGACTCCGGCGACGAGAGCCCGATAGGTCAGATCAAGCATCTTGTGGAGGCCCTCATAGGGGCCCTGTTGGAGCAGTTTGTGACCGAGGTTGCGGACCCCGGACTTGACCAGGCTTGATCCGTTGACGAGGTTGTTGACGATAGGCGACAGCTTGGAGCCGCCGAGCCGGGGACGGACCATGCGCAGGTAGGGATGGAACAGGTCGGTCTCGGCCAACCCTACGCTGCCTCGCACCGTGACGGTGAAAGTGTCGGGGGCGCTGCGGGCGTCGAAACGAAGTCGGGCGTGGACCGCACCGTTTGGCCCTTCGCCAACGAGGAGGGCGTCGAGGTCATCGACGGAGAACAGCTCGTTGTCGCCGTGACGACTCCAGGCCGCCGCCACCCGGTCATAGACCACTCCGGGAGCCAGATGGATCAAGAGATAACTGAAGTGGGTTGTGAAATCATGGATGACACCGGCGGGGAGGCAGTGAAGGAGGCTGGGCAGGTTCGGGTCGCCAAAACGGCCCTCGGGATCGGTGATCGGGAGCGCAATCCGGATCGTCACCTCACGGACAGTCCCCAGCTCCCCGGCCGCGATAGCAGCCGAGATCTCACCAATGGCAGAATTGAACCGGTAGTTGTGGCTCTCCATGATCTGCCGGTTGCAGCGCTCGGCCGTGGCCAGCAGGTTCTCCAGGTCGGAGCGGTTGATCGTTATGGGCTTCTCGCAGATCACGTTTGCCCCCGCCTCGAGGCACATCGTGGCCAGTGCCAAATGGGTGGCGGGCGGGGTGAGGACGTGGACAACGTCTGGCTTCTCGACCTCCAGCATCTCCTCCAGGTCGGTGTAGCTGGCGGCAGCACCGAAGGTGGCGGCGGCATAGCGACCGGCGGCGGGCGACAGATCGCACACGGCCCGAAGGTCAGCCATGGCCGAGACATCGCCAGCAGCCGTACGACCAGCAAGGAACGACAGGTGCTCGTTGCTGATGGCGCCGGTACCGACGACAGCAGAGATCAGGGGGCGTTCGGCCTGGCCGAGGGAGGAAGCCATGGTGTCCGATGATTCTATTGGTGGTTGAGGCTGTGAGCTGACAGTGATGGAGATGTGTTCCGGATCGCCTATCTCAAGGACGCAGGATCGGGCCGCGGTATCCCGATCGAAAACCTCCCTGCAGCAACAGATCGCTGATGTCTTGGCAATCGGCGATCGGTCGACCATCGACCTTCTGGACCTCGATCGCTCGAACCTGACCCGAGGCGGCCAACTGGGCCAATGCCTCGACCCAAGACTCGTCGCTGGTCGCCCCCTCGAACAGGGCCAGGCTCCGACCGCCCCGTTCCAGGTATACGAGCGGTACGCCCGAGCGCAGGACGACGAACGCCCCCGCCGCTCGTGA
>JAAETV010000695.1 GCA_024227975.1 Actinomycetes bacterium
CGGCTGGTATCGAGCTCCCGGAGGGATACCCGCCGGCGGGGCTATATGTCTCCGCGGTGAGATCGGGCGGGCTGCTCCATGTCGGTGGCCACGGTCCAGTCGCCAGCGATGGGACCAGTATCACAGGCAAGGTCGGTGACACCGTCGACTTGGAACTAGCTCAGCAAGCAGCTCGGCTGACGGGTCTGCAGATACTGCGCTCAGTACGGGCCGAGCTCGGCTCGCTCGACGCCGTCAGCAGAGTGGTCAAGGTGTTCGGCATGGTCAACTGCGCCCCAGGCTTCAACCAGACCCCGGCCGTGATCAATGGGTGCTCCCAGCTCTTCCACGATGTGTTCGGCGAGGCCGGCGTCCATACCCGCTCAGCCGTCGGAATGGCCGAGCTGCCCTTCGACATCGCGGTCGAGATCGAAGCGATCTTCGAGCTGAACCAGTAACCCCACGTCGAGCCAACCCTGGCGACGATCTAGGCTGCCACCCCATGGGTGAGCCAACGCTAACCGTCGACGGACATCGTGCTCGGGTCGAGCTCCACCGACCGGACAAGCGCAATCGGATCGAACCGCCCGATCTGGTCACCCTGTTCGAGATCTTCGAGGCCATCGACCTTGACGAGGCGATCCGCTCGGTCGTGTTGACGGCCCGAGGTCCTGTCTTCTGCGCTGGCTATCACCTCGGAGCACTGGGTGACGCTGACAGCCGAGAAGCCGAACCCCAGCGCGAGGTCAGCTTCGGTGAGGCCTGCGACCGGTTGGAGGTCCTGCGGCCGCCTACCATCTGTGCCCTCAACGGGTCGGTCCACGGGGGTGGAACCGATCTGGCCCTGGCCTGCGACTTCCGTATCGGGGTCGAGGGGAGTGTGGCCGCCATGCCGGCCGCCCGTATCGGCCTCCAGTACTACTCTGGTGGCCTCCGTCGCTATGTGACCCGGATAGGGCCGGGGCCGACCAAGCGGATGTTCCTCACCGCCCAACCAGTACCGGCCGACGAGCTCGTCCGTATTGGCTATCTCGACGAGGTGGTCGCCCCCGATCAGCTGGAGACCAGGGTCGACGAACTGGCAACCTCCATCGAAGCCCTCGGCCCCCTGGCCATCGCCAACACCAAGCGGGCCATCAACGACATCGCCGGTGGCGACCCCGACTGGGCCGCCATCGACGTCGGGGCCGCCGCCACCATCCGCTCCCATGATCACCGAGAGGGGATCCGAGCCTTGCGGGAGAAACGCCAACCGGACTTCGATGGTCGTTGATAGGCCTGGACATCCCCCAGAGCCCGTCTCGCGGCCTAGACGATGCCGTCGGCGTGCAGGGCCTCGATGTCGGCCGGACTGCGGCCGAGCTCGGCCAGGATGGCGTCGGTGTTCTGACCCAGGGCAGGGGCTGGGGCCCTCACCCCACGGTCACCGAGCCCATCGCTGAAAGTCACCGGCTGGCCGACGACGGCAGCATCGTCGAACGTTGGATGCTCAACCGGCTGAGCCAATCCAAGGGCCTGGACCTGGGGGTGAGCGAAGACCTCAGCGAGATCCAGGACGGGTCCCGCTGGTACCCCTACGGCTTGGCAGGCATCGATCCAGTGGTTGGCCGGCCTGGTTGCGGTGACCTCGGCGATCATGTCGTTGACTTCCTGGCGCCGCTTGAGCCTTGATCCAGGGCGTGCGTAGCGCTCGTCGTCGGCCCAATCAGGACGGTCGAGCACACCGCACAGTGCTCGGAAGTGAGCATTGGTCCCGGGGGCGAGGTTGAACACCCCGTCCGAGGCTGGAAACGTACCCATCGGGACCACGGTCGGATGGTGGTTCCCTTGCTGGGCCGGGACCTCACCCTCCATCAGCGGCCGGGCGGCCTGGAAGTCCATCATGGCGATCAGCGACTCCAGCAGCGATGTCCTGACCCACGACCCCTCTCCCGTCCGCTCCCGGCGGATCACAGCCAATAGAACAGCGAACGAGAGATAGATGCCAGCGGAGCTGTCAGCGACAGCGTGACCCGACCGCACCGGCCCCTGACCAACCAACCCGGTGACCGACATCAGACCCGACATGCCCTGGGCCACCTGGTCATAGCCGGGACGGCGGGACCACGGCCCGACCTGGCCGAAACCGGAGATGCTGCCGTAGATGAGGCGCGGGTTCACGGTGCGCAGCGACTCCCAGTCGACTCCCAGCCGCTCGGTCACCCCAGGAGCGAAGTTCTCGATGACAATGTCGGCCCGGCCGACCAGTTCGAGGAACACGGCCTTGCCCTCAGGCCGTTTCAGATCAAGGGTCAGTGATTCGTTGTTGCGACGCAGGTTCTGGAAGTCAGAGCCGAGACGAGCCCCGAGGGCACCCTGGCCCCCGTCATCGGCTGGTCGCTCGATGGTGATGACCCTGGCCCCCCAGTCGGCTAGTTGTCGCACCGCGGTTGGGCCAGCCCGGAAGGCGGTCAGATCGAGAACGAGTAGGTGATCGAGGGGCAGCATTGGGATCAGTCCTGGCGGGGAGCTAGACCGCGGACGATGAAGTCGGCCTGCTCCTCCAAGGCCCGCACAGTAGCCAACAGGTCCTCGTCGGCGAAGCCATTGTCGCGGTAGTCGGCGAGAAGGCCGTGGGTGTGCTCCCCCATGGGGACCGGAACGTCGAGCTCGTGAGCCAGGTCGACGGCCAGCCCAATGTCCTTGCTGGCCAAGGAGGTGGTGAACGAGGGGGCCAGCCTGTCTCGCAGGATGGCCAAGGTGGCCCCGTCCCACACCGAGCTGGCCCCGCTCGATGCTTGGATGACCTCTCGCAGCACCATCGGATCCACTCCGGCCCGAGTCCCGAGCAGGAGCCCCTCGGTCACTCCCATCATGTTGATGAAGGCCAACATGTTGTTGACGAGCTTGACCACGTTGCCGGCACCCACATCACCACAGTGGACGACCTTGGCCGCGAAGGCGGCCAGCACCGGCTCATAGGTGGCGAACACGTTTTCGGGTCCGCCGACCATCACCGCCAGGGTGCCCTTGCGGGCGCCGCGGACCCCGCCCGAGACCGGAGCGTCGAGAAACGAGACGCCCCGCTCGCCACCCTGGCGGGCCAGCTCTCGGCTCACGGTCGGGGAACTGGTGGTCAGGTCGAGGATGGTGGTTCCAGCCTCCATGGCGTCGAACAGCCCACCGTCGGCGGTGGTGATCAGCTCCACATCGCTCGGCTTGGGCAGCGACAGCAGGACCGCCTCTGTTCCGTCGGCGGTATCGGCTGGGCTGACGGCCCTGCGACCTCCAGCCTCGACCAGAGGGTCAACCGACTCGGCTCTGAGGTCGTAGACGCCAACCTCATGACCCGCTCCAATCAGATGGCCGGCCATGGGCCCTCCCATATTCCCAACTCCGATGAATCCGAGACGCATGTGCCAGCTCCCTCTCCTGCTTCGGGCGCGCTAGTGGCCCACAATGAGCCTGCCAGAACAGGGCATGGCCAGCCAGACCGATCAGCCGTGGCAGTGCTTGTACTTCTTCCCGGATCCGCAGGGGCAGGGCTGGTTACGACCGACGGGATCGGATGCTCCAAAGTCGGCGGCGATTGAGGTGCGGACGGTCGCCCCTCGCAGGGCCCCGATGTTGGCGGCGGAGGCCATAGTCAGCTCAGCGAACCCAGCGTCGGTGTCCGGTGGGGCCAAGTAGAGGGCGCAGCTACGGTCGTGGCGGACGTTTTCCAGCCAGGCCTCGCCGAAGTTGGGCAAGGGGGCCCTGACCACCCCCTCCCCCAAGGGATCGACGAGGAGGATGTCGTCACGGCGGACCTCGCAGGTCCATCCGGCGGCATGGCTGAGGTTGGCCTCCACCTCTCCGTCGCTCGCTGGCCAATCGCCAGGGGGAGCGACCGCCGCCACGATCACCAATCCCGCCCGGGGCGAGGCGATCGAGCGCATGAAGGGAGATGCGGTCCCGGGGTGGCCGGAACCTGCTGGTCGGATCGTGCTCATCAGGGGACGAGACTACCGGGGCCGTGAGCCTGGGTCGGAGGCGCCGATGACGTCATCGGCCTGGAGGGCGGCAATCTGTCCCTCGTCGTAGCCGAGCTCGGTCAGTATCTCGACGGTGTCGGCGCCAAGGGCGGGAGCGCCGACGTTGAGTCGTTCGGGAGTGGTCGAGAAGCGCCACGGTGGTCGCGGCGACCGGATCGCCCCCAACCCCTCGACCTGATGATCGACCACACTATTACGGGCGACAGCCTGAGGGTGAGCATGGACCTCACCCCGACCAATGACCGGCCCGGCTGGCACATCATTGGCGCTGAACGTGGCCAGGGCCTGCTCGGTCGACCAGCCGGCGACGATCTCAGCCACCAATTCCTGGAAGAGGTGGAGGTAGTCGAAACCGAGTGGGTTGAAGCGATCGTCTTCGAGCCATTCCGGGTGGCCGACGGCGACACAGATCCCGTCGACCGGGCCCATGATCGGCATCAACACGATGGCACCATCGGTCGTCGGGTAGACCCGGTAGAAGTCGCCGGGATAGCCAGTCTCGGCGTCGGGCTGACCGACGATGCTGTGCTGCATCATGGCATCGGGCCAGATGAAGGCCAGGTTCGCTTCGTGCATGCTCACCTCGACGTGCTGGCCTCGCCGGTCGGGGTGGCGCTCACGGGCCAGGAGGGCACCCAGGATGGCTTCGACCGTGGCGTGAGAGGTGATCTTGTCGGCCAGGAAATGGCGGGTCAGGTCGGCCTGGCCAGTCTCATGGTGGCGCTGGACATCGACCGAACCGGTGACGGCCTGGATGACATAGTCGTAGACGGGTTCCCCCGCGGCCGGGCCGGTCGATCCGAAGCCGCTGATGCTGGCGTAGACGAGGGAGGGGTTGGAGGCCAGGCACACGTCGGGATCGAGGCCGATGCCGGCAGCCTTGCCTGGCCGCATATTCTGCACCACCACATCGGAGCGGTCAGCCAAGGAGCGCAGGATCGCTTGCCCCTCTGGGTGACGCCCATTGACGGCCAGCGACCGCTTCCCCCGGTTGGTGTTGTAGAAGTAGGCCGTCATCCCGCCCCGGCTGTTACCCATCCCCCGGGTGAAGTCGGGGGCATGAGGGGGCTCGACCTTGATCACATCAGCCCCCAGGTCGGCGAGCATCATGGCCGCCAGCGGACCAGACAACACACTCGATACGTCGAGGACCTTGATGCCGGCTAGGGGCGACTCGCTCGAACTGGTGGCAGCCGGCATCAGCTCACCCGTGAGCCAATTGCAGCCTCGACATTGGCAGCGACGGCCAACAGGTCGGGATCACCCCACTGGCTCCCCGTCAGTTGGATGCCAACGGGGAGCCCCAGGGGTCCGGTCCCAGTGGGGAGGGTGATGGCGGGGACACCAAGGGTGGTCCAGATCCGATTGAAGACGGAGTCGCCAGTCGTCTCGATTGGGGGTGCCTCGCCTGGGGCCGCCGGGGTCAACACCGCATCGATGGAGTTGGCCACCAGGTAGTCGACATGGGCCAGCCGGGCTTCAGCCATGACCTGGTGGGCGGAGCCGACGACATCGACGTCGACCCGTTCGGCTCGGGCCAGCATCTTGCTCACCGGGGCGCTGATCCGATCTGGGTGGTGTTGCCGCTCCCAGCTGAACACCCGGGCGATCTCATAGTCGAGTATCTGGTCGGCTGCTTCGAACACCTGCTCGAGGTGGCTCAAGGGGTCGATGTCGACGATCTCGATTCCGGCATCGGCCAACCGGGCGGCGGCGCCGGCCAGTACCGCTTCCTGCTCCGGTTGGGCCGATGGCCACTGGTGGGATCGGTACAGGCCGATGCGGAGGCGCCGGCTGGTTGGCGGCGTTGCCCGGCCGGTCATGGCCTCGAACACGGCCTGGGCATCGGCCACTGAGTTGGTCATCCACCCGACCGTGTCCAACGAGGGGGCCAAGGAGGCGACCCCGGCCAGGGGGACCAGCTGGCGGGTTGGCTTGAACCCGACGATCCCACAGAATGTGGCCGGGCGGATGACCGAGCCGACGGTCTGGGTGCCGAAGGCGGCCCGCACCATCCCGTCGGCAACGGCAGCCGCTGACCCGCTCGACGATCCCCCTGGGGTGCGGGTGGGATCATGCGGGTTGGTGGTGACGGTCGGGTTGAACAGGGCGAACTCGGTGCTGGCCGTCTTCCCGACTATCAGAGCTCCGGCTCGACGGGCCATGGCGACACAGGCCGCGTCGCTCATGGTGCGTCGTCCGGCGTAGATCGGGGATCCTCGCTCGGTCGGCAGATCAGCGGTGTCGATCACGTCCTTGACCCCGAAGCTCCAACCATGGAGAGGCCCGGCGGGGAGGCCACGCCTGGCCACTCTCAGGTGATCGTCACCATGACGATGGGCCCAGGCCTTGACGACGGGTTCGCGATCGGCGATGCGGGCCAGTTCGGTTTCGAGGTCATCCACCCCGCCATCTTTGCCTCCCAACCAGCCAGGAGCGAGCCCTGATGCGGGGGTGCGACAGGGCGGAACGGACCAGAGACGGTCCGGTAGTCACGTGGTACCTTCGGTAGTAGCCATGTACGAACGGCGGCGTACCTTCCAACCACCAGCAGGAACCGAGTCGCTACCTTCGGCCCTGTTCGGGCAGAACGATCCCCCGGTTTCCTTTCCGCTGCCCATGCCGGGCAAGCCAGTCATGGCCGCCGACCCGCCACCCCCTGCCCTTCAGCCAATCCACCGGTACTGGGTCGGCCGGGCTTCGTTCGCACGCCGCCTCGGCGCCTTCACCATCGATCATCTGCTCGTCATCGGCTGGTTCTTGCCGCCCCTGCTGGCGATTCTCGGTATCGGCTGGGTGAGCACCGACTATGTCTGGTCTGTGTGCACCGACTCCGGCGGCCACCAATACCAGTGCGAGATCGTCTCCGATGCGACGTTGTCGACCTGGCTCCTTCTAGGCGCCATCGCCGTCATCATCTTCCTCGCCATCTCGTACCTGATCCAGGTTCGACCCCTGGTGTCGACGGGCCAGACGGCGGGACGTCGGACCATGAAGATACGGGTGGTCAAGGCGGCAACGGGTGAGTGCCTGTCAACCAGGGCCGCTCTCGGCCGTTGGGTATTCGGCCTCTTCGCCATGTTCCAGGTGTTCGTTCTCGGGCATCTCTGGATGCTCTGGGACCGCAACCGCCAGACCCTCCATGACAAGGCCGTCCGGGCCATCGTGGTCCCAGCCGACGGGGACGCCAACACCTGGATGGCCGCCACCCCTCCCCCACCTTCGCAGGCTCTCCCACCCCGACCATTCGTGTCCGATCCACTCACTGATTCGCCCTCATCATCAGCATGGCCAGGAGAGAAGCGGGAGTGGTCAAGACCGGCCCCTCGGTTCACGGCTACAGCCGAGACCGGGCTCGACCTGACCTCGATGCCACCAGCTCTAGCCGAACTGGCCCGCTGGCTGGTGACCAAGGGATTCACCGTCACCAATGCCCATGTCTGGGGGCCAGACCACCAGTCGGGCGAGTTCCGCTTCGAGGATCGGCAAGTGAACATCGACGGCTCCAATGGCCAGTGGACGATCATGGTCGGAACTTCGCGCATGAGCAGCGGTTTCCACCCCGACCAGTGGGCAGCCTGGGTCAACGGATCGACCGAGCTCGAGCCCACCCCGTCCAGCATCGACGAACAGGCTCGGTTCATCATGGAGCGATGGTCTCGGGCCCTGCGCCGGCTCGGTGACGTCACCGAAGCTGAAGCCGAGCTCGAGGCCCTGGGTCAGACCGGATTCGCCCCCGGCCATACCTCGACCGAAGGCTGAGGGGGCCTCAGATGACACCTTTGCGGCTCTGGGCCCAGGGGATGTCCCGATCGAGGCGGGGCTCACCGGGGAGGCCGAGGACGCGCTCACCCAAGATATTGCGTTGGATCTCGTCGGTCCCGCCCCGGATCGACATCGATGGGGCCGTGATCGTCTCGATATGACCATGGCCGTCGCTCAGCATGCCTTCGGGCCCGACGGCCCGGTTGGTCAGGAAGGAGCGACCTTTGTAGGACCGAACGGTTCGCAGCTTGGCCCCTGATCCCGCCGGCGATGGGGCTCCGCCTCTTGATTCGTCAGCTGCTCGCCTGGCCGTCCAGCGAGAAACGAGATCGTGGGCATGGACGACGGCCATCTGATCACGTCGGACCGGGTCGATGGCTACCCCGAAAGGAACCAGATCGGCCATCCAGGTCGGGAGTCGAACCTCGGACGAGGCCCCATCACCGCCTCCCCTACTACCACCGCCGGCTCGCTCGTGAGCCAAGATCGTCATCGCCACTCGCCAGCCTTCGCCGATGTCACCCACCCTCCACCCCTCGGGCACCGTGGCCCCATCGACGAAGACCTCACTGAAATGGGTGTCACCGTTCATCTGAGCCAAGGGACGGACCTCGACCCCGGGGCCGTCCATGCGGACGACGAACATCGTGAGCCCCTTGTGCTTCGGCTGATCGGGGTCGGTCCGAGCCAGGCATATCCCCCACTCGGCCCACATGGCTCGGCTGGTCCAGGTCTTCTGGCCGCTGAGTATCCACTCGTCGCCGTCGCGTTCGGCCCGGAGGCCGACGTTGGCCAGGTCGGAGCCGGCGTCGGGTTCGGAGAACATCTGGCACCAGATCTCGGCTCCCGAAGCGATCGGGCGGAGCCACTGATCCTTCTGGACCTCGGTTCCATGGGCCAGAAGGGCTGGACCGACCATGCCAAGGCCGATGACGAAAGGGTAGAGGTCGGGCACGACGAACTCTCGGAGGATGCTCCCGATCAGGGCTTGGTCCTCGCCCGATGCGTCTCTGCCCCCGTAGGCCGCCGGCCAGGAGGGCACATGCCAACCCTCACCAACGGTCGCGCCGAGATAGGAGCGGCCGTCGTCGAGATCATCGGATCCAGCCCCCATCGTGGTCAGGCGGGTCTCGGCGTTTCGCCGCTCCAGGATCGACTCGAACTTCGAGCGAACGTCATCGGCTGTCAGCATGAGTCGATCATCCCTGCCGTGACGGCCATTGGCGAATCGAGTCGACCGTTGGGGACCCGACCGTCCCGACCATCAGCCTCTGACTCAGCGGCCTCCAGTGGTAGTGGTAGGGGTGGTGATGGCAGAGTGGGCCGAGGCGATCAAGGGGATGCCACGACTAGGGAGCCACACCATGGCCAAGAAGACCCATCAGGAACGCCGGGCGGCGGGGATCGAGGTTCAGAGCTCAATGGCTGCGGATGGGCTCGACGCTGAGGCGGCGGCAGCCGCCACCGAGGCGCGACTAGGCCCACTCGGCTCATTCATCATCGACTTCGCCTTCGGGGACGTATGGACCCGGGCCGGGCTGTCGCGGCGTGATCGCAGCCTGATCGTCGTCACCATTCTGACCACCCTGAATCAGCTCAATCAGCTCCAAGACTATGTCAGGAGGGCGATCAACCATGGTCTGACCCGCACCGAGATCGAGGAAGTGATGGTCCAGCTGGCTGGCTACGCCGGCTTCCCGCGGGCCATCGACGGGATGACGACAGCGCTGGCTTCCCTGGCTGAGATGGACGGAGTCGAGCGTCTGGAACCAAGCCCGCCCGCCGAACCCAAAGACGATGACCGCCGCAGTGCTGACGCTCGGGAGGTGCTGGGCCGGCTGACCCTTGGCCAGTCGCCGGGAGGAATTGACGCCGCCATGGGATCGTTCACCGGCACCGCCGGACGCTTTGCTTTCGGGGAGCTGTGGGCCAGGCCCCAGCTCAGCCGGCGCGACCGGTCACTGGTGGTGTGCGCCACCCTGGTGACCCAGGACAAGCCGAGCGAGTTGCGACTCCACCTCCAAGGGGCCCTCAACCATGGGGTCACCGTGGAAGAGCTGGAGGAGCTGATGATCACCGTCATCGTCTACGTCGGCTTTCCCACCGCGGTCGAGGGGTTCCGGGCCCTGCGGGAGATCGAAACCAGGCAAGAAGAATGCTGAGCCGCGCTTCCCTCGGGACCAGAGTCGTGAGATCATGGTCGGCGCGAGGGGGCAGTAATCAATGAACGTTCGAATGGCAGCAATTATTTCGGCCATGGCGCTGCTTGGTGCCGCCTGCTCAACGGCATCGAGCTCGACCGACGACGCTGACGGCTCGACGACCACGACCGGTTCGTCAGAATCGACCGCCTCGACGACCACGACCGACTCATCAGGGTCGACTGGTGACACGGCGGCTCCGAGCCAGGAGACAACAACGACCGTCACGAACGAGCCAGAGGTGACGACCTCCACCATCGTGGATGGGCTGGTTCTCACTGACCCGATACTCGGGCCGGAGCCAGTCATCCTGGCTCCAAGCGGACCTGGAGACCGGGGTGACGACGTCAAGTCGCTACAGGTGCGCTTATCCGCCTTCGGCTTCGCTCCAGGTACACCGGATGGTTCATACGGTCACAAGACAGGGGTCGCGGTCCAGGCGTTCCAGGGCCTCATGGGTTTGGACGAGACAGGGATCGCCGACACCGAGACCGTCGCCACCTTGCTCGCCTACCGCTACGACGGCCTCGTACTCCACGCTGGTGACGAGGGAGAGGCGGTGGAGTCCCTGCAGAAGAGGTTGGCCAGTGGGCCCTTCAACCCCGGCCCGATTGACGGAGAATACGGTTCGGCAACCATCACCGCAGTATGGGCGCTGGAGAAGCTGGCGGGAGTCCCCGTCGATGGTGATTGGGGTCCGCTGGATGAGATGGCCTGGGAGCAGTTGACTGACAACCAGATCGGTCATCCCGAGAAGGATCACGACCAGCGCTGGGTCGAGTTCGACCTGTCGGACCAGCTGGTCAAGGTCTACGACCCCGGATCGACGGTCCCGGTTCTGATCAGCCATGCGTCGAGTGGGAGCGGTGTCCCTTGGGCCAACGAAGACCACAGTGGTAGCTCGATCACCCCCACCGGCAGCTTCCACATCAACGGCAGGATCAGTGGCTGGCGCGAGTCGAGCCTCAACATCGGCCGGCTCTACAACCCCTTGTACTTCAACGGAGGGATCGCCTTCCACGGGGCCACCTCGGTCCCCTTATACCCGGCAAGCCATGGTTGTGTCCGCCTTCCCATGCACATCGCCGAGGAGATGCCGAGCGAGCTACCCAATGGCACCCCGGTCCATGTCCTCCCCTAGCACAACTCTTTCCCGCCCGAAGTCGAACGATCAGTCCTCATTCTTGGCCCAGGCGCCGGCATTGAGGAAGGGGGCGGACAGGTCAGGAGGTCCGGCGTAGTGGACGACGAGGCTGCGCTCGGCGAAGCACCAGCGACCATCGACCAGGACATAGGCGTCGTCATAGTGGGCCAGCAGGATGCCGACCTCACCGTTGGTTCGACGGAACGACTCCTGGATGTGCCATCGTCCCGATCCGGCACCGGCTTCCTCGTCGAGGGTGTAAGTGCCGTTCAAGACGGTCTGGACAACAGCGTCGAAGGTACCCATCGCCCGGTACCAGAACTCGACGATGGCGTCGCGTCCTTCCTGAGTCCGGCCGGGGATGAGAGTCCACCGGGCGTCGGGGGCCCAAGTAGCACCCCACTGCTCACCGTCGAAGTTGACGACAGCGTCGGCGTAGAGATGCACCAGCTCGGCGATGGGGTCTCGTGACATAGGGGCTCTCCGCTTCGATCTGATCGGTGACGCAAACCTAGACGCCGCGGCCGGGACACCCCCCGGGTCTGGAGCAATGAGGTACTAGTGGAAGACGAAACCCGCCTCGGTCAGGACCGAGGTTGGTTCATCGGCCATCAATAGCTGCTCGGCGGCCCTGAGATCCGGTGAGACCACCCGATCGGGCCCCGGACCGGGGACCTGGGTGCGCACCAGTTTCACCATCAGGCCAGTGGGGGTGGCCGCTTGGAGGGGCTGACGAAGATCGATCGCTCGGGCCGCGACGACGTATTCGACGGCGATGATTCGGCGGACATTGTCGATGACCTTGCGCAGCTTTCTGGCCGCACTCCAGGCCATAGAGACATGGTCCTCTTGCATCCCAGAAGTTGGAAGTGAGTCAACCGATGCCGGGGCGGCAAGACGCTTGTTCTCGGAGGCCATGGCGGCGGCGGTGTAGTGACCGATCATGAGGCCACTGTCAACCCCGACCTCGTGGGCCAGGAATGGCGGCAGGCCCTGGTTGCGTACCCGGTCGAGAAGGCGATCCATTCGTCGCTCGGCGATGGCCCCCACTTCGGCCATGGCGATGGCAAGGAAATCGGCGGCAAAGCCAAGGGGGGCGCCGTGGAAATTGCCGCAAGACTCGACCCGCCCGTCGGGCAGGACCATCGGGTTGTCGATCGCTGATGCGAGCTCGATCTCGGCCACCCGTCGAGCGTGTTCCATCGTGTCACGGGCTGCGCCATGGACGGCTGGCGTGCACCGGATCGAGTATGCGTCCTGGACCCGGGGATCCTCGGTGGCGTGGCTGGCCACAATCGGTGAGCCCTCCAACATGGTCCTGAGGTTGGCGGCGCTGGCTGCTTGGCCAGGGTGAGGACGTAGAGCCTGTAGGTCGGCGGCGAAGGGGCCATCGGTGGCCAAGAGACCCTCGATGGTCATGGCGCTGATCATGTCGGCCTGGACGAGGAGGCGCTGAGCATCGTGGAGGGCCAGGCAGAGCATGCCGAGGATGGCGTCGGTCCCGTTGGTGAC
>JAAETV010000696.1 GCA_024227975.1 Actinomycetes bacterium
ACTCAACGAGGCCGAACAGATCGCCCGAGTCGGTCTCTCCGAGGCACGACGCGCCATGCAGGCGCTCGCCGCTTCCCCGCTCGAAGACCTCGGCCTCCAGCAGGCTGTGACCGCCGACATCGAGCAAACCGTCGACACCAGCGATGTCGCAACCATCGCATGGCTCAGAGACTGTCAGTCCCCCGGAGTGACGATGAGCGGCCGGCTGGGAGTCGATAGACGTTGGCCGCGCTCGGTCGTCTCGTTACCGATCGCCTCAGCCACTCGGAATCACTGGCAACATATGATGAGTGGGCTCGGGAATGCTTGGTAGGTCAGGAGATTGACGGGTCAGCCCGGGTGGGTCAAGATGTCGATCCAGAGGGGAAGGGTGGTGTCTACGCATGGTCGTCGGACTGATTATTGTTGTCGTGGCAATTGTGGGCTGGGGTGTCTATGGGTACATGAAGGGCGCACCTCACGGCCTGGGAGCGGAGGGCATCAAGCTGGCGATGACCGGAATCTTCGGCATGCGAAAGCTCAACCAAATGATCGAGAAGACAGAGTCTTCGGGAGATTCTGGCCCAGCTGGCACCAGCTAGCCGGGCGGCTGCGTTGCCGAGAGTCCACGGGCCTCGTGACTCCTCGGCTGCGGAATAGCGAAGAGAGTCCCTCTGCCCGCCTCGCCATCAGCACTGTACCCAACCGCACCCACAATCAAGGCGCTTCTGCGTGCCCGAAAGCCTCGCCACCTCGACGTTCCGTGGCCGAGAACGCTGGGCGTGGCTGGGCCCGGATCTTCCGAGTGGTGTATGCGTGCGCGGTAGCGTTGCCGATCGCCCGACCGCTCTCCAAGAGGCCGGTTCGGCGTAGGGCTGGCGTGTGACGGATCGGCCTGCACCTCGCCGGCGGATGGCCTATCCCGGTTCGATGATCGACAATGTCTCGTCGTCAAAGCTGGGGACCCAAACGACACCGCGTGATTCGAGCGGGGTCCTTGGATTGGTACCGACCGAGAATCGCTCAACAACCGCCAGCTCGGCTGCATCGATCGCCGCCACCTCGTTCGCATTGCTGTCCGACAGCCACACGAACTCTTCCCCCGCACTCGGCCCCCGTTCACCGAGGTCAACGATCGTCGCCGCAGCCTCGAGCGTCATGGGATCGACCACCGTGAGCTCTCCGCCGAGACTGGCCACCCATATCAGTCCCTCGGCGAATACGGGAGCGCTCGGGCGGGCACCCGTTTCGATGGTCGTCGCGATTGAGCCGGTTGTCTCGTCGACAACAACGAGTCTCCCGTCGTCATTGGTGGCCCAAACGTGCCCTCCGCCACGATCGGTGGGCTGGGCCAGCGTCCGACCTCCACTCTGGCGATCGCTTGTCGTCGGACCGGATCGACGCCAACCAACATCCCCTCGTCGAACAACGTGGACCAGATCTTGGTCTCTCCCAACGCCGGCTGACTGACCCCGGATCGTTGCGGTCCCAGTTCGAAGCTCTCGACCACCTCGAAGGTCGTCGGATCGATCACGGTCATGGTCCCCCCGACGAAGCTGGCCACCCAGAGCTCATCGTCAATCATCGTTGGCGTTCGCGGGTTGAGACCGACGTCGATCGTGGCCACCACTTCGAGCGCCCGTGGATCGATGACCGACAGGTCGCCGCTACCGCCATTGGCAACCCAGACGAGTCCAGCTGCGGTCA
This sequence comes from Actinomycetes bacterium, assembly GCA_024227975.1. The sequence continues at coordinate 1,687 of JAAETV010000696.1, forward strand.
TCGGTCGTTCAGGCTGAAGACCAGTCTCGATGTCGGCAATCAGTGTCCTGCCCTCCGGATCGACGACAGACACGGTCCCTTCTCTACGGTTCGTCACGAAGAGCAAGCCCTCGGCCTCGACCAGTGCGGACGCCCCTGAGCCGACCGACACGAGTCCGGCGTCGGGCCCGCCCAGGACCAGTTCCGTGGTCGAGGTGGACTCCGCAGTCGTTGGTCGTGCCGTGGTTGTTCGGGGCTCGTTGGCGCTCGACGAATCCCCGCTACCGGGACCGCACAGGAACAGCACACCTGTCGAGCCCCCCATGATGTGCGATCGATACCTGATCCACCCGATCCAGCAGCGGGCACATAGTCCCTGACCAGGTCAAACTTGCGTGGAGCTAAGGAGAATTGAACTCCTGACCTCTTCCATGCCATTTGTGTGGGGAACGTCCCTGCTAGTGCCAGACCGTGCCTGACAGGCCGATCCGCGCAGCCTGAGGCTCAGGGGTACCCACTGGAGTGGAACGGGATATGCGACTGATGTGCGATCTCTCGCTATGGCTCCGGACGTCGCCGAGTCCGCCCCATCCGCGCTCAACGGGAGCTACCGCGGGGCAGCGAGGTCGGTCCGTAAACGATCCGCCAAACCGCAACGGCCGGCGTCGGGTTCAGCGAGTGTGTTCTTCGGGGAAGGCGTAGTGCTGTAACTCGAGCAAGTACTCCAGATCGTGCTCCTTGTCGTCGCGTCCTTCCCGATCCCGAGCCTCATCGGGGAACAGCTGCCGCACGGGGCGAGGGTATTCTTGCGGTGCCCGCACGTCGGGATGGTCAGGATCGATCACGCGGAGCGCAAGCTCTTCTGCGGGCAGCTCGACATCCTCGTCGAGGTCATCGTCATGTGGGAGGAAGTCCCACTCGTCAGAGATGGGCATGTCTCGACAGTACGACCGTTGCCTCCCCAATGGAAGGGGCTCATCGTCCTTTGACACCCAGCGTGAACTAGGTCGTCGACCGCTCATGCGCCACCCACCAAGGACCAAGCCCGACTCGTCGTCCGCCCCTCGTTGGCTACCACCGGGCACCACCGACAAAAAGCGGCGGGGAGACACCACATCTGAGAGTCGTTGACCTGACCTCCCAAAACTGCTGTGGAGCTAAGGAGAATTGAACTCCTGACCTCTTCCATGCCATG
>JAAETV010000697.1 GCA_024227975.1 Actinomycetes bacterium
CACCCGGCGACGTCAGATCAGCCAGACAGGATCACATCCAAGTTGAAAGGCAGCTACCGCTGCGAGCGCCACCCCAAGGAGGCAACGTCCCACCACTATATCGAACAAACGTTCGAGACACAAGTCGAACCTGACATGAACCTGGACCAGGGCTCAGGCTGGTTGGAGGGCGTCGAGGAGGAGCTTGCGGATGGCTCGGGGGTTCTCCACCATCATCATGTGACCGGTATCGGCCAGCTCGACAACGGTCGGGTCGGTGAGATGTTCGATGAGCTTGGCCGCCGCTCGGGGTGGCGTCATCTTGTCGCCAGCTCCAACCCCGATCGCAACCGAACAGCTGACCTCAGCGGCGGCAGCCGCCGCTCCGTCGTAGCTGGTACAGGCCCCGAAGTCGGCGACCAGGGCTCCCGCCTGGCTCACCTCGACCAGGGCCCGGGCTCCTCCCAGCATCCACAGCCCAGGGGTCGGGTTGAGCCCGATATGGGCCGGCTTGGCCAGGCTCCAAGACGCCATCAGGGCCGCCGCATCGGGCAGGTTCTGATCGGCCGAGGTCAGCAGGTCGGGATGGACGGGCATGGCGTTGGCCGTACCCAACAATACGATCGAGCTCACCAGGTCCGGCCGCCGGGCCGCTACCTCCAACGCAATGAACGTGCCCATCGAGTGTCCGACGAGGGCAGCCGGTGCTTCACCGCTGACCTCGATGAAGGAGGCCAGCCAGTCGGCCATCTCGCCAATCGTTGACAATGGGTCGCCCTCACTGCGGCCGTGACCGGGCAGGTCGACGGCCATGGTGCGGAAGCCATGATGAGCCAGATAACGAGTCTGGAGTTGCCACACGGTGGCATCCATACCGGCCCCGTGGATGAGGATGAGGGCCGGCCACTGGGCCCGCTCCTCGTCGTTGGCCAGATCGACCCCTCCGGTGGCGGCATGGGCCTGGTGCCCGTTGACCTCACAGATCATCGTTGGCTCGCTTTCAGGGCTCGTGACAGGTCTTCGCAGATGTCGGCTGGATCCTCCAACCCGACCGAGAGGCGGACCAGGTCCTCTCCAATACCGGAGGCCACCATGTCTTCCGCGCTGAGCTGCTGATGGGTGGTCGAGCCGGGATGGATGACCAGGGTCTTGGCGTCGCCGACATTGGCCAGATGTGAAGCCAGTTGGACGTTTTCGATGAAGGTGCGGCCGGCTTGGCGGCCCCCCTTGACCCCGAAGCTCAGGATCGATCCCGCCCCTTTGGGATAGAGGCGTTTGGCCAGCTCGTGATCGGGGTGCTCAGCGACCCGAGGATGGCTGATCCAGCTGACAGCGTCATGGTTGGCCAGCATCTCCAACACCACATCGGTGTTCTCAACATGGCGGGCCATGCGCAAGGGAAGGGTTTCCAAACCCTGGATGAGCTGGAACGCATTGGCCGGGCTCATGGCGGCGCCGAAATCGCGCAACCCTTCGGCCCTGGCCCGCATCCCCAGCGCCGTCGGGCCGTACTCCTCGGCGAAGGAGAGGCCGTGATAGCCGGCATAGGGCTCGGTCAGGGTCGGGAACTTGCCGGAGGCGACCCAATCGAACCGGCCCCCGTCGACGACCACCCCACCCAAGGCGACCCCATGACCGCCGATGAACTTCGTGGCCGAGTGCATGACGATGTCGGCCCCGTACTCGATGGGGCGGATCAGGTAGGGAGTTGAGAAGGTGGCGTCGACCATGAGGGGCAGGCCGGCGTCGTGGGCCACCGACGCCACTGCCTCGA
>JAAETV010000698.1 GCA_024227975.1 Actinomycetes bacterium
CCACGAGAGAAAGTGACCCACCATGTCTAGCATTGATCCGAACATCACCTTGGCCGAGCTGGTCACAGCTCGCCCCGAGCTCGCGGCCCGGCTCGATGGCTTTGGCCTCGACTACTGCTGCGGCGGGCACAGGTCCCTGGGAACCGCGATAGCTGAAGCAGGTATCGACCCCGACACGACCATCGCGACCCTTGATGCCACCCCAACCAGCCAACCGGAGGCGGAATGGGATGGCTTGGACGGGCTGGTCGACCACCTCGAAGCGACTCATCATGTTTACCTGCGCCAGGCTCTGCCTCGCCTGGTGGCATTGGCCGACAAGGTGGCAGGCGTGCACGGCGACAACCATCCGGAATTGGCTGGCCTTGCAATGCTCGTACGAGACATCCGGGATGATCTCGAACCCCATCTGTTCAAAGAGGAGCAAGTCCTGTTCCCGATGATCCGCGAACTCGCTGCGGCCGAGAGCTCTCTTGGCTTTCACTGCGGGAGCCTGTCGAACCCGATCGGGGTGATGACCGCCGATCACGACAATGTTGGGGACTTGCTCAGCCGGCTCCGGGCTGACACAAACGCCTTTCGAGTGCCAGACGATGGCTGCGCCAGCTACCACGCGCTTTACGAGGGTCTGGCCGAGCTCGAGGCTGACACCCATCTCCATGTCCACAAAGAGAACAACCTGTTGTTCCCGGCCGCCATCGACGCCGAGAAGGCCCTGGCAGCCGAATCTTGATGAGTGGCGCTGGCCCCGGCAGAAGCCCCATGCTGGGTTCACCTGTTCGAACACAACGCTGGCGTCATCGACGGCTTGCTCTGAGTCGGTATGAGCCACTGGCTCAGCGTGCAGCGCGGCAGCCTGACCAGCATCACTCCTGGTCGTGACGGGTCCAGGGCCTCTACAGAAGCCACCGATTTGTTGCCAGGCTTGTGGTTGTTTCGTGGTGGGCAGTTGAGGGTGTCTGCCGGTTGGAGTTCCCAGCGCCCCACCCTTTCGATCATCGCGGAGATGCCCGACCGCCTGGGAGTCGAGATCGAGGTTGCTGTCAGTGGCTTTCTCGGGGTGAAGGCAACGAGACCAGTTGTTTCGGGTTCGAGTCAGGTCATCACGGAGACAGCGTCGAGCTGTGACGCAATCATTGCCTGACTCGGCTTCGACCAGGCGAGCCGCAGGCACCCTCTGTCCACTATGACCCCTATGTAGCTCTGCCAATGATCGCTCGGGGCAACCGCAATAGCCATGAGACGGTTGCCAGCCCTATTGCTCGATGGAACATGATTGGGCGTACCTTGCTAGTAGCCGATCTTTGGTTGGGTGGTATCGTAGGAAGCGTGGATGACGTGCACTACATGGTCCCGGGTGAAGAGCGTGAAGGCGTCCAGGTTTTTGAGTGTTCCGGGTCGACACCGTGCGGACGCCGTGTACTGATTGATTCAAAGCGTCGTCGCCGTGAGGTGCTGGCCAGAGGAGATGATCGGGTCGATCACCATTTTGCGTTCCCCGGAGTCACGATCGAGGCTTCGATCGTGACTCCCTAGCTGGAGGGTCCGCCCGGGGCTTGGGCCGTAGTCGCCAACTGCTACCGAATCAGGACGACCGGGAATTCGACCAGTCCGGCGATCCAGGTGGTGGTACCGGCGCTGTTGCGGTGGCTCAGAACCAGCGCAAGCTTGTATGCGCCGGAGATCCGTCCGGTCGGAGGGGGCGGTGGAGGGTCGTTCTGTAGCTTGCCTGCGGGTACTACCAGGGTCGTCTGGTAGGCCTGCTGGTTCGCCACCACCGGTACGTCGTCGTAGGTCAGCTGACCCTCGAATCCGTCACCGATGGACTCGGCGTACAGATCGATCTGCCAAGTACCTCCGAGGATCTGGGCCGCGAGGACGTCTACCTTCCATTTGACCTTGACCTCGAAGTTCTTCGATGCTTCCAAGACTCGTGCTGGGTCGCCGTTGTTGTCGATTAGATTGGCCCTCAGGGTTCCGGTTAGAGGACCTTGAAACTGAATCCTTGTCATGTCATATCCTATTTGAGTGTCCAGCGAATCGAACTTCGATTCTGATATATAGAGGCGCGCATCACTCACGTGATAACAGAAATATCAGAGTCTCTGTAATGCCATACTCAGGGTGCTCGGCGGTGCTGCTGTGTCAGCGTGTGATCCATGGGGTCACGAGCCTGCCCGGTACGCGCAGACGAATCGGGCCTGGCGCGGTAGTAGCCCGGAAGCGGCCGAACTCATCGATCTCGATGGTGACGGTGTCACCGCCGTCGGTCTCGATGTCGAGCTCTCGGGTGTCCACCGGGGCCAACTCACCAACGAGTGTCACCCCATCAGGGAGCAGAGTCAGCTCCAAGGAGAGGTGATCGTTGGCGAAACTCATCAGTCGTGTTTGTCCCTCGGACCCTCGGGTCAGGACGGGGTCACCCTCTCGACCGGAGTCGAAGATGAGGGTGGCCAGTTCCTCGTTGAGTGCCGTGAGTTGTCGGGCGTTGTACGCAAGGTCGAGGGCTTGGCGCGGGGTAGCTTCGATCTGGTCGAGCATGTTGGCTACGAGTTGCTCCACGACGTCTTCCCGGTTGGTGGCTGGGTTCCTTGTCATTGTCCTTCTCCGTCGAGCCAGGGTCCCAAGGCCGCACGTAGTTGCCTGAGGTATGACCCCCGCATGGGCCCAATTGATCCGACGGGCATGTCGAGGAGCCTTCCGATCGTCTCATACGAGAGTGGGGGAACTGCAGTCAGCGCACGCAGCAGGGCCTGGCCTTTGGCGGGTAGCGTCGCGAACGCTTCGAGGACGGCTGCTGTGAGCTCGTCGTCCAGGAGCCGCTCATCGACTTCATCCACAGTGACCTGTCGAAGGGGCAGCGTCTCCATCGGTATGAGCCTCCCCTGCGATCGCAGCATCGAGTGGACTTCGTTGCGAGCGGTCGTGGCTATCCAGCCAGGCAATGCCTCGGGTTGGCGAACCGTGTGGAGCTTGTCGTATAACCGGTAGAAGGTGGATGCGAAGGCATCCTCCCGGTCAGCTGCGCTGAGTCGGTAGTTCGAGATCGTCTTCCAGGCGACCCGTGACAGACGATCCACAAGGGACTCCCAGGCAATGGCATCGCCATCGAGCGCGCTCGCTACCAGCTCCGTGAAGGTCAAGTCTGGCGCCGCGATGGCGGCGGTCTGTTTGCAGCCGTTTGGAAGGCTCGTCATAGTCTCACCACTCAAAACTCTGGCTCACTCCGGCAACATTCACAACGGTCCCATAGCCCGGTATGCGCAGCAATCCAGGTTGGTCGATGAGCAAGGCGGCCGTGGTGGTGGCGCTCGGCAACGTGCCTGTCACAAGTAGTGTGATAGCCATCCTCCGCGCTATGGCCCCGGCAACGTTCGGTGCGGCGAACGATGTTCCCGACCAGGAGGCCCACCCTTTGAAGCTGTCCTCGTCATAGCCGTATTCACGCTCGACGTCGCCGTCTTGACTGAAGAAGAATGACGTCAGATCTACGCCGGGAGCACAAGCGTCAACCCAATCGCCGTGGTTGCTGAACGCAGCCGGCCCCTCGGGCCCGAGTGCGGCGACCGCGATCACGCCTGGAAATGCTGCTGGATACGCTTCGCGATCGATTCCGTCGTTCCCGGCGGACGCCACAACGACGATGCCCTTTTTCTGCGCCTTCTTCAAGGCGTTCTTCAACATGTTGGGCTTCTCGAGGGTGTAGCCGCTGAAAGAGAGGCTGATGATGTGAGGGGGGATGTCGCTGGAACAGAGGTCGGATATCTGGCAACAGACTTCCATCTCGTCGCCATCGCCAAAACTGCTCAACGCTTGCACAACGCCAACAGCAACTTCTGGGGCGACTCGTCGGATCAGTCCGGCGATGAACGTACCGTGACCGGCGACAGGATCGAGGTACCCGTCTCCGTCCCAGTCAAAGTCGTCGACGGCCTCGGAGGGGCTCATAGCCCCAGTCAGAGTGCTGGCGAGGCCGGTATCGATGACCGCGACTCGCACTGCGTTCCCATCCCAGTTCGTCAGATCGTCGAGGACGTCGGTGGGTGGTCCAGTGCTCACTGGAGTAGTGGGGCGAGCCTGGCTTGGTCGGCCGCCGCTAGCTCGATAACGTCGTGCCAGCTCCCGATCTTGAAGGCGTTCGTTGGCGTAGACCGGATTGGGGTACACCAGGCTGTTCATTGGGGTCAACGACACCGGGGTCACGCTCCCCCCAAGCCGGCCATCTGCATTGGCATAGACGGGGTTCGCGTAGACCGGGTTGGCATAGACCGGGTTGGCGTAGACCGGGTTGGCATAGACCGGGTTGGCATAGACGGGGTTCGCATAGACCGGGTTGGCATAGACGGGATTCGCATAGACGGGATTCGCGTAGACCGGGTTCGCATAGACGGGATTCGCACCGATGCCTCGGGGTTCTTCCACCCCGGGGGCGTGATCGGCGAAGAACACATGGACTGGCTGGGCCTTGTCGAGGCCGGCCAAACGCAGCTGTTCGACCGCCCGCAGTACGTCGCCGTTGTAGGCCCACTCCTCATAGTCAACGGCGGTTCGTCCCGTTTTCTGACATGCAACGTGGCTGCCAAGGACGGCCGCGATCGTGTTCGCAGCTTCGTCTGTAGCCGGCGCGGCAAAGACGCGTGGCCGGTAGGCGAACCCGTCGGGTCCGGCGCTGAATCGCACCCGGTTCTCCCAGCTCCCAAGCTTGTCGGTGGGTAACGTCATGGCACACCCCTGTGGTCTCGTGGATCCACTCCTTAAGAGGGCTCTGCCCACTCCTTGATAGACAATTTCGCATAATTCTTTTGAGCAGGCTTTCGGGCCTCTCGTATGCTGCGGGCGTGGGTTCAGGTGAGGCTTCCGAGCTCCTGGAACTAGCGGCACAAAGGTATGGCGATCCTCGTCGAGCTTTGAGCGAGTCGGCGCGCCTCCTGGCGGAGGAATCAGGCCCCCTGGAGGAGCGAACGAGCCTTCTCCATTGGATCCAAGGCCTGGCCCTTCATGAGCTCGGCGATATACGCGGCGCAACCGAGGCATTCAATACCGCCATCTCGGTGGCCCGCGAGATCGGATCGACATCCGCTGAGGCCAGAGCACTCGCCAACCTGGCGATCACAATGCTGCAGCAGGGCGACACCGACGCCGGACACACCGCGATCGAGCGTGCCTCCAAGCTCGACGCCGGTGCGGCCGAAGGAACGGTCAAGTACCTGTTGGCCTTGTTCGAGCAGAGGCTGGGAAACCATCGGCGAGCCTTCGAGCTCTACCAACAGGCGTTGCCACTACTAGCGCGTGAGAACGACCAAGCGTCGGTCGCTGGCTTGCACCTCAACCGTGGCGTGCTATTCGCGTATCAGAATGACCTGGTCCAGGCCAGCCGCAACTACGCCGAGGCAGAATCAATCGCCCGCCGTCAGGACCTGATCCTGCTCGAGGCCATGGCCGCTCACAATCTCGGCTTCACCCTCGGTCGTATGGGTGCCTTGGCCGAGGCCCTGGACACTTTCGATCGGGCTCGTGGCCTCTACAGCCGGCTTCCATACGCTCCACGTCAGCTACGCGTTCTCCACACCGATCACGCTGACGCGCTGCTGGCTGCTGGCTTGGGGGCAGGGGCTGAAGAGGCGGCACGAGGTGCAGTCGATGCCCTCTACTCAACAGGAAACTCGGTCGACCTCGCCGAGGCCAGGTTGCTTCTCGCTCGTGTCTGTCTGGCCAACGGCAAACTGGCAGATGCACACCGGTTGGCGAAGGAGTCAGAACGGGACTTCAACGATTTCGGACGCCGGTCGTGGGCGGCGATGGCTGGCTACGTCGACATGCTGGCCAGAGCGGCAGTCACGAGCGAGCCTGAGCTTACGCCACCAGCGCAACTAGTCGAGCTCTGCGCTACGACCGCGGACCGGCTTGGTCAGGCTGGGTGGACGGTGGAGTCAATGGATGCCCGATTCTGGGCTGCACGGCTTGCCGCCCAACGGAGTGATGTTGGTCGAGCGGAACGGGAGTTGGCGACTGCCCGGGCGTTGCGAGGTCGCTTGTCGCCGGCGCAGGTCATCAATCGTTGGCACGCTCACGCCGTGTACCGGCTGGCAGCCGGCGACATCCGCAAGGCCAGTCGGGCGGTGGCGGCCGGTCTGCATGAGGCCGAGGTATACCGATCCCAGATGGGGTCGACGGCGGCCCGGGTTGAGGCCACGACCTTGGCGATGGGATTGGCGCAGACAGGAGTCGAGATCGCCTTTCGCCGAGCTTCACCGGCTGCGGTGTTCCGGGCGGCAGAACGCACGCGAGCAACCGTCACTCAGCTGACGCCGGTCGTGCCTCCCTCCGGATCCCCGATCGCTCTCGAGCTCGACCGTCTCCGGTCAGAAGTGGGCCAGCGGCTGACTGCCCCCGACTCGCTCCGAGCTGCGGCGAGCGGTCCGGCCGACATCGAGCGGGCAATAACAGATCTCGCCTTGCGGACCCAGGCCGAACCCGTAGTGTTTCGGCCAACCAGCCTCACAGCCATCCGATCCCAGCTCCGACACCGTGTATTGGTCGAGTACATCGAGCACCGGCAACACCTCCACGCCATTGTCGCTACTCGGAGCCGCACTGACCTTGTTGATCTTGGACCCCTCAAACCGGTGCAGCAGGCCCAGACCTTCCTCGACGCGTCGCTCCAGCAGCTTTTGCGGCGGGGGTCTGAACACACTCCGAGGGCCAAGACCAATGTGACCCGCAACGCGGCGGAGCTCAGTGAGCTTCTGATCGACCGGCTGGGCCTGTTTCGTGGCCGCCGCTCATACGACGACCTCGTGATCGTGCCGACCGGGTCCCTGCATTGGCTCGCCTGGTCGTTGCTGCCCGGGCTGCGTGATCGTGACTTCTGTGTCGCACCTAGCGCGTCGCTCTGGTTCCGGCGAACGACAGCGACGGCCCCAAGCAATCGGCGAGTGCTGCTCGTGTGCGGTCCAGAACTTCCTGGTGCCGAGATCGAAATCGAGCGGCTGGCGGCTCTCAACCCGGCCGCTACCGTCTTGGCCGGTTCGGAAGCAAGCAATGAGCGGGTCACGGCGGAGCTGGCGCGGGCTGATGTGGCCCACATCGCCGCTCATGGGCTCTTCCGGTCCGACAATCCGATGTTCTCGAGCCTCAGCCTCGCTGATGGCCCACTTACCATCTACGACCTCGAGCGTCTGGATGGTGTTCCCTCGACGGTGATTCTCACCGCGTGCGATGCAGCGACACCTGCCGTGACGATGACTGACGAGGTGATAGGCACGGCATCGGCGTTGTTGTCGCTGGGCGTCACAACGGTGTTCGCCCCGATTGCTCCGGTACCCGACGGCTCACTGGAGCACTTCGTTGTTGACTTCCATCAGGCTCTGATGACGGGAGCCTCAGTTCGTGGAGCGCACCGCATCGCCAGAGGCCAGGCTTGGCGACATCACGATGCCCTTGCCTCCACTACGGCACACTGCTTCCTACCGATCGGGGCCGGATGAAGGTCGTAGCGGTGTCTGACTTGCCTTTCTCGGCTCCCGAGCCCTCCGAATCAGCCTGACTCAGCGCGTCCGGTCGATGGTGGTTCCCCGTCACCAAGGGGCGAGCTGTCAGAGTCGTGTGTCTACCTCCTCCTCAGCGGATGAGGTAGATGGGGCTGCTCCAGGCCTGGAACCCGTCTTCGGTCGTTACGCAGACCCAGAGCGGATTGTCACCGTGTGGTCGCAGGGGAATGCGGACATTGCTCTGCATCTCACGGTGGGGGTTCTCGTCGGGCAGTCGGAAGACGCGGATCTGGCGACCGAGACCACCGGCGTCGAGCACGACATCGTCCAAGCCAATCTCGCTGAGGGGCATGTCGATGCGACCGTGGTTGGAGGTGAGCTCGAGTACAGCGTCGTCACCTTCGTTGAGCCAAACGTCGAAGCCACCGAAGTTGCCGGTGGTGATGGCGTCCCACTCGACGGTGTCGTCCCCGCTGGTCTCGAGACGCCGTTCGTGGTTCCAGGCGTTGATCTTGCCCATCCGCTGGATGCCACAGTCGGTGAATCGAGCCCGCCCGGTCCAGGTGGTCTGGCGGCCTCGGCCCCGGTACTCGGCACCACTCCAGATGACGCGAATCCGGTTGCCGAGCGCTTCGGAGTCGTAGGGTCGGAGGAGCTGCTCGACCCGCGTGCCGTTCCGGACCTCGATGCGCTCGATCGGGCCATGGGAGCTCACGCTCAAGCGGAGCTCCACTTCGGTGGCATCGCTGCGCACGATGTCACCCATCATGGCCTCGGTGACCGGGTGCGTGACCGGATCGGCGAAGGCGCCTGGATCGCGCTCGAACAGGGTGGCGCCGGCCGGAAACTGAGCTGTCACCTCCATATGGAGCCGACAACCAGTGGTGCCGTAGTGGTGGCGTCGGCGTAGGCATTCGAAGATGCCGTCGCGGCTCAGGTCATCGGTGAGGAAGCAGGTGAGTCCGCCGTAGGCACCGAATGTCGTCGCTCCCGGATAGCTCGCTCCTGGGCGACCCTTGTGGCCGTCACTGTTGCAGACAATACCCGAGCGGTGTCCGAGGCTGAAGCCGTCGGTCAGCAGCCATTCGAATGTTCCCCACGCCGAGTGGATCTCCATGGCCGTCTCGATACGGGGATCATGGGCTTGGCCGATGTCGGCATATCGGCCGCCGACGTGGGCGTACACGACACAGTCCTCGTCCTCCAGGGCGTCGAACAGCGCAGCCGCAGTTGGGGCGTCGGTGTGCAGGTCTGATCGGTCGGACAAAAGGGCGTGTGATGACCGGTGGATTGGCCGACCCTCGCTAGCGAAGAAGACATTGCGATCACCGCCGACAGAGGTGTTGCCCGACCACTCGTAGCCGGGGAAGACGACGAAGCGCTC
>JAAETV010000699.1 GCA_024227975.1 Actinomycetes bacterium
CTCCCTGCTTGGTCCAACGACCGGCTGAAATAGGCCAGCCCGACCGCAATCACTGCGAAGCATGTCACGGTGACCAGCGTCGCGAGGCGTAAACGCTTCATGGCGAGGCCGGGCTGGTGCTGCTTCGCACGAGGGACTTCATGGTCAACGCGCTCGGTCGGCTCGGACAGGAAGGGGGGACCGTCATCCTCGCCCCAAACCGACGGCCCGTCGACCCGGCTTCGTTCCGCCAAGATCACCACAACATCACCCCAACCTCACCCTGAGTAACATAGCCGGAGCATCAACATGATTGACGATCCGTCGATCTTTGTCCCGGACCAGAGCAACCGGTCAAACTAGGGAGCGATGCTGGTACCTGCCCTACCAGGTGAATGGGCGGTCGATTCCTGCCAGCTCGACGCCGGTGAAGGCTGCTGCGTCAAGGGTGAGTGCTCTGAGGTCCTCTGGCTCCAAGTTGTGGACGCTCGACTTGCCGCATGCCTTCGCCATCAGTGAGATCTCCATCGTGGCCGCGGTCAGGAACCTCTCGAGTCTTTCGGCTCCCGCTTCAACGTCCAGCCTCGCTTCGAGGTCGGGATCCTGGGTCTGTATCCCTACAGGACATAGGCCGGTGTGGCAGTGGTGGCAGCGTCCCGGTGAGGTACCCATGGCCACATAATCGTCTACGTAGCATGGTGAGTTGCATCCCATCGCGATGAGTGCAGCGGTACCCAACATGACGGCGTCCGCCCCGAGAGCAAGAGCCTTGGCTGCATCGACGCCGCCTCTGAGACCCCCGGCCGCAACCAGCTTGACCTCGTCAGCCATTCCGCAGTCCTCGAGCGCCTCCCGCGCCGCAGGGATGGCCGCGATCGTGGGTATGCCGGTGTGGTCGAGTAGGAGCTCGGGTGCGGCGTTGGTGCCACCCTCCATACCGTCGATGACGATGACGTCAACCCCGGCCTTGGCTGCGATGGCCACGTCATAGCGCGGCCTGGTGGCGCCCATCTTCAGGAAGATCGGCACCTGATAGTCGACTGCCTCTCGGAGCTCCTCGATCTTGACCCTGAGGTCGTCTGCTCCGAGGAAGTCCGGATGGCGCACAGTCGAGCGCTGGTCGACTTCCACCGGCAACGTCCGCATGTTTGCCACTCGCTCCGAAACCTTCATTCCGAGGAGTACGCCACCGGTCCCTGGCTTGGCGCCCTGACCGACAGCAATTTCGATTCCGTCGGCACGACGCAGGTGGTCCAAGTCGAGCATGTAGCGCGAGGGAGTCATCTGATACACGAGCGTGTCTGATGCCTCGCGCTCGTCTTCGAGCATGCCTCCCTCACCCGTGCACGTCATCGAACCGACTCTGGATGCACCAAGCCCGAGAGCGGTCTTGGCCGCGGCAGACAACGCTCCGAACGACATGGAAGCTATGTAGATCGGCGTGTCGAGCACGATCGGTCGCTCGACGAGCGAGGGCCGGTCACCGAGCACCGTCGTTGTGACACAGTCCTCCCGATAACCCTCGAGAGGAAGCCTCGTCATCGTGGCGGGGACGAATACCAGGTCATCCATGCTCGGCAGATTGTCCTGGAAGGTCGAGAACCCCCTGACCTGGTATCGGCCGAGTTGCGCTTTGGCCTGGATGTCAGCAATCGATTCAGGTGTCCAGCGAGGTGAATCGCCGCGGTCATAAGAAGCGGGTGCTCCTGCTGGGCGGCCCTCGACTGCTCCATCCCTGAACTCTGTGGGGTCGTCGGTTGTGAGACTCAGATCATCAGCCACTGTTTTGCATCCCTCGAATGGAAGTGCCATAGATTCTGTGCCGACACGATCTTCTTCCACGATCGTGTCGGGTCGGTCAGGTCGTGCTCGGCCAGGAGTTCCTCCACCGAGCGCATTTCGTCATCGGGTGGATCGACGATCTTGGTGTCAACACCCGGTGAGCCGATATTGCCAGCAACCCACATCTCGCCGCCCCAGAGTGAATCGCCGGCCGCGTCGGCTGCATCTCCGAGCACGATGATCCGGCCGGCGTGGGCCATGAAGCCACTGAGGAAGCCGACCGAGCCCTCGACGATGATGTCTCCGCCCTTGAGTGCTACACCTGTTCTTGGTCCAGCATCGCCTCGAACGTGTAGTAGCCCGCCGAGCATCGCCGCCCCGGCTGCCATCCCTGCGTAGCCACCTACCTCGATGTGGCCGGAGGCCATTGCTTCCCCGACTCCCCATCCGGCGTTTCGTTCGATCACGATGTGGGCCCCGTTGTTCAAGCCCCCGCAGTAGTAGCCGACGCTGCCGGAGAACGTAACCGTCCCACCCGACGAGAGTCCGACCCCGAGATTGTGTCTGGACAGGGTGTTGGTGGCCACTACGTCTCGGCCATCGGCAACGGCGGCCTTGATCTCCTTGTTGACCTCTCGTATCGGCCGCTCACTGATGTCGACGTTCATTGGTTCGCTCATCTCGAACCCGCCGTATGGGCCGGCCACACCTTCACCAAGCTCGGTCCGTCGTAGTTCACGATCTCACCTTCCTCACGATGAAGTCTGCGAAGTGCCTGTTCCTCTGTGGCCATGGAGACCTCGCCCCCTCCTTCGATGGCTGCGATGGGTTTGATTGCAAGCCGGTCCTTGGCCAGCCCAATGGAGGTCGCGGTGGAGAGCAGGAAGGTGAAGACCCCGTCGAGCTCGCCAACGCTCGCCTGGAGGGCTTGATCGAGCTCGACCCCGGCGTTCATCTGATCCGAGATCCACACCGCGATCATCTCGGAGTCGTTATTCGTCGAGAACCGGTAGCCGGACCGCTCGAGGCGTCTGCGCCAGAGGAAGTAGTTGGTCAGCTGACCATTGTGGACAATTGCGATGTCGGGGAATGGTCTGGCCCAGAACGGATGGCTGGCAATGGGCAGAACGCCGGACTCGGTTGCGAGCCGAGCATGTCCGAGACCATGGGTGCCTTCGAGGTCACGCAGGTGATGCTTCTCGGCAACTGTTGTGGCGTCACCGACGTCTTTGATGATCTCCAGTGACCGGCCGACAGAAATGACCTCGACTCCGGCCAAGGCGTCGATGATGTCGACCCAGACGTTGATAGGGGCTGTTGGCCTGGACACCACTAGACGGATGAAGACATATGACTGGCCCGTGTCGTCCCAGGTGGGGTCAGAGATGAAGTCGCCCCCATGCTGGACCAACACCTGGCGAAGCTCCTCGAGGGTCTTGTCAAGCGCCTGCCTGTCTTCCAGAAAGACCTTGACGATGAACCCGGAATTGATGGGCTCACCGTAGATGGCAAAACCGGTGGAGTCCGCCCCCCGGTGTTGCTGGGCCTGCATCAGCTCGACCAGGTGGGCTCCGACGTGGCCCGGACTACTCAGTATGCGCCCAGCGATACCGCACATGCTTCCCCTATCCGACAATCTTTGTATACAGTACTCGAAGTCTTTGTATACAATACTCGTAACGACCAGATCTGCAAGCTCCTGACTGAAGGGGGTTTCAGAGAAGTCCTGCTGTGATCAGTTCAAGAGGGACCATCACGAGTGACGAAGCTGACCTTCGAGCGAATACCTCGATCACGTACCCGGCTCGCCGATGAGGTGTACGAGCAGCTGTTCGGTCGAATCATCTCTGGTCGCATAGGCCCCGGTGATCGGCTGATCCAGGAGACCATCGCTGAGGAGATGGATATCAGCCGCACGCCGGTGCGAGAAGCACTGCTGCGCCTGGAGCATGAGGGCATCATCCAACTGGCCGAACGGCGTGGTTTCGTCGTACGCGAGATCGCGGAGTCAGAGGTAAGGGACATCTACCAGGCCCGCGAAGCTATCGAGGGATTCGCTGCTCGACTGGTCGCCACCGCCCATTGCGAGGTGGCCCTCGACCAGATCGCTGAGGTAGTCAATCGTGAGGCGAGCACAAGTCACGACACGGTGAGGTCAGCATTCGTGGCCAACGAAGCTGCGCACCGGGCCATCGTCGAGGCTTCAGGAAACGGCTTTCTCGTCCAACTGTTCGACGTCATCTGGGGTCGCCAGGTGGCGCTTCGCCTCTACGGCGATCTGCTCCGCCAGACAGACGTGGAGTCGACCTTCGATCACGACCACTCCTCGTTGCTGGATTCTCTCCGAAATGGTGATGGCGACTCGGCCGAACTAGCAATGGTCAAACACATCAGGGCCGGACTCGAACTTCAGGTGAGGGCCCTCGATGGCGGCAACACCGAATCGGCGGCCATGGGCCCGACTGAAACGAAGGAGTCAGACCATGTCACAGACTGAACCTTTCTGGTGGGACGATGCCGGAGCACCGACATCGCCAGAGGCCCAGGCTCTCCCGGAGGAAGTCGATGTCCTGGTCATCGGCGCGGGGCTGACCGGGCTGTCGGCAGCCAGGACTCTGGCCAGGGCTGGAAAGTCGGTTCTCGCACTCGATGCGAAGGCACCCGGCATCGGGGGCAGCTCCTGCAACGGTGGGATGATCGGTGGGGGACACCTCCTGTCTCTAGACGAGTTGGGGGACAAGTACGGGCAGGAGATGGCCCTCACCCTCATCCGTGAGGCCCAGCTCCATTCCACCGCCTTCGCCAAGGAGCTCATCGCCGAAGAGGACATCAGCTGCGATCTGGCCGTGAACGGCCGCTTCCGGGGTCTCTGGTCGAGGTCCGAGCATGCAGAGGCTGGGCGAGAGCTCGATCGACTGAAGAAGCACCTGCCCGTCGACGCCGAGATGGTGCCCCCCGGTGGCCAGGTCGACCACATCGCAACCGACCTCTACACCGGCGGCATCGTCTACCCCCAGCATGGGGGGCTGAATCCGGCCAAGTATGTTGCCGGCCTGTTGGCCGCAGCCCAGAAGCATGGTGCAGTCGTCCAGGGCGATACACCGGTTCAGGCGGTATCGACTGAAGGTTCATCGAGTGTGGTCGAAACAGGACGGGGCACCGTTCGCGCCGGGGCGGTTCTTGCCGCCACGAATGGCTACACGCCCAAGATGCTCAGCTACGCCAAGCGCCGCGTGGTGCCCGTCCCGAGCTTCATCGTTGCTACCGAGCCCCTGGGAGAGGAGAGGGTTCGCTCTCTGATTCCCCAAGGACAGATGATCACCGAGTCGCGCGACAGGCATTGCTACTACCGTCCATCCCCCGATGGGACGCGTCTTGTGTTCGGCGGCAGGGCGGCCATGACAGGGGTGCCCGACGGATTCGCCAGGAGCCAGCTCGGCGGTCTCATCGGTGAGATCCTGCCCGAGCTGGCCGATGTCGAGCTCACCCACAGCTGGCGAGGATTCGCAGGATTCACCTTCGAGTTTCTCCCCAACATCGGACGCTACGACGGTGTGTGGCATGCCATCGGCTATTCCGGAAACGGCAACACCATGGCGCCCTATCTCGGCCACAAGGTTGCATTGCAGATCCTCGGTGACCCCGAAGGTGAGACTGCATTCTCCAACACTGAGTTCCCGGCAAGATGGTGGCACCAGGGATATCCGTGGTTCCTACCCTTCGCCGATGTGCTCTTCCGCATGAAAGATGTTCGGAGCCGGGTCTTCCGCAAGAAGTAAGCCTGGGAGTCGAGGCTGGTTCACGGGTCGGTGGGGTCGGCGATGGCCCGTGACAGGAGGTCCGCCAGTTGCCCCCGCTCCTCTCTGGTCAGGTGCCCGAAGAACTGGCGTTCGAACACTCGCTGTTGGGTCAGAGCTTCTCCGAGGAGCCGTTCGCCCTTTGGCGTGTTTTGGATGATTGCAGCCCGTCCGTCGCTCGGGTGGGGTGACCGGGTGATCAGTTCGAGTGCTTCGAGCGACTCGAGCAACTTGGCGATGGTCGGCTTGGTGTTGTCGAAACAGTCCGCCAGCTCGACCGAAGTCATCGGGCCGATAGTGGAGATCGCAAAGAGAAGGCGGAACCTGCTGAATGTGAGCCCGAGGGGGCGGAGGACGAGTCGATCGGCCTGGGTGGTTGCGATGTGTCCGAGTCGGATCGCGCCCATCACGATCATCTGTGTGTCGAGGGTGTCGCCATCCAGGAAATCGAGTTGCTCCCGGATTCGTTGGACGTACTGGACGTAGGCGGGAAGCAGTTCTTGGTCGCTTGGTTCGGTGGCTGGTCTGGGCATGGGTCGAGACTGTTTTGATCCCCGTTGGAGGCAGGGGGTTGCGGTGGGGTGGCGGCCGCCCTAATCTCCACTTGGTTAGAAAGCTTACTAAGTGCACATACGTCGTGCATAAAGGTAGTCAAAGGGGAGCGAAATGACTCAAAGATCTGGAATCGCAAGGTTGCGCTTGCTCATCGCGGTGCTTGCCACTTTGGCTCTCGTGGCCACCGCCTGTGGTAGCGACGACAGTGATGGCGACGCGGCCGATGAGCAGTCGGTGGACGAGCAAACGGCGGAGGAAGAGCCCGCAGATGAGGAGCCAGCCGCGGCCGAAGATGGCGACGCCGACGCCGACGACAGTGAAGAGCAAGCAACTGAACCAGTAGAGGCGGTAATCGGCATCGTCAACATTGCTCCGGTGGCCGCTCTCGAGTTGGTGCACGAGGGTTTCACGAGCGGTATGGACGAATGTGTCGGCGTGAACGCCACCATCGACTACCGCAACGCCGAGGGTGATGGGGCCCAGCTGGGGCCCATCGTGACTGCATTCCTAGACGATGATGTCGACATGATCCTGGCGATCTCGACTCCGGCCCTTCAGGCCACCGTTGGCGCAAACGAAGCCGACGGCCGCGGGACTCCGGTGCTGTTTGGAGCGGTCACCAACCCGTTCGCGGCCGGGGCAGCCGCCGGCCCCGACGACAAGCCCGATTGGCTGACGGGTTGGCAGGCCGATGCGCCGGTAGGTGGGATGTTCGACATCGCCGAAGCCGTCAATCCCGACCTGGCCACCATTGGTATCGCCTATGACCCGTCTCAAGTCAATGCCGAGTTGGCGGTGGAGAAGATGCAGGCAGAAGCCGATGCTAGGGGCTACATGATCGAGACCGCCGTGATCGGCGATTCGAGCGAAGTGGGCACCGCCGCCAACTCGCTCGCGGGCCGTGGTGTCGACGTATTCTTCGTCCCGACCGATTCGATCCTCGTCAATGGTCTTGCCGGCATGGTGCAGGTGGCCGACGACTTCGATATCCCGATGATCGCCCAGGACTCGAACATCGCGAGAGCAGGTGCGGCGATCGGAACCGGGCTCGACTATCTCGGTGACGGCCAGCGCAACGCCGACTACGCCTGTGAGATCCTCCAGGGCAACGCCACCCCGGCCGACTATCCGATCCAGCAGTTCCCGGAGGAGCTGGTGGCTTACAGCTCATCGGCTGCTGCTGCTCAGGGGTTTGAGGTTCCAGAGGCTGTCGCCGCCGGCGCCGAAGATTTCGGCTAGATCTTGAGCTCTGTGGATGGGCGTTCTCGTTCGCGATCACGCTGGGGAGCTTGGTCACGACCCGGACCTGGAGTCCTGGTCGGGGCCGCGCTCCTTGGGGTGGTCGGGATTGGCGTCGTCGCAACTCTTTGGGGGGCGATCTCCTCGATGGGTTGGCCCCAATGGTTGGAGGCCCTCGCCATCGGGCTGGTATTCGCCCCGGCGGCGTTCGGTGTATTCCTGACCTTCCGGATCCTGGATTTCCCGGATCTCACAGTGGAGGCGACATTCCCTGCTGGGGGAGCCGTGGCGGCGGTCATGACGACGAACGACGTCAACCCGTGGCTGAGCTTGCCGGCCGCCATGGCACTGGCGGGAATCATCGGGGCCGTCACCGGCCTGTTGCACATTGGGCTGCGGATCAACTCGCTGCTTGCGTCCATCATCACACTGACCGCGGTGTTCACCGTGAACCTGCGGATCCAGGGTTCGTCAAACGTCTCGCTGCTCGGGGTGGACCGGATCTTCACCCCGGTCACTGAGCCAGTTCGGGACCGGCTGGACCGCTGGTTCGGCACGGCAGGGATACAGATTCATCGCTCAGTGGTCACGGGTCTCGTCACATTGGTGATCGTCATCGTGGTTCTCTTGGTCCTGTGGTGGTTCTTCAACACCGAGGTTGGCCTCGCGCTGAGGGCGACGGGGTCGAACATCGACATGGCTCGCTCACAGGCTGTGAACACAGAGCTCCACCTCATTGCCGGCGTAGCCTTGTCGAACTCGCTGGTGGGGCTAACGGGGGCACTGTTCGTCCAACACGCTGGGTTTGCCGATGTCAATGCCGGCGGCGGGTTGATCGTGGCCGGTCTTGCATCGGTGATCATCGGTGAGGTGCTCTACATCCGTAGCGGCCGCACCGTGGTTCGGGGCTTTGTCGCGGCGGGGTTGGGAATGCTGACCTACCGAATCGCGATCGCGATCGCCCTCAATGCTGATCTCCGGTTCCCGGGTACAAGCGGGTTCCGCCTCGAGGCCACCGACATCAAGTTCGCGACCGCAGCAGTCGTGGTCGCGATGCTTGTCGTTCCTCGCATTCGAGAGATCCGCCAGCAACGCGAGTGGCGAAAGGGCCTCGCATGACGGCCGACAGACTACGCGTTCACAATTGCACCATGACGTTCAACCATGGACAGCACAACGAGGTGATAGCGCTTGACTCGATCGACCTCGCTCTGTCGGAGGGAGATCATGTTGTTGTGGTGGGGTCGAACGGTGCGGGCAAGTCCACCTTGTTGGACGTGGTCTGTGGGCGCCACATTCCCGACTCAGGGCGTGTCGAGATCGATGGTGTCAATGTCACCGAACAGCCCGAGCACATCCGGGCCAAGCGGATTGGTCGCGTGTTTCAGAATCCGACCGCAGGGACCGCGGCTTCGATGACCATCGAGGAGAATCTTGCTCTCGCCGAGGGTCGGTCCGGTCGCCGCCGGCTGCGGTGGATTGATAGGTCCCGCACCGAGCTGTACAAGGACCGACTTGCCCAGCTTGGGATGGGTCTCGAGGACCGGTTGACCAACGAGGTCGGCTCGCTTTCAGGGGGCCAACGTCAGGCCCTGGCCCTGCTCATGGCTGCGATGAGCATGCCCGATGTCTTGATTCTCGATGAACACACTGCCGCCCTCGATCCTGCTGCTGCCGAGCGCGTTCTCGAGCTGACCTGTGACCTGGTCAGCACTGAAGGGCTGACCGCGTTGATGGTGACACACAACATGCAGCATGCGCTTGATGTCGGCAACCGAACCGTGATGATGCATCGCGGCAAGGTTCTTTTCGAGACCGAAGGCGACGTCCGCTCCCGGCTCACCCTTGAAGACCTCGTCGACCGCTTCCGCAGCCTTGGCGCTGTCGTCAGTGACCGAACGGCGTTGAACTGATCACCACCTGGTGCGCCAGACATCGGGGCACCAGTGTCGAGAGCGGAGAGGGTTCGCTGTCTGATTCCCCAGGGGCAGATGATCACCGAGTCGGCAAGATGGTGGCACCAGGGATATCCGTGGTTCCTACCCTTCGCCGATGTGCTCTTCCGCATGAAGGACGTTCGGAGCCAAGCCTTTCGCAAGAAGTGAGTCGGCGCCGGTCGGAGGCCTGTCAATCAGTCGGTTCGAACACAGTCCACCACGAACCTGCTGGATCTTCGACCGTGAACTGTCTTCCTCCCCACCATGCATCCCACAGAGCTTCGATGACGACCCCACCGCCGGCCACGGCCCGATCATGTTCCGCTGATGCGTCTTCGACATGGAGGTAGAGCGACATCGGCGCTCCTTCCCCCTTCAGCCGATGGGCGACCGATGACAGGAACTGCTGGCCGCCGACCGCCTGGGATGGAGGCGGTGTGATGGCCAACATGATCGCCGCACCCTCGCGTTCCATCTTGAACCAGGTTGGCGAGTCTTCGGGGTGAGAGGCCGTGACCGAGAATCCGAGGACTGATCGGTACCACTCGACCCCAGCGGCGAGATCGTCGAACCAGAGGTGAGGCTCAATCGTCATGACTGGGCAGCGCCGGACATCGGGGCACCTGTCTCGATGAGTGTCTTCATCCCGGCGACGATGAGGGGAATGCCAACGGCGAAATCGACCAGGCGCGGGTCATCCGCCGGGACGTCGTAGTACTCCACAGAGACCTTCGTCATGGCGTCCGCATCCTCCAACCTCCATGCTTGACGAACATGGCCTCTTGCCGCGAGGTCCGGGTCCCAGAGGGCGAGGAACGTCATCTCCAGGTGATGCGGCTTGTCGATCCTCAGCACCTCCCCCTCGGCGGCAACTGATCCATCGGGGGCGGTGTAGCGGATGGGTGATCCTGGCTCCCAAGTCGATTCGACTCTCGTGCCATAGAAGTACTGGCTGGTCATGTCGCCGTCGACGATCGCGTTCCACGCGGCGTCCCGGCTGCATCGGATATAGGTCTCATATACATAGGTCGGATTGGTCATGGAATTGGCTCCTTCGAGGTGGGATGTCATCGCCGAGAGCATCTCGGCGACAGGTTGGGTGAACCGATTCATCCAGCGGTCGTAGACCTGCTGGATGGGTACTCGATTCAGATAGTGCAGCTTCTCCCGGCCCGATCGCCTGCTGGTCACGAGGGTCGCCTCCGACAAGACGTCGAGGTGGTTCATGACTCCCTGTCTGGTCATGTCCGGCAGGACACGGCACAGGTCCTTCAGGGACTGTCCGTCCCTGTCGTACAGGCTGTCGAGGAGGGCCCGTCGACCAGGGTCGTCCAGTGCCCGGAAGATTCTGTCCACACGGAGACAATAGGTAAGCAAACACTTACCTGTCAAGGGGCATGGAGTGAGCCTTGCTCTTGCCCCGAGAATGATCAGGTGTTGACCAACGCCTCGACGGCCTCCAGCCGGTAGCTGACGAGGTCACCGAGACTGATGATGCCGACGAGGCGACCGGTCCTGATCACGGGCAGGTGACGAACACGCAGTTGGGTCATCGACTGCATGGCCGAAGTGATCGAGTCGTCGGTGGTACACGTGAGCACATCAACTGTGATGAGGTCATCGACGGGGCCGTCGAGAATGCCTTCACCGTGTTCGTCGATGCCGATCAGGAGGTCCCGCTCGGAGAGGATGCCTTCGACCCGACTCCCGTCAGAGGAGATGACGACCGCACCGATTCGCTGGGCCGCCAGTAGCGAGATGGCTTCTCTCACCGTTGTCTTGGGTTCGATCGTGATGACGCCCGGTGCTTTCCGGTCGAGGAGCTCCTGGATCGACGAATAGTCCTCCGGCTTGGTGTTTCGGGCGTCGGCGGCCTGGATGACTTCGTTTGCAGTGGCCCAGATCCGCCCGCTTGTGGCCTCGTGGGCGAATCCGAGACGACTGTAGTAATCGGCAATCCGCTCATTGTCGAGCTCGCCCAGAGGATCCACTTCGATCGTCGCCGCAGGGACCGTCCGCCTGACCGCTTCGAGGAGAAGTCGCTCACCCAGCCCCTCACCCCGATGGGCCGGCACGACGAGGTGCTCCCAGATGAGGAGGCCGGCCTCGCGCTCATCGGTGACAGCGATGTAGCCGACCGCAGCGCTGTCGTGCCATGCCACCAACACGAGGTCTGACGGATTCGGATCGCGTGCTGCGAACAAGTACTCCCGCTCAGCGTGAGCTGACTCGTGTAGCGAAGCAAGCACGTCGCTTGGTCGGCTTTCGGTGACGACGGTGTGGGGACCCAGGGGAATGGCCATCACTATGTATGCTGGCACGCTGGTGATTGGCCGGCAATGGCCGCCGAGGAGAGATTACAGCCCGCCGTCGACCATGAGTGGAGCAGGGCGTGGGGTGGGCCTCCGTCCCCATAGTCTCGATGGGGTGACGTGTGACCCCGGCGACGTGCCCTGCACGTTGGTGAGCAAGTCCTCCCAGCTCCACGAGCTGGAGCGGGCATTGGCCGATGCCGACCACCTGGCCATCGACACCGAGGTGCCGGTGAGTGGGCCGAAGGCACAAGAGATGCGGGTCATGTCGATCGCCCTTCGTGCCATCGACGGTTCGGAGCGGGCCTTCGTCGTCGATGGTCGCGATCTGGATGCCTCGCTGCTTGCCCCCCTCCTGACCGGGAGAACCGCCGACGCCTGGAACGCCAGCTTCGACGCCCGGGTGGTAGACGCTGCGGTCTGGAGCTCGACCGACACCACGCCGGGGCTGTCATGGTGGGATGCTCAGCTGGCCGATGCCCTACTCCACCAGGGCCGCAGCGGCTTCACCTGGTATCACGGGTTGGCTTGGGCGACCGAGCACTATCTCAACCTCAGAGCCGAAGGCAAGGGTGGGGTGCAATTGTCCTACACCGCCTTCGATGACCTCAGCCCGGAGCAAGTTTCCTATGCGGCGGCCGACGCGGTCGAGACCCTCTGGGTCAGTGACTCGATCCGGGAGGAAGTACGGCAGGCCGGGCTGGAACAGATCTGCGATATCGAGATGCAGGCTCGACCGTTCCTGGATCAGATGGAGCGGACCGGACTGCCATTCGACTGGGCCGGATGGCAGGGTGAGCTGGGGCGGATCGAACAGCAGAACCGTGAGGTCGTTGGACAGCTCGCCAGCCTCACCGGTGGCGGTCAGGGAACCCTGTTCGATGACATCGTCGAGCCGACATGGAATCCGGCCTCTGACCTCCAAGTCCGTCAGGCCCTCAATCGCTGGGCTGAAGATCCGGTGCGGTCCTGGACATCGCTCAGATTCGGAGAAGCTCGGCTCCTCAGCAATCTGGACTCGGTGACGGCATCGGTGTTGAGGGAGATAGGCGGCGACCTGTGCGAGACTCTGCTCCGGTTCCGAAGCCTCTCCAAGATATTGAGCACCTACGGAGACTCGATTCTCGAACACCTCGACGACGACGGCCGTCTCCGCCCCCAGTATCTGCAAGTGGTTGGGACGAATACTGGGCGGCTGGCCAGCCGAAACCCGAATGCCCAGAACTTCACCCCACGCATGAAGCCCTACGTTCGACCGGCCACCGAGGATCGGGTATTCGTTCATGCCGACCTCAGCCAGGCAGAGCTGCGCTACCTGGCCCAAGTCGCCGATGATGCACCGTTGCGCCAAGCTTTCGCCCGCGGTGACGATGTACATGCCAGCACCGCGGCGAGCATGTTCGGGTTCGATGCCGACGCCCTAGAGGTGGAGGATCCCGACCGCTTCAAGCACCTCCGCCAGATTGCCAAGGCCCTCAATTTCGGGATTGCCTATGGTTCGGGGGCCGCCGCCCTGGCCCGGTCCCTAAGCGCCGAAGGCACACCGACCACGGTCGACGAGGCGTCTGACCTGCTGGCCCAGTACCGGCGCACCTACCCCGGTACTGCGGCCTGGGCCGAGGCTCGTATCGCTGAGATCCAGGTCATTCGGGAGCAAACGGCCGGCATCGACTGGACGGTCACCATGCGACTGGCTCGAGGCTTCAGTGAGGTTGCCACTATCCGCCGAAGCTTCCGCAAGGCCAGCAACCGATGGCCGACGGCTACCGAGATCGCCGCTGTGCATCCTGAGCGTCATGGGCCGGATCAGGGGGATCTGCTCGCCAACATCGAGTGGCTGCTGGGCTATTCAGGGCCGGTGGCTCTTCTTCCCGATGGTGAACCGTTCACCTTCGCCAGCCGGACCGTGGCTGGCCGTCGTCAACAGTTCAATCTCCACCTCGACCGGCTCTTCCTCCATGCCGCCGTCGAGATCATCGGCAACCCTTCACCGGCGCTGGTTGAGGCCCGCCGCCGTTTCGAGCACGATCACTCGGTCGTACTCCACGACAGTAGAGGACCACTTTCCGCCGCTGAACTTGCTCGCCCTTTCGAGGATCGGGCCCTGCGGAGGCGATTCATCGAGGCCGTCGGAATCGACGCGGGCGAAGGGGTCGCTCATCGATTCCTGAGGCGAGCAGCCAAGGAACGTGTCTCTGTCATGGTGAACGCCTGGCGCAATGCTCCGATCCAGGGTGGTGTCGCCGACATCATGCTTGCCGCCTACGCCGACTTGCACTCCCGCCTCCGTCGCTACCCGGAGGCCAAGCCGGTGCAGACCGTCCATGACTCTGTGGTCGTCGAATGCCCGGTCGCCGACGCACC
Organism: Actinomycetes bacterium; assembly: GCA_024227975.1. Next base: position 13,966 of record JAAETV010000699.1, read on the forward strand.
ACGCCTCGTCGAGGAGGTGCGCCTAGCCCTGGAGCAGGCGTCGTCGAACTTCTGCCCCGATGTCGTCCCCAAGGCCGACGTCGACATCCGACGATCCTTGTCGGAAGCCGACGTGCTGTCGGCCGATGAGGTCTGAGACCAGACCTACAACAGGTTGCCAAGCAGATCGACTATCAGGGCGACGCCGATACCGACGACAATGCCGGCTGCGATCTCGATGCGGGTGTGGCCCATCCGCTCACGCAAGGGTCGCCCGTCGGCCTCGGCGTTCCCGTTGGCGAGGCGGTTGATGGCTTC
>JAAETV010000700.1 GCA_024227975.1 Actinomycetes bacterium
CGACGACGTTGCCGGTGCCACCTCCCAGAACCCCTCCGACCGAGAAGGACCGTTCCATTACGAGCATGGTCCCGGCGTTGTCGATGGGCAGCACCTCTACGATCCCGTTCACACCGAAGATCGAGCTGGGTTCCGCCCATGACCCTACCTCGTACACATACTCGGCGACCGGTGAGCGCTTGGAAACGTTGTAGACGAGAACCCGGGCCAAGCTGCTGTTGGTGAAGCTGGACGATGGTCCGTCCTGGAACAATGCGCCTTCACCAGCCGTGACCAACTTGCGCCCATTCGGAGTGACATTCAGGCTCTCGAAGGCCAGGTTGAAACGAACACCGTGATCCACGCCATTCGAGATGTAGTGGTCCGGAATGCGCAAGTCCCTTCTGGCCCGACCATTCCGGTTGTAGCGGCGGATGAAGGGCTGGATGATCGGATCGGCGAGGACATTCCCCTCTGAAGACATGAACAAGCTGCTTCTGCGAGCGAGCACGAGACCTTCGGGGTCAACCCCGCCAGGAGGAAACGATGTTTTCCTTCTCTCGAAGAGCTGGGTCGTGTTCTCGAACTCCAGGTCGCCAGCATCGAAACTGCCGTCGCTGAGGTCGATGGTCACCGTGTAGTACCTGACCGGATCCTCGCTTGGCCGGTTGCCCTGATCGTCGGAGAGGGTGTAGTAGACGCCGCGCTTCTCGTCGTAGGTGATGCTCGACAGACCCCCGATTTCGGTGCCGTCGAACAGGGTTCCGGTCGCCACTACGACCTCGCCGAGAAAGTCGACATCGACGACGGTTCGAGCGTCACGGGAGTGGCGGGCGGGTTTGGCCGCTGCTGCTGCCGGCACGAAAGCCAACACGGCCAAGGCCATGGTTGCAGCTAGTGTCAGCCATCTGCGGGGGCGCACGTACATGATTGTCGTCCCTTGCTCAAGTCCCGCCTTCTCGAAGATAGTCGTTCGAACTGGCAGCGTCGACATCGAGCCACCCCTGCGCCCTCGGATTCTCGCCTTTCCTGTTGTCGCCGCTCCGATTCGTCGATGATGGCAGCCGAGGCCTCGATGGCCAGGTGAACCAGAGTAGGTATGACGCCCATGGCGTCGATGGAACCAGGTTCTGGTGGGGGCGCAATCGGGGGCGATTGTTGCTGGTGGAATGAGTCGAAACGACGCTGCCGAACTATCTGCTCAGCCCCTGGGTTTCAGAGCCGATGGATGACCGTTGACCCGCCGCAGTTGGGTCGACCCGCCGCCTGAGATCCTGCCGTGCCATCACCATTCCTCATCTTGAAGATCGCTCTGGCCTTCCTCGCTGGCCTCGCCGCGGCCGGGCCGTTGGGCGTCGCCGCCGACCGGCTGGCCGCCCTTCGGTCGCCGAGCCAAGCCGGTTCAACCACCGTCGAACCGGCCAGCCCGACGCTGACAACGCTCCGGGTCGTCACGGGCATCGTGTTCGCTGTGCTCGCCGCCCGCTTCGAACCGGCCTGGCAGCTTGGTCCCTACCTGGCCCTAGCCGCAGTGCTGATCGTGCTCTCGATCGTGGACGCTGTCACCCATCGGCTCCCCAATGCCATCGTGTGGCCGTCCATCGCCGTCGGGTTGGTCGTCGTGGCGGTGCTGAGCGGACTTCACGCTGGGGTGGACCGGTTCGCCGCCGCCCTGCTGGGCGCGGCGTTGTTTGCCGGCATCATCGGGGCCACCCACTTCACCTACCCCCGCGGGATGGGTCGGGGCGACATCAAGCTGACGGTATTGCTTGGCCTGGCCATCGGCTGGACCCAGTCGGAACTGCTAGCGGCCACGGTACTCGTGGTCTACGCCCTGATCGCTTGCAGCTTCCTCGGCCTTGTCCACGCCTTGCGGTTCGGAGCACTGAGACGGCCAAGCCTGCAGGTGCCATTCGGGCCAGCCCTGGCCGCCGGCTCTCTGCTGGTCATCATCGGCGGCCCATACCTCGTTCCCTGACATCTCGTTCCCTGACGGGCCGCCAGTCGGCGAGGTCACTGGGCGAGCGTCAGCTCTACCAACTGGCCGCGGTGGCTGCGGACCAGGCGGTACTGCCGGTGCAGGTGCCGCTTCCGCTGGCAGTGCCGTATGTGGTCTGCCCCGTCGAGGTCTGGCGGAGCATGTAGCAGGTCCCCGAGTTGCTGTACACGGCGGCGCTGAACCCGCTGGAGTGTCCATAGACGCTGACCAGGGTCGGTCCAGTGGATGCCGTGGTCGAGTCGAGGTAGGTGGGGCTGGTCACACCGGCCTGGAGGGCGGTGGTGGTTGCCGCAGTGAACGCGCCGGCCTGGGCGTTGAGCGTCTCGGCCGACAGCAGCGCCGTTAGCACCGGAGCCTGTGCCGCCTTGTCGTGGGCTCGGGCCCTGGCCCCTAGGAAGGTCGGGATGCCGACCGCGGCTAGGATGCCGATGATCATGATCGCCACCATCACTTCGGTGAGGGTGAAGCCTTCATCCCCTTCCGGTCGACCACCAGCTCGCCTGCGAGCTTTCATCATGTTGACCATCGCTTCCTCCTCATAGTGGGGCTGCACAGCTGCCCGTGTTCCTGGTAGCGGTATCGTCGGCCGACGGCCCGACCTGAACGTAACTGGGCGTCGTTGGTCCGAGGGCCTGGGCCACTCGTCCCACGGGCTGGGCCGTCCGGCCTACCGTCGACGGGCCGATACCGGTATCACTGGATGAATTCGATCAGCTTGAACATCGGCAGGTAGAGGGTCAGGACGATCGTGCCGACGGTGATGCCGAGGACCGTCATCAGCGCCGGCTCCATGATCGACGAGAGGGAGTCAACGGTGTGGTCGAGCTCGTCCTCGTAGTAGTTGCCCATGAGGTCGAGCATGGTGTCGAGCTCGCCGGTCTGCCCGCCAACCGAGACGAGCTGGCCCACGAGGTCGGGAAACAGGGGTTCGTCGGCCAGGGGCTCGGCCAGGGTCGACCCCCTGGTGACCTGCACGCCGATCCGGCCAATAGCCTCGGCATAGGCCCGGTTCCCTACCACCTGTGCCCCCATGGCCAGGGCGTCGAGGATCGGCACGCCGGCCCGGGTCAGGACGGCCAGGGTGCGAGCGAAGCGGGCCATGGCGGCTCGGCGGACCATGCCGGCCACGATGGGTAAGCGCAGGACCAGCTCGTCGAGGGCACGGGCCCCGCCCTCGGTCCGCCTCCAGCGGCGAAACCCGAAGGGCAGCCCGATGACGACAACCGCGAGGATCAACGGGTTGCCTCGGAGGGCGTTGGAGACGCCGATCATGAGCTGGGTGGCCAGGGGCAGCTCGCCGTCGAGGTCGTCATACATCGAGACGAAAACCGGGACGACGAACAGCAGCATGGCCACCACGATCAGCCCGGTCAGGGTCAACACCGCGATTGGGTACCCGAGGGCCGAGCGGATCTTCGACCTGATGGCCACTCGTCGCTCGAGGGCGAACGACAATCGGCTCAGAACATCGCTCAGTGAGCCCGAGGCCTCACCG
>JAAETV010000701.1 GCA_024227975.1 Actinomycetes bacterium
GGCGTCGATAAGTGCTGCGAGGGCGGTCTCGCCGATCGGTCGGTACCCGGTGGCGTCAACTCCGACGTTGATCATCCGGCCGTGTTGGGCCCATCGCTCGTGGACGTGTCCGTGGAGCAGCCACGCTCCCGTGTCGGCCGGTCGGTGCTCGACGAACGGTCGTGGTCGTGGCTGTCGCCTCGGTAGGGGAAGTGGCAGGCGAGAACACTGCGGTCGCCGATCTCGATCCTCGCTGAGCCGTGGACCAGTTCATCGAAGCCGGCGTCGAGGTAGCGTTCGGTCCAGCCATTTGCCCGTCGTCCGTGTCCAGCCCAGCAGCGATCGTGGTTGCCCGCAAGAAGGATCTTGTGACCGTGAAGCTGGGAGGCGATCGGGAGTGTTTCAGCGATTCTGCCGAGAGCGAAGTCGCCGATGACCCAGACGGTGTCGTCCGCGGCGACTGTCTCGTTCCAGTTGTCGACGAGGGCGCGGTTCATCGCATCGACGTTGGCAAACGGGCGGGCGCAGTAGTCGATGATGTTTCGCTGGCCGAGGTGGAGGTCGGCGGTGAACCAGGTTGCCATAGCCATCTAGCATCTCACCGAGAGACGCCAGCCAGTTCGGAGTTTCTGACCTCTGCGCTTCCACTGTCGATGAACTGGTCGTCGTGGTGAGTCGCTGAATCCGGAGTCCCGATCGTGAGTCGCGATGTGGCGCCTATTTGGAGCTGGCGGCCACGGCTTGTGCGATGGCGACACAGCGGTGTGCGCGCTCGACTGCCTTCTTGGCGAGTCCTGGGGCGACATCGCCGGGTTCGTACTCGGCTTTGGTCTTCAGTGGCAGGAGCCGGCGGAGATCCTTCTCGACGTTGGCGCCGTCGCTCCCGGCCTGCTTGAGCAGCGTCAGGACCTGGTCGTGGTCTTCGCCGGCTGCACGCTGACCGAGGCGAGCGCCGCACACGGCGTCGGCGGCGTTGATGGCGGCGTGAATGGCCAGGCTGGTTGCGGCGACGTATCGCTCGAATTCGAGCTCGCTCGCGGCGGCGTCTCCGTATTCCAGGGCCTTGCTGGCGTAGGCGCGCACCTGAGGGGCCGACACTGGCCTTGTCCGCATCGGTTTAGGCACGGACCACGCCCCGGAGCTCGTCGAGGGTCGCACCATGGATCACGACACCGTCACGGGCGACATCTCGCCATAGCGTTCGCTTGCTCGACAGCTTCTCGGCGGCCTCAGCCCGATCGGTCTCGATGACCTCGACAGGGTTGCCCGTTATCGCACGGACGGTCTCACGCCATTGCTCGACCCCGTCGGCCCAGGTGTCGTCGTCTTCATTGACTCTGTCAGCTCGGACGATCATGGCGTCGATGTCGCTGTGTCGGTCGGCCTCGCGGCGAGCGAACGATCCGAAGACGATCACGCTCGCAGGTGGAAGCGTTAGCTCCCGTGCGGCGGCGCCCATGCGCTCGAGCGCTGTGTCACGTGATCGAGCGAGCTCGATCACGACCTGGGCGGCCACGTTTTGGCGATTGAGCCGGAACAGCGATGATGGTGGGACCTCGCGGCGCTCGACGAGACCGAGTTCGACGAGGCCGGGAAGCACTCGCGATGCCTGGGCGGGACTGACGTTGGCGAGCCGAGCCACGGTGCGAAGGTTGAGCTCTGCGGTGGTCTCGGCGAGTACGGCGAGTACCCGGCCTGGCGTGCCCGGGATCACGGCCTCGACGGGATGAACGAAGTCCACCCATGTACCGTACCCCATATCGAGCAGAAATGAAACGATCGTTTCTTATCTGTCTTGTATCCGCTGCTCCGCAGCCATGGTTGCCTGGGCCGAGTCCGGCCCTCGGGCTGTTCAAGATCCCAAAACACCCCTACCGGATCTTCTACCGGGCGGCCCGTCAGACACCGTTATCCACAGGCACTGGTCGATATGCCAAAGCCGCGAACTCCCAGTTCAGAGAGCATTGTCGGCACCGATCGACATCGGCCGATATGGGCTATTGGCAACTCACAACCCGAAGGTCACTGGTCCATTCTTCGCCCCGTCACCAGAAATGGCCGCGCCCCTACTTGGGGTCGTGGAAGCGTCTGCAAGGCGGCTTTGCGCGCACAGGTCGGTGAGCCCCCGCCTCATCCCACACCCATCCCACGGACGGCACCCAAACTCGGTCCTCAGCGGGTAACGGCGGTCAATCGCCTTCGAGCCGCCGACCGGTGACGGCCCGCTCCACAAGCGGGTGAACAGGGCGCCCCCGGAAGGAATCGAACCTTCGCTCACGGTTTAGGAAAGCGTTCAGAGCCGTTTTGGGCGTCCTGGGTGTCGCTGTGGTCTGTGTAAGTCCTGGTCAGTGTCCTGCCTGTACCTGGGTGTCCAGGTAGTGCTGCTGAATTGATGGGACAAAGGATGGGACAGATCCGGAATGCGGATCATCTGCCGTGCGGCGTTGGAGGTGTCGGGATCGACCCCCAGCGGGCCTGTTGCCGGCTACCATCATGGCATGGCGGTCACCGAAGTCCCTGATCTCGCCCTCCTCGACAACGAGGCACGCCGAGATGCCTACCGCACACAGGCCAAGATATGGGATCTCGACGCTCACCCGTCGTTCCGCCCGATGGTGGGCAAGCTTGTCGAGCAGTACAAGGCCGATCGCCCCGAGCTCTTCGCCGACGAACCCCGCTAGCTGATCTTATGCGGCGCCATGTACGCGTGCATCCGGCGTTCTACGCGCGCCTCAACCTGACCGGCACGCCGGAGCTACGGGTCCGGTTCCTTGCTGGTCACCTTCCAGGTGTCGAGGAAGACTTCGCTACCGACTTCGACGGCCAGTTGCTTGCGATCGACGGTCGGCTAGACGTGCGAATGGTGATCGGCGTCGGTGATGGGATGACCTACGGCGTGTTGGCCGA
>JAAETV010000702.1 GCA_024227975.1 Actinomycetes bacterium
GACTTTATTTAAGTTGAATTAAAGGCTTTTGGCTAACTTTAATTTAAGTCTGCCTTTGACTAATCTTAATATAAGTTAATTTAATTCCTTAATTCTTCTATTATTTATTTTTATATGATTTTAGTCTTAATTTTAGGTGGGCGCCGGCTCTGGGGTCGGGCTGCGCGAGGGGATCGTGAGGCGCGATCCACGGCGCCAGCAGCCCGGTGAGGGCGACGACGCCGAGCAGCGCCGTTCCCAGCCAGAGGATCGCACGGCCGGCCTTCGCGGACGACTGTGTTTCATCGGACATGGTCGCGTACCCGGGGGTCGATGGCGGCATGGATCAGGGCGGTCGCCAGGGTGCTGAGGACGACGAGGGCGCCGGAGAGCCCGGTGGCGGCAAGCACCACCGGATAGTCGCGCTCCATCAGGGCGTCGAACGTGGCTTTGCCGACGCCGGGCCAGGAGAAGATGACCTCGATGACCACGGTGCCCGAGAGCAGCCCCGGCAGAGTGAGTCCGAAGCGCTGGACGAGCGGTCCGACCGCGTTTGTGAGGGC
>JAAETV010000703.1 GCA_024227975.1 Actinomycetes bacterium
CGAGGCGACCATCGTGCCATCCAGGGCAGGCCGCAGGTACCTCTCCTTCTGTTCTACCGTTCCGAATCGGGCCAGCGATGGTGTGGCCATGTCCGTCTGCACCCCGAGCGCCATCGGCAACGAGCCATGATCGCAGCGTCCGAACTCCTCGGCCAGGATCAGGGTGAAGATGTGATCAGCGTCCTGACCCCCGAACGCAGTTTCATAGCCCAACCCGAGCAGCCCCAGCTTGCCCATCGAGGCAAAAATGTCGTGGAGCGGCATCATTCCTGCCTCTTCCCACTGGGGAATGCGGGGATTGATCTCGCGTTCCACATAGTCACGGACCATCGCCCGGAATTGGTGGTGCTCATCAGCCAGCAACATCTCACGTGTCTACTCGAACGGCGGTAGCGGCACCCACTCAGGAGGCCAGGTCGTGATGTCGCCGTACTTCGTTCGAGTAGTCTCGACCATCTCGGTCAGCAACGGGCTGAGGGTGACGACTCGACGACTGCCGGTCTTGGTCGAGGTCAGGCGCGGGGCGCGGATGCCGGCCGGCTTCACCGTCAGCTCGGCGACGACGAGCCTAGCGTCCTTCCTCGTGCCGTGGACGGTGAGCGGCACTCGGGTCGGCCTACCGTCGATGTCCTTGCCGGTGGAGGGGCCGCGATCCCAGTACTGGTCTGCTCGATGCGCGTCCCCGAGCTGGCCTGACTGATCACCAACTGCTGGATCTGCTCGGTGCCTTCGAAGATGTCGTGGGTCTCTCCTGAACGTATCCACTGGGGACTGTTGGTCCCCTTGGGGCGCTAGCCGCGGGTGGATCCTCGAGAAGGCTGAAATCCGAGACGTCGATGGGTGACCCCGGTCAGTCGCCCTTCGTCGCCCACCGCGGAATGACCCGTGTCCGAATGAACCGCGTCCAGCGCGGCACCTGCACTCGGAGCCTACTCATCCGCCCCCGCCAGCCGGGACGCAGTGTGTTGGCGTTCATGTCCGGAAGGCTCGGTCGAGTCAGCTTGTTCACGAGGTACACGACGCGGTCACGGCGACGGTCCCGCAACAGGCCCTGGAGGCGCAGAGCCCCGGGTTGTTCGATGCCGCCAGCGCTGTCGGGTGTCTTCATCTGCGTCAGCTCGGCCATGGTGCGCAGCGACGACAATCTCTCCTCGATGAGCGGTGCCGCGATCGGCGACACCGGCAGGCCGAACAAGCGATGCCCGAGATAGGGGCCCAGCAGCACGGTGTTGACAACATGGTCGGCAACGGTCATATCGATGGCGCGGTGCCATCCGCGATCGTCCAGTACCGACCCGAGCACGGCTGCGTCGAGCAGCCACAGCAGCCTGCGGTAGCCGTGATGAGCGCCGTGGATGAGCACGTGGGCCGCCATGATCCCGTGATCGCGCTCGACCGGGTCCACATGCACCAGACGCTGCATTTCGCGTCCGACCGTCCGGTACGTGGGATCGCTCAACGCACTCCAGTGGAGCTCTAGCTTGACCCTCAGCTCCGGGTGCCAGCAAGCAGCGTCGTGCAGGTAGAACTCCCTGTCGGCGACGGCCGCCTCCTCTGGGGTGAGCTGATGCATGGTGCCGACGGGACCGAAGCCGATCGACTCCATGACCGCCATGGCCCGGCCGATGTCCTCCTTGTCAACGAGCACGTCGAGATCCGCAAAGACACGGCGAGTCCAATCGGCATACAGCCACGCCGAGAGCGCCGGACCCTTCATCGGCAGGGAGGGGATGCCCGAGTCGCCGAGCGACGCGATGATCCTGCGCAGCGCCCCCGCCGACACCAGCCCTCGCTGTGTCGTGAACGCCACCATCCGCTCGAACGCGGGACGAACGTCGTCGGGTACCGACTGGGACCGGTACAGGTTGCGACCCACATTCGGTGTGAGTCGATGGGACCGTGCCAGACCCACGAATCGCCGCCAATCGATCCCGGCATCAATAGCCGCTTCGACGAGGCCGTCGAGGTCCTTGGGCGCCTCCGGCCTGCCGGCGAGCAGGAGCAGACGGGTCTCCACGGAGTTGAGCATCCATCGCTCCATGTCAGACGCCGGGCCGAACTGGGTGCCGAAGTGCTCGAGCCCGAAGGTGGGTGTCACGACGCCGCCCTTCGCAGCCGGCCTCCGTCGCGGACCTCGACCCCGTCGGGCCCGAAGTGCACGATGGTGTCAGCGTAGTCGGCAGCCGACTCGCGGTGGCTGATCGCAAGCACCGTCGTTGACGGACCCAGCGCGGCGACTGAGTCCAGAATGCGACGCTCGGTCTCAGGGTCGAGGGCGCTGGTCGCCTCATCCAGAACGAGGAGCGAAGGCCGGCGGATGAGGGCGCGCGCCAATGCGAGTCGCTGCCGCTCACCACCGGAGAGGCCATGACCGCCATCGCCGACCTCACCGTCGAGTGCACCCGGCATCCCCCGGATCCGGTCGGCCACCTGGGCGTCCTCCAGCACCCGCCAGAGATCCTCGTCCGTGGCATCGGGGTCGGCGAGCAGCAGGTTGTCGCGGATCGTTCCATGGAACAAGAAGGTGTGCTGGGGCACGTAGGCCGTCGCGCGACGCCACGCGCCGACCGTCGACCTGTCGATCACCGTGCCGTCGACGGCCACCTGTCCTCCCTCGGGCTCCACGAGACCCATGACCACGTCGGCGAGCGTCGTCTTACCGCTGCCGGTGGACCCGGTGACCAGGGTGAGCGACCCAGCCTCGATCCCGAGTTCGATATCGTCGAGCACCCAGGGGTCTTCGGCACCGTACCGGAAGCGGACGCCGTCCAGCGAGAGCCGCTCCGAAAGGACGATCGTGCCGTGCTCACCGGCCATGTCCTGTTCGCGAGCCGCCTCGGCCCGTCCGATGAGATCAGTGATCGACTCGAATGCCGGCGATGTGTGGGCGATCTGCTGGGCGGTCTGCAGCAACGAGATCGTCGACGGTATGAGTCGGGAAAACAGGTAGATGAGAACGATCAACGAAGCAGGCGACAGCGAATCCACGGCGGGCCCCTCGATGGCCACCCAGGCGAGGGCAGCGAGCACCAGAGCCGAGCCCACACCCAAGAGCGCCGACACCGCTGCCTGTGCCCGACGGAACACGACGTCACTGGCGATCGTCTCGTCGAGGTGATCGCCAAATCGCGCGATGGCGCTCTCTTCGGCACCGAACGACTTCGCCTCCCGCATCCCCTCGAGGTGGTCGAACGTGATCGCCCCAGCGCCGCGCTGGGCGACGAGCAGCCGGCTGCCGTACGACCGAGAGCGACGCACGAGCGGGCCTCCGACGACGGTCACCGCGAGGGCGATGCCGAGCAACGGCAGCGCGACCGTGGGTGCCACGATCAGGGTCACCACGGCGTAGGCCACCAGCATTATCAACATGTTGGCGGTCCGCAGCAGCTGGAACACGGTGTTGCTCACCGCGCCGATCTCGCTCTGCAACGCGTGCTGGGTGTCGGAGGTCCGCAACTTCGCCACAAACGGCCATGACGCCCGGCTGATCGCACCGAACAGTCGAAGTCGAAGATCCGCCGTGTACCGGACCCGCAACAGGTTGCTGACATCGCCCGACAGGAAACTCACGGCCTCGCGTAGTGCGACCAGGGCGACGAACACACCGAGGAGGACCGGGAGACTCTCGGGCAACCCGAGTGTGTCGAAGAAGAACAGGGCGGGGGCGGCCAACGCGCCCGCCTCATCGCCTCCCACACCGACGACGGTCAACAGGGGAACGAGAAGAACCAACCCGATCCCTGCGAGGACCGCCTGGAGAACCTGGAGCACCGCGTACGCGACCGCCAGCGCCGGACGGCTCCGCACGAAGTCCCCCAAGAGCCTCCAGGCCACACGCAGGCCGCTCATCGGCGACGCTCGGGGTCGTCGTAGAACGTCGCGATGACCGAAAAGGAGCGAAGGGCGCCGCCTCCGGTGAGCACCCAGTCGTCATGGACGAGCCAGGCGTGGAACTCGAGGTC
>JAAETV010000704.1 GCA_024227975.1 Actinomycetes bacterium
CAGGTTCAACAGCGTGGTGGTCCCTGTGAGCACACAGACCGAAGCGTCGGCCACATCGGCCAGCGCGGCGATACCACTGTCGGCCCGGACCATGAAGCCCTGGCCGTCGTAGAAGGTGGTGTGCAGGAAGTTGGCCTGCTCGCTGCCGTCACGGCTGGCCGTCCAGGTGGTGTTGCGGATCAGTACATCAATCTCACCCGATTGGAGGGTGGGGAAGCGCGCGGCCGCTTCCAGCGCGGTCACGTTGATCTTGGACGAATCGCCGAGTACGCCGGCCGCTATGACCGAGCAGTAGTCGATATCGAAACCACTGAAGGCGCCGTCGGCGTCGACGATGCCGAAGCCGGGCAGGGTGTCGTTGCCACCACACTCGACAACGTCGGCATCGATGACACTGGCCAGGGTTCCGCCCCCGGCCTCGGTGCTCTCGCTGTCATCATCGTCGGAGCATGCGGCTGCCACCAGAGTGAAGGCGAACAGGAGCGCCAGCAGGCGCTTGAGATTGCTTGATTTCACGATTGGGTCCTCCCCCTGAATCGGTGAGCAACCGTCTACACGGTCGCTTGTACCTCGGACACCGTACACGTCAATGTCAACCGATGTGATGATGTACCCGAGGTCGCAACAGTGGCGGGTCTGAGCCCACTCTCTCAGCGGTACCGCTCCAGCACCTCGGTGGCCTGGGCAATATCACGTCCCAGTTGGACCGTGAGAGCCTCGATCCCATCGAATCGCTGTTCAGAGCGGAGCAGTTCGACCAGCTGAACGCGGGCCACCTCACCATAGAGATCGCCCTCGTAGCCGATCAGGTGGGCCTCGAGCAGGGAGTGATCGGCGTTCAAGTAGAAGGTGGGTCGCTTGCCGATATTGATCGCGCTCGGCCAGCGAGTGCCGTCGGGCCGGTAGTACCAGCCGGCGTAGACAGCGTCGGCGGGCATGGCCAGTTCGGGGGCGACGGCCACATTCGCGGTCGGGAAGCCGATCGTCCGCCCCCTCTGGTCGCCTTGGACCACGGGGCCGCGGATCTCATGGTTGCGACCCAGGAGACGGGCCGCGGTCACCACATCACCTCCAGCCAAGGCTCTGCGGATGGAGGTCGAAGACACCGACTCCCGTACCCCGTTAGGGCGGGGTAGGAGCTCGATTCCCTCCACCTCGAAGCCATGGTCTTGACCCAGCCTGGTCAGCAGGTCGACATTTCCGGTGCGGCCCTTGCCGAAGTGGAAGTCGCTCCCCACCACCACCGCCTTGGCCTTGAGGCAGCCCAGGATCACGGCTTCCACGAACTCCTCGGCCGTCTCCGAGGCTCTCTCGGTATCAAAAGGAACAACGACGACTGTCTCGACTCCACACTGGTCCAACAGGTCCAGCTTCTGGTCGAGGTTGGTCAGCAGCTTTGGCGCTGACTCGGGCCGGAGCACATAGGCCGGATGAGGATCGAAGGTGACCACGGCCATCTTGACCCCGAGCTGTTCGGCCCTTCGTTGGGTGGCCTGGATGACGGCCTGATGACCAAGATGGACACCATCGTAGAAGCCGATGGTCAACGCATGGTTGACGGCTTGATCGCCGCACCGCTCGAGATCGTGATGAATCTCCACAGGTTCTGTACGTTACCGCCGGGCGGGTGATCCCGTCAGGCTCGGCCCGTGGTGGCCAGGACTTTCACCGGGCGAAGCTCACCGTCGCGAGCCTCATAAACAGCCAACAGTGTCCCTCCAGGTCCTCGGACCACCAACCGGCCCGACCCGGGAGCAGAACCGAGTGAGCGCCCGTTGCGGACCTGCTCCGCGATCACCTCGTCGACATCGATGATTGCCATCCCCCTGACCAGTTCGACGAGATCCTGCAAGTTGAGATCGTCGACCGGGCAAGAGTCATCGAGGGTGAAAGGGCCAACGGCGGTACGGCGCAGCGACTTGAGGTGGGCCCCGCCACCGAGGGTGGTGCCGAGATCGGCAACCAGGGTCCGAATGTAGGTGCCGGACGAGCAGTCGACCGCGAGCTCGTAGACGAGGGGATCGTCGGTGGGGCTCACATCGAAGCGATCGATGGTGGCGGGACGGGGCTCACGCTCGACGACCTGCCCCTCACGGGCCAGTTCGTGGAGCCGCTTGCCTCCGACCTTGACGGCCGAGACCATCGGGGGGATCTGTTCGATCTGGCCCACGAAGGTAGCGGCTGCCTGGCTGACCTGGGCCGGCGTCGGGTCCATCTCGTAGGTGGCCGTCACCTCGCCGCTGGCGTCGAGAGTCGAGGTCTCGGACCCGAACTGGAGCTCTCCGATGTAGCTCTTGTCGGCGCCAGTCACGAATTGGAGGAGCTTGGTGCCGGACCCGACGCCAAGCACCAGGACCCCGGTGGCGTCGGGATCGAGGGTGCCGGCATGACCCACCTTCCGGGTCTTCAGCTGCCGTCTGACCTGGTCAACTACGTCATGGCTGGTACAACCAGCCGGCTTGTCGATGACGAGGCAGCCTGAGACACCAGAGTCATTGCCACGACGACCTCCACGGCTCACTGGCTCTCCCCTTCCGTGTCGTCGTCACTGCCTGTGCTGTCGACATCTTCTGAGGTCGAGGTCGAGAAGGTCGACAATATGTCTTCGATCCTGGCTCCAGCTCTGACGGCCGGGTCGAACGCGAACACCACCTCAGGGGTCTTGCGAAGCCGGGCCGAGCGCCCGATCTCGCCCTGGAGGGGCTTGCGGTATTCCGCCAAGGCATCCAGGATCTCCTCGTCGCTGCCGTGGTCTTCGTCGAGGGCGGAAATGAAGACCTCGGCCTTGTTGAGATCAGCATCGACCTCGACCCCGGTAATGGTGAGGAACCCGAGGCGATCATCATCGATCCGTTCGACGAAGTCAGCCACGATCTCGCGCAACAAGGCGTTGAGGCGAGCGGTACGGGGGTACTGGCGGTTGGTCGATGGCCGCCTGGCTTTGGATTGGGGCGACCGGCGCCCTGATGATCGTCGTGCCATGGGGTCCTACTCCTCGTCCCACCAGGATCGGGTCAGCTCCAACACCTCGACATCGGGCCGCGACCAGAGGTAGCGCTCGATCTCGTCCATTGTCTGCTCCAGATGGCTGACCATATTGCCGACAGCCGAGATCCCGACCGCGGTCCGCTGCCACTTGTCGCTGAAGTCGACCTCGGAGGCCGCCACCCCGTTCTGTTGATCGATATGGCGGATCAGTGGGGTGATGACCGACCGCTTGGCCTTCAACGATTGGGTAGCCGGAAGATGGAGATCAGCCCGCAGGATCAGTACATGCATCGGGTTGTGCTATGTGCGCGGTATCTCGCGCTCCTCGTAGGTCTCGATGATGTCCCCGTCCTTGAGATCCTGGAAATCGGAGAGGCCGATTCCACACTCGAAGCCGGTCGCCACCTCTCTGGCGTCTTCCTTGAACCGCTTGAGCGATTGGACCGAGCCGTTCCAGATGACGGTGCCTTCCCGCAGGAAACGGACCTTGGATCCCCGAGTGATGACACCATTGGTGACCATGCAGCCGGCAATTGCACCGAGTCGGGGGATGCGGAAGATCTCTCTCACCTCGGCCTCACCGGTGACAATCTCTTCGGTCTCCGGCTCGAGCAGGCCGAGCATGGCGTTCTCGATGTCTTCGAGGAGCTTGTAGATGATCTCGTAGGTCCGTATCTCAACCTTTTCCTGCTCAGCCAGCTCCCTGGCCTTGCGATCAGGACGGACATTGAAACCGAGGATGGTGGCATTCGAAGCGGCCGCCAGCTGAACATCGTTCTCGGTGACACCACCAACACCCCGCAGGACGAAGGCCAGCTTCACATCATCTCGTTCCAACTTCTTCAAGCTGTCACTGACCGCTTCGAGTGAACCGTTGACATCGGCCTTGATGATGAGGTTGAGGGTTGCGGCCTCGCCCGCCTGGATCTGCTTGAAGATGTCTTCGAGCTTCGCTCCTCCGCTGGTGGCCGAAGCATCACGGCCGAGGCTGGCCAGACGATGCCAATGCTCACGGGTGGCTGCGACCTTGGCTGCAACCTTCTCGTTGGGAGCAATGACGAAGCCGTCGCCGGCCTCGGCTACATCATTGAGACCGAGAACTTGGGCCGGGGTCGAAGGCCCAGCCGATTTGATGTTCTCACCCCGGTCGTTGATCAGAGCCCGGACACGGCCCCAGGCTGCCCCACTGACCAGGGGATCACCGACGCTGAGCGTGCCTCGCTCCACCAGGATGGTGGCCACCGGGCCACGACCGATGTCGAGGTGTGCTTCGAGCACCGTTCCCGCCGCTCGATCGTCGGGGGTGGCCCGAAGATCTTCGACCTCGGCCACGATCAGGAGATTGTCGATGAGATCGTCGATGCCGTCTCCGGTCATGGCTGAGACAGGCACCATGATGGTGTCGCCTCCCCACTCTTCGGGGATCAGCTCACGCTCGGCCAGCTGGGTCATGACCCGCTGAGGATCGGCACCCTCACGGTCCATCTTGTTGATAGCGACCACGATCGGGACCTCTGCGGCGCGGGCGTGATCGAGAGCTTCGAGCGTCTGGGGCATGACGCCATCATCGGCGGCGACGACCAACACGACGATGTCGGTGGCGTCGGCGCCGCGGGCTCGCATGGCGGTGAAGGCCTCGTGACCGGGGGTGTCGAGGAAGGTGATCGACTTCCCACTGCGGTCGATCTTGTATGCGCCGATGTGCTGGGTGATGCCACCGGCCTCCCCCTCGACAACATTGGTCGACCTGATCCGGTCGAGCAGGAGTGTCTTGCCGTGGTCGACGTGGCCCATCACTGTGATGACGGGGGGACGAACCGGCCATCCGGCCATAGTCTCGCCGTCGTCGAATTCAAGCAGCTTCTGGAGCTCGACCTCTTGTTCCTCACCAGGATCGACGAGACGGATCTCGGCTCCGATGTCAGCCGCGAACATCTCGATCATCTCATCGGTCAGTGATTGGGTTGCCGTAACCATCTCACCGTTGGTCAGCAGGAATCGGACAACGTCCGCCGCCGTCCGGTTCAGACGAGGACCGAGGTCTTGAGCGGTCGATGCACGTTCGAGGACGAGCATCCCCTCGGGGACAGGAGCATCTTCGGCCGAATAGGTCGGCACGTCCATCGGGGTGAGCTCTTCGAACGAGCGACGACGACGGCTCTTGCGGCGAGGACGTCCACGATTGGCGGGACCACCACGTCCGGGAGGGCCACCGCGATTGGCGGGACCACCACGTCCGGGAGGACCTGAAGGGCTGGGCCCGCGCCCAGCACTGGGGCCACCACCGCTCGGAGGACCGGAGCGGAAACCACCACCGGGACGGCCGGAACCGCCGGGGGAGCCTCCGCCACCAGCGGGACGAGACCGTGGACCCATACCAGGGGGGGGAGGAATGGGCTTGCCTCCCCGGCTCCGAGGGGGACCAGGGGGAGGTGGGATCGGCTTCCCACTACGGTTTGACTTGGGAACACCGGGTGCGCCAGGGAGGGCAGGGGCGGCACCGGTAGCGCTACTGGCAGCAGTAGCGGCGGCCTGGTCGGCGACCTTGGTTGAATCAGGCGCAGCCGGGACATCACCGGGTGGAACCGGAGCTCGACCAGCCTCAACTTTGGGGGCCTCGGGTGCTGGTGCCGGTGCGGCCGGTGAAGCCGTAGCTGCGACCTGGGTCGCAGCGGCCGGCACCTCGGCCTGGCTCGGGACAACAGGAACCGGGGTCGGCACCTCTGCGACCGGAGCTGGCGCTTCGGCCGCTGGCCTCTGCTCAGCGGGAGGAGGTTGGGCGGGGGCTGGCGCTCGCCGCACGACAGGATCTACCGGGCGAATTGCAGGGGGTGGCGGTGGAATGGGTCGCGACGATACGGCGTCGCTCGGCTTGGCTCCTGCTGAGGAGACGACCCGAGCCGGGGCGTCACTCGGTGGCGGCGCCACCTTGGCTGATACAGGCTCAGCCGCCTTGCGGGGGGCCTTCTTGGTCGAAACCACCTTCTTTGGGGCCTCCTCGACCTCAGTCTCGGCCTCTGCGGGCTCCGGCTCCTTGATCAGCCCCTCGCGGTCGGCCTTGCGTCGCACCCGGTCGGCTTGTGCCTCCACGATGCTCGAAGAATGGCTCTTGACCCCGATGCCGAGGGCACCACAAAGGTCAATGACCTCCTTGTTCGAGAGACCCATCTCTCGTGCGAGTTCGTATACGCGGACTTTGGCTGGCACGTGTTGTTTCCACCCTTGCGGGAAATCATCGCCGCAACGCCCGCGAGCAACACGGAGGGCTCGGTGACGAATACGACTAAGCGACAATTCAGCCTAGCGGGACCAGGAGCGGGAGCGATGCCCTAATAGAGGCTGTCTCAGTCAACTGTTGGGAGGAAGGCGGAGAGCTGGACTCGAAGCTCAGCCGTCGACGCTACATCGATCTTCGATCGCAGCGCTGCAGCCCAACGATGACGCTCCGTAGCCGCGTCGAAACACTCAACAAGGGTGTGGCGGCAAAGCCAAGCTCCTCGACCAGGCTGACGGGCCCCAAGCTTCAGGCGACCCTCAGCGGCGACGAAGCGGACGAGCAGCGGTTGTTCAGCTCTGCGACGGCAACCAATACACGTCCGCTCTGGTTCAGCCGTTGGCCGGCTCACCGTCACTCAGCCGCTGGTTCCTCGTTGCCAACACCATCGTCAGCTGAGTCGGCAACGACATCGGCCGCTGGCTTCTCGGCGGGGGCTCCTGGCTCGGTGGCCTCGGCCACCACCACCTCAGCCTCATCGCCAGCACCGTCTGTTTCAGCCGCCTCAGCGCCAGAATCG
>JAAETV010000705.1 GCA_024227975.1 Actinomycetes bacterium
TGGGCGCAGCAGGCTATGGGGACGGTCAGGGCTCCCCATCAGCCTAGGCAGACGTGCTCGATCAAGGGTCCTAGCCGCCCAGCGTCGCTGTCGATCACAAACCAGTCCATCCGGGGAGGGTAGTGCAGGCAGCGGCCCGGGCGCCGGTCGCCAATCCGAGCACGTCACAACCCGGACCAAGGCCCACAGCTGCCTCAAACGAGCGGGAGTCAAACGGCCACAACACCCACGACGCCACCCCTCACTCGACAACCTGTCGCCGGTCCGATACGAATAGCGACACCAACCAACCCCGGTCACACACGCCATGTGTGCAACAACCCCCTTGGTGGAGGAATCCATGAATCGAGCAGTCTGGATCACTGGCGCCGGCTCGGGAATCGGGGCGGCCATGGCGCGGGCGTTCGCGACGGCGGGCCATAGCGTCGCGCTGACCGGGAGAAACCGCGACAGCCTCGAGGAGACGGTGGCGTCCCTGCCGCACGATGCGCGATGCCTTGTGGTCCCCGGCGATGTGACCGATCGCGGCGGCATGGCGGATGCAGCGCAACAGGTGGCCGACTGGGGCGACGGACTGCAGGTGCTGTGCAACAATGCCGGGCTCAATATACCGAAACGCCGGTGGGCTGAGCTCGATTGGCCGAGCTGGGACCGGGTGATCGACGTGAACATCACCGGCGCGCTGAACGTCATCGCCGCCTGCCTGCCGATCATGCGGACCCAGAAGAGCGGTCTCATGATCCACACCGGAAGTTGGGCCGGACGCCATCATTCCCAAACCGGCGGGGTCGTCTATGGCGCCTCCAAACACGCTCTGTCGGACCTCTCTGCCAGCCTCAACGACGAAGAAGGGGCGAACGGCATTCGCTCGACCGTGCTCTGCCCGGCCGAGGTGGCCACGCCGCTACTGGCGCGCCGCCCCGGGTTCGACCCGGCGCAGATGGGGGCAGTCATTCAGCCCGATGACATCGCGCAGACCGCACTCTATGTGACCAAGATGAGTCCGAATGTCGTGATCGAAGAGATCGTGCTCTCCTCGGCACGCGACAAGACCGCTGAGTAGGAGCTAGCCGTGCCAACCGGCGGCCATGATGGTCTTGAACCAGTGGCTCATGCAGCGAGATCCCAACGCCGCCCTCTCAGCCACCAGCGCAACCACCAGCGCAGCCGGTCGAAGCGTCCCCCGCCTCGGTCTCCCTACATCGCAGCGCGGGCTGCGTCGCCAGCTTCGATCTCGGCGTAGGCCAACATGTCGCGGCCCGCACGAGCGGCGATCTGATCATCCCAGCCCGCCTCTGGGCGCAGCCTCCGCCGCAGAACCGAGCTGCTACTAGCGCCTTGCGCGCCGAGGCGGTTCCACGCTCGGCCAACAGGGCCGCGGCCAGGGTCTGGTTGAAGAGGTCGGTCAATCGAAGGGCCACGGCGTGTGTGCGGTCGACGTTCACCGAGTCGACATTGTCGATACGCATTGCCAGTTCGTTGCGTGACTGTCTGATGGCCTCGATCTCGGGCTGGAGAAAAGGGGGCCCGTCGCTCCGGGCGCGATCGAGGGCGCAGTCGATACGACTCAGTGCCGCCTCGTGGGCCTGGTCGCGGCGGATGGCGCGGAGCACATCGAGGGCGCAGACATTCTCGCTGCCCTCCCAGATCGGAAGACACTGTGCGTCGCGGAGTAGCCGAGTCAGGCCCCAGTCCTCGTTGTAGCCGTTGCCCCCTACTACTTCGATGCACTGGCTCGCCGCTTCGACCCCGAGACGACAGAGCCGGACTTTGGCGCCCGGAATGATGATTCGACGCAACCGAATACCGTCCTCGTCCTGGCCTGCCGCCGCTTCGAAGCCCAACGCAATTCCCGCTTCGAGCTCGACGAGGAGATCGACGAGGCGTTCTCGCATCAGCGGCAGATCAACCAGGAGACGACCATTGGCCTCACGATGGTGTACCCAGATGGCCGCCTCGAGGAACGCTCGTCGAGCAATCCCTAGGCCCATGATTGCCACCCCCAAACGCGACCCGTTGACCATCTCCATCATCCGATTGAGGCCGCCGGCGTCTGAGTCTGACTGGACCCCTGTTTCCCCGGAGCGTGGGCGAAGGGCGTAGCCGAGCGCGTCGTTGAACTCGACCTCACCGGTTGGAACCGAGCGAGTGCCCAGCTTGTCCTTGAGCCGGCGTATCACGTATGGGTTGCGGCTGCCGTCGTCGAGATACTTCGGAACGAGATAGAGACCGAGTGCGGCCGATCCATCGGCGGCGACTCGGGCCGGGCCAACATCACAATGGCAGCACCGTCGATATTTGAACAGAACCACTTCTCCCCGTTGAGAAGAACCCGACCGTCTCCAATATCACGGGCGGTACATCGGATCGTGCGTCCGAGATCCGAGCCACCCAGACGCTCGGTGATGAACATCGAACCGTCGGAGCCTTCGGTGAAGTCGCTGGAGCGCAGCTTTGCCAGGAGATCGTCTCGAAGGTCGGGGGGCGCGTATGACGACACCAGTCCGGCCACCCCTTTGGTCATACCGAGAGAACAAACCATCCCGGTGTCGGCCTGGGAGAGCAGGTAGCTGGCGCCACTGATGACCACGCCTGGTGTCGGCCGATCCCCCCGCTCCTTCTCGTCGGCGGCGAAGCCCGACACATAGCCGATCGACCACAGCTTCTTCTTGGAATCGATCGTGGCTGGGTGGTACACGATCTCGCCCAGATCATCGGCCCACCGGTCGAAGCGGCGCAGTTCGGGGGGATTGGCATCGATCACCTCGGCGTTGCGCGCCACATCGCCGCCGACCAGCGCCCCGAACTCGGTGAGCTTGGCGTCAGCCCAGGCCCCATCGCCGGCCGGGGTGTCGGTTCTCACCCGATCCTGCAGATCTGGATCGAGGGTGTACCAGTTCTCCCCTACTGCCGAGTCGAGACTCTCGTAATCGATCATGGTGGCCTCCCGAGGATCCCGTTTGGACGCTACATCGACGCCTGACCCACACCACCGAAGACAGCACGCCTGTCGGGACCACCGTAGCGAACCGGCCGCCTCAGGACCGTTGGTCCCCGTCGCTGTCGCAGCTTCGGGCCCTGTCAACCGCCTTCATCGGCTTGGGCGTAAGGGCTTTCGAGCACGCTCTCGTGATCGATCGTGATCGGCTGATCGACGTGCTGGCCGCTCTCGCCACCTGGGCCGAACGAGTTCACGACCTGGCGGAGTTGGGACCGATCGGGGACCTGCGGTAGCTGTTGGGGCTGACCGGGCATCTCGGCGATGTGCAGAGTCTGGGTCGGGAAGGCGAAGTCGACCTGGAGCGATTCGGCGAGCCGCATGATGTCGAGATTGAAGACATGCCGGGTACGCAGTTCCTCGTTCCAGTCGGCGGCATCGATGAAGCAGTACACCAAGACGTCGAGACTGGTGGCGCCGAAGCCGTGGAACTCGACGATGTAGTAGTCCTGACGCATACCGGGGCCGGCCTGGATGAGGGCCCGGATCCCCTCGACGAAGGCCTGCATCTGATCCGGTGTGGTGTGGTAGCCGACCCCGAGCGTGGTCTTGTAGCGACGCCAGCGACGCTTGCCCATATTGTCGATTCCGGCATCCATCAGATTGCCGTTGGGCACGCTGACCAGCGAGTTGTAGAAGGTGCGCACACGGGTCGAGCGGAAACCGACGGTTTCGACGGTGCCTTCGATGCCGTCGACGACGACCCAGTCGCCGACCTCGAACGGCTTGTCGGCGAAGATCGTGACTCCGCCCAACACATTGCGGACCGTGTCTTGTGCGGCCAGGGCAATCGCAAGACCACCGAGACCCAGGCCTGCGAACAGCGATGCGACATTGATATCCAGGTTCTGCAATACGAACAGGATCCCGACGACTATCACGAACAGCCGCATCGACGTGCGCAACAATGGAACGAGGCTGTCGTCGAGCTTCGTCTCAGTCTCGGTGGCGCGTCTCGCGAGCACATCCACCAAGATGTCGATGGCGCGGTAGGCGATCAAGATGACCGCCGCCGCGGCGATCAGACTGGACGCCTGATGCACCACGTTCTCGACCTTCGGATCGAAACCGAGCGTCGGGAATCCAACCAGCAGTGTGACCCCGATCGCGAGCAGGAAGATGCCCCGATTAAGCAGGTGCCGCTCAGCCTCCCAAAACGTCAGATCGTCGCCGGCGAATCGACGACGCACGACGAGGGCAACCACTCGCAACAGAGCGAAGTGCGCCACCGTAGCGATGACCATGAGCACCCCGATGCCGATGTACTGGCCGACCTCGACCCCCAAATACTCGTCGGCGAACCAGTCGGGCGCGGCGACGATCACCTCGGCCGATCCATTCACAACGACATCACGAACTGGCCGTCTGCTTCAAGCACCTCACCAACCTAGCGAGCCGCGGCGGCCGAGCCTGAGACCCGACTCACTCAGGACACCCGAAGAAGACCTGGACTACTTCCTTCAGCTCGGGCGGGATCCACGGCTGGCCTTCGAACGCAGCAGCACGGTCAGCGCTGGAATCGAACTGGGCTTGGGCTGCGGCACAAAACGCCCTCGCCTGTTCATCGACCGCATCTACGGCCAGACTCGCCTGGGTATCCCAGAGCTCGCTCAACTCATCCACAGTCTCGATCTCATCAGCCTGCTGAGCCAAGGCTCTTTCAGCGTCGGCGAGCTTGGTGACTATGTCCAGGGCGGCAGCGTGCATCTCGGCCGCCTCCTCCGGCGGCTCAATTGCTCGAAAGCCCTCGAGAAGCTCATCGCGGGCCGCGATCTTCTCCTCGAAGTATCTCTGCGTTCCCTCGATGGTAAGAGGCTCTGACTCCAGGTCAGCGTCGAGGTCGCTGATCCTCTGATTCATGGTCGTGACTACTTCCTCGAGCTGCTCGGCGTACTCCCCGAGGGTTAGTTCGCCGTCTCCGCAGCCTGGAGCAAGCAGCGCCAGACAGACTACCCAGCTCATCATCCATCTCATGGTTGGTGCTCCATATGTCTTCTGCCCTTCTGGTGACGCTCGGTTTTCCCGAGCAGGGCGGATCCAGTGGAATACTAGGCGTGAGACAGTTGCACACCTGGCCTGGAGCCAACGGGACGGTCATGGCCGGTGACGTCTGGGGACCGGTCGACGGTCCGCTGGTGATCCTCCAGCACGGGGGCGGCCAAACCCGCCATGCCTGGAAAGGGGCCGGTGAACGCCTCGGCCAAGCCGGCTACCGGGCCGTGGCCATCGACGCCCGGGGCCACGGTGACTCCTCGTGGTCGCCAAACGGCAGCTGTGAACAGACCGACA
>JAAETV010000706.1 GCA_024227975.1 Actinomycetes bacterium
GGCACCCAAAGGGGGCCCGGCACCCAAAGGGGGCCCGGCACCCAAAGGGGGCCCGGCACCTGAGAGCGACTACTGATTGGCGTGGAGTGCTGTGTTGAGCCCAGTCCAGCCGGAGGTGTCGCCCGCGACCACTTCAACCGCTCCGGTCTGGCTGTTCCGGCGATAGAGCAATCCCGATTGGCCTGATAGGTCCCGACCCCGGATGACCGAGCCGTCAGGCATGGTTACCTTGGTCCCACCGGTGACGTAGAGCCCGGCCTCGACTGTACAGCTATCTCCCAGAGAGATACCGATCCCGGCATTGGCCCCGATCAGGCAGTACTCGCCAACGCTGATGACCTCGGTCCCGCCCCCGGACAGTGTGCCCATGATCGAAGCACTCCCCCCGAGGTCGGAGTGGGCACCAACAACGACACCGGCACTGATACGACCCTCGACCATCGACGGCCCAAGGGTCCCGGCGTTGAAATTGACGAAGCCCTCGTGCATCACAGTGGTGCCGTCGGCCAGGTGGGCGCCGAGGCGGACCCGATCGGCGTCGGCGATGCGAACCCCGTCGGGGATGACGTAGTCAGTCATTCGGGGGAACTTGTCGACCGAGGTGACGTGAAGATCGTGCCCATCTTCAGCGGCAGCCGAGCGGAGGATGTCGACCTTGGTCGGGGGGACGGGTCCGGCGCTGGTCCAGGCCACATTGGTCAGGAGCCCGAACACCCCGTCGAGGTTGATCTGGTGGGGTTGATAGACCCGCCGGCTCAACAGATGGAGGCGCAGGTAAGCCTCCGGCGCATCGGCCGCTGGCTGGTCGATGGAGTCGATCGTGACCGTGACCTGTTCCCCACTGATCAGGCCGGCCTTCTCAGCCAGGCATCTGCGCTTGGGCTCGACATCACCTGCGGGGAACCAGGCGTCGAGGGTGGCGCCAGATTCAGAGTCGATGTATGCGTGGCCAGCTGCGGTGATTCCCATGGCCACAGTGTGTCAGCATCAGAACTGGTCTGGACACCCGGGTCCAGTGCTGGTTGCGAACAGGTGATCGGCCCTGACGATGGCGTCGGGAGTCCCCTCGATCAGGCCCCAAGCCCACAAACGGCGGGCCGACCGGAACCCGCTGAACAGGGAGGCCAAGGCCTTGATCGACATGGTCAGCTCGGCCCCACCGGGAGCACCCTTGACCTCGGCCTCTCCCCCATCGACGGTGAGGGCATAGGCACCCGTATTCCAGGGGGCGAGGTCGTCGGCCATGATCTTGATACTGATGGCCCCGTCATTGTCATAGCCTCGACCGGTGAGGGCCGCTTCGACGTCGACTACTCGGAGCCACAGCCCTTCCACATCACTGGTGTGGAGGAGGCGGGGCTCGATCAACAGCTCAGGTGCAGGATCATCGACAGGGGCGGTGTTCCAACGAACTCGTCCGACGAGATCGTGGCAGGCGAACCACGACCAGAGAGACCGGTAGGCGTCGGTCGTCAACCAGGCCAGGTCTCGAACAACGACTTCCTGAGATCGGCTGGCGTGATCGACCTTGCCCGACCGCAGGGTGTACACGGCATAGCCATTTGGCCGCCCATCCTCGTCGTAGGAGACGGCAAGATGGGCTGGACCGTCCTCGGCGACGTCGGCCAGAGCGTTGTTGTCCCACAAGGCACGGGCTCGGTGGAGATAGCACAGCCGGTTGGTGATGAAGGCGATATAGATGGCCTTGATCAGGTCATAGCCTTCTTCGATATCGACACGGCGTACGTCACCCCGTCCCGGGTCACCGTCGAAGAAGCCAATGTCGACGCTGTCGATGGCATAGGACCGGTTGACGGTGGCTTGGGCGTAGCCATAGCGCTGGTAGATGGCGGCCTGGGAGGCCCAGAGGGCAGCAACCGGTTGGCCCCGCTCGTACATATCAGCCAGCGACAGGGTGGTGAGCCGGCGGGCCAGACCTTGGCGGCGATACTCGGGGAGGGTACCTACAGCCGAAACCCCACCGAGGGCCATGGCTTTGCCGTTGGCCCGCATGGTGAAGGGAATCGTGCTGTAGCTAGCCACCATCCGGTCACCATCGAACCCACAAAGGGTCCACTCGGGTCGGTTGGAGCGGGAGATCGTGTTGTCCTGGCCGTCACCGTACGAGCCGGCGTAGACATAGCTCGCGATCCTTCCCATCTGATCCATCTCAGAGGGCAGGGCGGGCCGAATCTCGATGGTCATGGTTCTCCCTTGGTTCCGATGGGCACCATTGTGTCCGCCCGAGAACCAGTACGGCGAAGCCAACCGATAATCAGGGGTTCGAGCACGCCTCGTTTGGGGGCCATCATGCGGGCCGCGGGAGCCGAGAGGGGTCCTCAGCTACTGGGACCGGACGGAGGTCAGGCTGGCGCCCCTGCTGTCACGGTGATGGCAGGCCTCCCGGCCAGATCTCGCTTGGCCGCCTCGACATCGCGCAAGCCAACCTCTCGGAGGCGGCCACCCATCTCATCAGCATCAACCATCGAGAACCCATGGTGGTGGTTCTCATTGTCATCATCATTGTGGTGGCACGACCCGAAGGCTTCGTGCTCAGGGTGGCGTGGATCATCGAAGTCCTCGTCGGCAAGCACGACCCGACCCCCGGGGCTCAGCCGGAATCGGACCATTGCCGGCCGGCATGGAGAAGTTCGGGGCTCGCTGGAAAACTGTCAGCTCGGCCGCCTGCTCGGCCCTGATCGGGACGGACTGGATTCCTGAGGAGCCGGTTCCGATGACGGCCACCCGTTTGCCGCTCAGGTCGACCCCGTCGGCCAGCCAGCAGCTGGTCCAATAGGTCTCACCCCCAAAGCGTTCGGCACCATCGATGTCGATGTCCTTGGGCTGCGACAGACACCGGGTAGCCATCACATGGTGGCGAGCGGTCGATATCTCCCCTCGGCTGGTGGCCAGCTCCCACTGGGAGCTGGCCTCGTCCCACACGGCCAATTCGACCCTGGTCGATGACTGGACATCGCGCCGGAGGTCGTGCTCGTCGGCGACGAATTGGAGGTAACTCAGGACCTCGGGTTGGATGGCGTACTTCTCCGACCCGATCCTGCCCAACAGGCAGCAAGACAGCCAAGAACCCAGGTTCTACAATCTCGTCCATGGATCTTGACGACAAGAAACTGGCCCTGCGAGCGATCAACTATGGCCTCCATGTCCTGACAGCAACCGACGGTGATGAATACGCGGCCGGAGGGACGAACTGGCTGTCGCAGGCCTCGTTCGAACCACCCCTGATCATGGCTGGAGTCAAGGCAGATTCAGGAGCAGCCTCTGTCATTGGGAGAACCAACACCTTCGCCGTCAATGTGTTAGGAGCCGACCAGCTCGACATCGGCAAGGCCTTCTTCCGCTCGACCTCGGTCGACGGAAACCTATTGAACGGCCATGAGTTCGAACCGGGACCGGAAACAGGATCGCCCCTGATCGTGGCCACCCCCTACTGGTTCGAGTGTCGTGTGACCGACACCGTGGCCCGGGGCGATCACACGATATTCGTCGGCGAGGTAGTCAACGCCGGAGTCCGCGATGCCGAGTCAGCTCCTCTACTGTTGCGGGACACCGGGATGAGCTACGGAGGCTGAGAAGTCTCTCCGGGCAAGGGAGGTGTGGTGTCGATGTCCAGTGAAGAGCCTCCCGATCCCCTACTGACCCGGGGCCATTACGAGGTCACGGTCACCGAGAATGGTGGGCTCGTCTCTCGATGTCACTTCGGCGAGGACGTCACCCCCGGCCTCCGGCGCTACCTGGTCGATGATTGGCTGCAACATCTCTATTCGTTCCCCACGGCGACACCCAACGCTCAACAACCCGGACCGGTCTCGGGTCTCCTTGTTCGGACCGAGTTCTTGACTGCCAGTTCAATCGAGCAACGCGAGGAGGGACCAGGGCCGTTCCTGACCCTCGATGCTGTGATCGAATGGGCCATCAACGATCTGAGCCACCATGTCGAGCCCTGACCCCGATGCCCTTGAAGCCTTTCTGGCCGAGCCTCGCAACGCCATGATCGCCGGGGTGCGTCGAGACGGACGCCCCCACCTGACTCCCAACTGGTTCCTGTGGGATAGTGAGCGCTTCTATGTCTCGACGACCAAGGATCGAGTCAAGTACCGGATCTTCAGCCATGACCCCCGCGTCCAGGTGGTCGTCGACGACGTGATGGGCTTTCGCTATGTCATCGTCGATGGGACCGTCGAGATCTCTGAGGATGTCGAGTCGGGCCTCGGGTACTTCAGGGCCCTGCGCCACAAGCACGGACGAACCGAGCAAGACGATGCCGAACTGCGTCAGGAGATGATCGACGACGGACGGGTGCTGCTGGTGATCACGCCGGACAGGCCACCGTCGGA
>JAAETV010000707.1 GCA_024227975.1 Actinomycetes bacterium
CTTTGGGCCCACCGTTGCCGGGAGCCAGTTCCGATACAACGACGCCTATGGTGCGATGCGGGTCACGGCGAGCCTGTCGTCGATGATACTCGAGTTCTGGGCTGTCGTTGCCGGTGAGGCTCAGCTGATCGACAGCCACACGCTGACGAAGGACGCCCTTCCCCAAGCCCTGATCGGGGATCGCTCTAGTGTCGCCAACCTCGGTGTGGTCGATCGACAGGTGGCGGCCGGGAGTGACGATGCGGAACAGGCAGCGAACGGGTCGATGTACCTCGACAGCAGTGACCTCGAGCTGGTAGACGATCCGACCCATAACGGCTACGACCAGACGGTCGGCATCCGTTTCACCAACCTGCGCATCCCCAAAGGGGCCACGATCGCCAACGCCTACCTTCGCTTCACTGCCGACGAAAGCGACTCTGGGGTCGTCGACCTCACGATCCAGGCTCACGACACCAGCCCCGCTCCTACCTTCACCGCCACCGCCGGCGATATCACCGACCGACTGCTCACTTCGACCTCCGTCGAATGGTCCGGGCTCCCAGCGTGGTCAACAGGATCCACCTACGACTCACCCGACGTCAGCTCGATCGTGGAAGAGATCGTCAACCTGGACGACTGGGCCTCAGGCAACGCCATAGCCTTCATCATCACTGGCCAAGGTGAACGAACCGCCGACTCGTACGACGGCTCCACCTCCACCGCCCCACTCCTCCACATCGAGTACATGACCAGTGCAGGAAGCGGCCGAGGCAATCAGATCTTCGCATTCTCTGGGCGACCGCCCGCTCCGGGGTGGTTCAGCTCGAGTCCCTTGGTGAGGAGGGACCAGCTCCACCCGCTCGTCAATCTGATCGGTGAGTGCGCGACATCTCACCCATGCCGTGATCGACAACTCCAGCTACCGAGCGTCCCGCCCACCAAGCAGGTCTCCGGGACCAACACGTCATCGAGGAAGAGCTGACCGCGTGGTACGGCGCGACAACCCATGTCGTCGTATTCTTTGAACTGAGGCCGGAGTGATGAGACCTTCGAGACCGGCTTTGGTCCTCAAGGTGATGCCGTGCGCATGTACAACTATGTGTTGTGCGTGAACGGAGGCGTGGCCGAGGCCGCCCCGGAGGACAGCAACGCAGATACTGCAACTACTGGGGAACCTGATCTCACTGCTGCCGCCGCAACACTTGGCATTACCGAACAGGAACTGATGGGCGCACACATGAAGAGCTGAATCGAGCTGATCGAGACGCTCTGAGCCTGGATCCAGGTGCGTCCTGGTAGGTGGTCGAGGGCGAGTGAGGCTGTCGGTGGATCGGTTCGGCCAGCAATGCGGCCCTATTGATCCAGCGGTATGTTGATTCGGTGCCTCTGTTGATGCTCCTTTCCCCTCCGCCCCGCTGAGTCGGGGTACCCCATGAGATAGAAGCTAGGCAGTCGACGCTGCCGTGCTTCGGGTCGCCCTATCTGCCCGATCCGAAGTACAGGAGCACGATTTTGTCTATTGGTACGTGTCGATCTGTCGGTGGCATTTTCGCTGTCGCCGTGGCCGCTCTGAGTTGGGGAACGGTCGGCCTGGTTGGCCAACGCGTCCAACGCAGCTCAGGGCTTGGACCTGAACACATTGCCTTCTTCCGACTCGCCGTTGCCGGCATTTGCTTGGCGCCGTTCCTAGCTGGGCGATCACAAGCGCTCCGTTCGCGCCACCGATGGTACTCATCGGTCCATTTGCGGGCTGGACTGTTTCTTGGCTTCAACCAGCTCTTCTACTTTCTGGCGATTGACCATCTTGGAGTTGCGACTGCAGCGCTGCTGACGCTGGGATTGTCGCCAGTCATCGCATCCGCCTTTGAGATTGCCCTCGATCGTGCACTACCTACCTGGCCAGTAGCCGCCGCTCTCGGGCTATCGCTAGTGGGACTAGTACTGCTCTCGGACGCAGCGTCGCTCGACGTATCAAGTGCGAACGGAGCGTTGTTCAGCGTCCTGTCCGCTCTGTGCTTCTCTCTGGTTGCTCTCAGTCGGCGGCGAGCGACAGGAGCTACGGCCGTTCGATCGACAGCTGCCACTATGGGTGTCGCAGCGCTGACCGTCCTGCCTCTTGCGATGATGACCGGGTTCCCCCGGAGCATCTCAGGGTGGGAAGTGATTGGTCTTGGCTACATCGGGGCGTGGGCAACCGCCATCGCCTATCTCCTGTACTTCCGGGGTCTGACATCGGTCAAGGCGTCGGTCGCCCTCTTGGTAGTCCTCATCGAGCCTGTGACGGCTTCACTTCTTGGCGTTCTCATCGAGAACGAGCGACTCGGACTCGACCAGCTGGTCGGTGCCGGCATACTCCTCGGAGGAGTCTCACTAGCGACAACGCCACGGGTAGCGTCCTTGTCTACACCACGAACAGCAAATCAGGATCGATAGCGCCGAGGTTGGTGCCGGAGGCAGGCGATGCTTCATGCACGGATCGACCAGGTTGACAATGGTGCTCGTCGTCCCCGTGATACTCACGGTCGCCTTATTGGCCGGACTGGGTGCCGTGGCTCAGCGATCCCAGCCGTAATATCCAGTGGTGGCGGACGTTGTCGAGAGTCGCGTCGTTGGCCGTGAGCCGACCTGTTCCTGGGAAGTCGATATTGAGTTCCGCAACGACAGCGATCGTTCTCTCCGACTGGTTTCGGTCGAGATCTCCGGCATCGAGGAGTCCGAGCAGAAACTGGTGGGAACACTCGAGTCAGGTGAAGTGGTCCTCCGCACTCACGTGTTTGACAGGACCCCCTGCCAAGCCTGGCTACTCCAGATCAGGGTCC
>JAAETV010000708.1 GCA_024227975.1 Actinomycetes bacterium
ACGGACCGGATCGGCGACGTCGGTGAGGGTTGGCGAGTCTCGCTCACCACCCTGATGAATGAGCGGAGTGTCATCGGTACCGGGGGTGCACCCAAGCGGGGCTCGGGTCCCATTGCCGCCCTGGTCGCGGTGTGGAATGGGATGGCCGAGAGCGACAAGACGGCGGTACGGCGAGATGAGCTGATGTCATTGTGGATCGAGGCCGAGACCTTGCGCCTGACCAATATGCGGGCCGGTGCCAACCGGCGGGTCGGTAACCCAGGGCCGGAGGGCTCGGTGGCCAAGCTGGCCTATTCGAATCTCAACAAGGCCATCTTCGAAACCGCGGTGTCGTTTCGGGGTCCAGCTGGACAGATCGGCTATGACTACACTTTCCGCCGGCCCGGGGAACTGTCGGCCACCGGGATCGAGGCCGGTGTGGCTCACGCCTTCCTGCGGGTCAGGGCCAACTCCATCGAGGGTGGCACCAGCGAGATCATGCGCAACATCCTCGGCGAGCAGGTGCTTGGCCTGCCCGGAGAGCCCAGAGTTGACAAGGAGATTCCCTGGATCGACGTTCCCCGTAGCTAGTGTGCCCCTGGGGCACCTGCACACTCAGAGCGTGGCTTTGCGCCATAGGACTTCGTAGACGGTCTCGGGGTCGTTGAAGCCTTGGAGGTCGGCCACCATCGGTTCCCCGAAGGAGATGTCGTGGCGTCCGGTTGCGATCTCGTGGACGACGAGGCTGGCCAGAATCTGACCTCCGGTTGCCAGGTTGGCTACCCGGGCCGCAAGGTTCACGTGCCGACCGAAGAGGTCCCCGGTCTGGTCGACGATGGCTTCACCGGTGTGGACCCCCATCCTGACCCGCAGGTTTGGACCCTCGTCAGCTTCGACCGCCTGCTGGACCCGGCTGGCGAAACGAATGGCTCGCCGCACGCTGGGGAAGGTCAACATGAAGCCGTCCCCGATTGACTTGACCTCCCGGCCCCCACATCGAGTCAGTTCAGAGCGGAACACCTGATTGTGCTCGTCGAGCAGCCGGAACCACTCCCGATCACCCATGTCGGTTGCCCGCTGGGTCGACCCCTCTATGTCGGAGAAGACGATGGAGATCGTCTCCCCATCGA
Organism: Actinomycetes bacterium; assembly: GCA_024227975.1. The sequence continues at coordinate 1,110 of JAAETV010000708.1, forward strand.
ATACCTCGGCCCCGAGGCTGGCGATGTTGGTTGACATGGTGTCGGCTACCACATCAATCGAGGTCTGACCGATGCCGCTGCTCTTGCTGATGGTGGTTGTCCTCGGAGAGCCAGGACCTACCCCCCTCCCTCTCATTTCGATTGAGAGCGATGAGTCGCCGAGGACGACCCTCGAAGTCGGGTCGATGATCTGAGAGCCAATGAGGGGTGCCCCATTGACGAAGGTGCCGTTTGTCGAGCCGAGGTCGGTGATCTGGACGGCCGGGCCGTGGCGCCGCAGGGTCAGATGCCGACGAGATACCTCCTCGTCAGCAAGTAGCAGCCCGTCACAATCGCGGCCGATGTCGAGCTCACCTTCGAGTAGCACGGCCAGCGCCTGACGCCCTGGCTGTCTGACGATGACGATCACGTCTCGCTGTTCGGCCATAGGGCAAGCATGCCCTGCCCGAAGGGACTTGGGCCACTGCGCCTGGCCTTCTCATGATGATCTGATGGGTTCGGGCATTGTCGTGCCCCGGGGGCGGAAGATGGTGTGGTGACGGATGAGGGCCAGCTCCCCATCGATGTTGCCGCTGACCAGCCCGTCGAGGACCTGGTACCAGTGGTCGTTTCGGGCGTAGGCGTCGACGAAGCGGGCTCCCACGGTGATGTCCTGGCCGGGTCGGGGTATGGCCCGATGCTGGATCTGGCTACGGACATGGATGGTGGGGCCGTAGGTGAAGTTGTGGCGGGTCAGCGGGGCCATCCTCCCGGCCAGGTAATGGGGGGGTATGGGTACCGCCGTGGGTCCCGGCCCCTGGTGGCGCTGATCGTCGATGTCGAGGCCGAGGTCGTCGGTGATCAGACGACGGGCGGCCTCGGCCGTCACATGGACCCGCAGGGGGTGCAGGGGCTCATGGAAGGGAATGGTGGTCAGGTCATAGGTGGGGCGGACCGCAGGCGGATCGACTCCCGGGGTCGGCGGGGGCGGATCGAGTTGGCTGGCCCAGGGGGCAGGACCGAGCCCGGCCTCACCGTCGAGCACGACTCGCTCTCCCCCTTGGCCTCGACCAATGCACTCGACCGGCCACGGTCCATCGGCCCCAGGGGCGGGATCGGAGACCGTGGTTGTCAGCTCTTCGCCGGCGAAGAGGGGGCGACGAAGGGAGAAATCGACCCAGCCGGAGGCGAGCCAGCTGTGGCCCAGGGCCTTGGCGATGGTATGGGCCGCCCAGCCGTAGGTCCTGACTCCGGCCACCAGGGCACCGGCATAACCGGCGTCGTCGGCTCCTTCGGCGTCATGAATCGGGTTGGGGATACCGGTTGGCGGGGGATCGGGGGTGGCTACCCGCTTCTCGACGACAATGCTCATGGATCTCCTCCCTCACCAGCCAGCTGCTCTTGGCCCGAAGGGGGCCCGACGAGGCCTAGACGATACGGCGGTCGGCGGCCCAGCGGGCTAGTTCGTTGCGGTTGGATAGTTGTAGCTTGCGGAGGACCGATGAGGCGTGGGTCTCGACGGTCTTGATGGAGATGGTGAGTCGGCGGGCGATCTCTTTGTAGGCGTAGCCTCGGGCCAGGAGCCGCATGACCTCTTGCTCGCGCCCGGTCAGCTGGTCCAGCTCGGGGTCGGCGGGGGCGTCCAGGTCGGCTGAGAAGGCATCGAGAACGAAGCCGGCCAGGCGGGGCGAGAACACGGCATCGCCCTCGTGGATCCGCTGGACGGCATCGAGGAGCTCGGCCCCGTCGATCGTCTTTGTCACATAGCCCCGGGCTCCGGTCCTGATCACCTCGATCACGTCTTCGGCTGCGTCTGAGACCGACAGGGCCAGGAACTTGGTCGTCACTCCCCGATCGACTACCCCTCGGATCACGGCCGAGGCGTTGCCTCCTGGCAGGTGAACGTCGCACACGACGACGTCGGGCTTGGTCGACACGATGGCATCGACAGCATCTCCGACATCACCGGCTTCGGCCACGATGGAGACATGGCCTTCGAGCTCGGCCCGGACCCCGGCTCGAACTACGGCATGGTCATCAACCAGCACTACCCGGATCATGATTGCTCCCTCTCATCGGTGATCGGCATGACCAGCTCGACCTCAGTTCCGTGCCCGGGCTGGCTGTGAACAGTAGCGGTTCCACCAGCCCGACTCATCCGGCCAACGATCGATTCGGCGATCCCCTTGCGATCGGCGGCGGTGTCGTCGGGGTCGAACCCATTTCCGGTGTCTCGGACGAAGATCTCGATCCGACCGTCGAGCCGCTCAGCGAACACATCGACCCGCTTGGTCTCAGCATGTTTGGCCGCGTTGACGGCCGCCTCTCGGGTGGCTGCCACCAGTGGTTCGATTGAGGCCGTAGGCAGATCATGGTTGTCGCCGACCGTGATGATCTTGACCGGCACCCCGTGGGCCGCATCGACTTCGGCCCCCATCTCGTCCAGCACCGTCCCCAGCCGGCTCATGCCAGCCTCGCTCTGGCTCGACGGCTTATGGTAGAGCCAGGTCCGCAGCTCCCGCTCCTGCTGGCGAGCCAGCTGGGCGGTGCGGACCGGATCTTGGGCGTGACGCTGGATGAGGGCCAGGGTCTGCAGTACCGAGTCGTGGAGGTGGGCGGCTACCCGGGCCCGCTCGTCGGCCCTGACCCGCTCTTGGCGCTCGTGGTCGAGATCCTGGCCGATTCGGGCCAACGAAGGGGTGGCTACCAGGCCGATCCCGCCGATAACAGCGATGGCCACAAGCAATATCAACACGGCATCGATCAGGTCGGCCGACATCACGATGAACCCGATCATGCCGCCAACCCCGACGACGACCCCGGCCATGATCCTGGCCACCGCCGACAGCCCTGAGCCCCCTGTTCCTTCGATCAGATCATCGGGAGCGCGGTGACGGGTCCAGGCGATGAGGAACCCGGTCACCACGAACAGGAAGGGGAAGACGAGCTGGTCGACGAATCCGGCGGCCAAGCCACGCAGGCTGAGCAGTATCCCGAGCACGATCATGGCAATGGCCAGGTGGCGATGGACCGAGCTGTCACCCTTGGGAACAGGCCGGTAGGGGGAAATCCGGCGGGGCTGACCGATGGCCAGGGCCACCCAGATGACGGCATAGAGCACCAGGCCCCACCCCCCGGCAAGAGCCAGGATGGCGAACGCGACCCGTATGACCGTCGGTTGGACCCCGATCTCGCGGCCGATGGCGGCTGCTACGCCACCGATCCAGCGGTCCCGGGGATCGATCCTCGGGATCTGCCAGCGGCTCTGGGGGACAGGAACTGGGGTGGTCACTGATGACATACTCTCACCAAGTGAGCCCTTGACACATCAGGGGCCGACCCTGGCTCAACCCTGACCGGGGACCCCCCATATCAGGGGCCGATCGGGGCCAAGCCCGATACCGCATGCCACGTCGTTGCCTGATGATGTAACTATGACTGATGAACCCTTCACCCCTGATCCGAATGACTCCGGCGACCCCCCGCCCTCGCTCGACGATCTCATTCCCCCAAGCGGAGATACGCCCCCTTCTTCCGAGGACACACCGCCAGCCACTCCGCCGCCGCCGCCTCCCCACCAAGTGGGTTCCAGGCGGCTGGTTCGCGATCCCTACAGCCGGCTCGGTGGTGTTGCCTCGGGGGTGGCGACCCACTATGGCTTCGATGTCTCCATCGTACGGATCATGTTCATACTGGTGGCGTTCGGAACCGGGTTCGGCTTCCTGGCCTACCTCCTGGCTTGGCTGATCATTCCCCGGGCCGACTACTGGCCGCCCGCCGGGGCCAGAACCACCTCCCGCTCCCTCTCGCGCCGTGATCTCGGGCTGGGGTTGGCCGCTGGTGGTCTTCTCCTCGCCCTCGCCTTTGGAGGAGGGTCAACCGGGAGCTTCCTCGTTCCCGTGATCCTGGTCGGGGGCGGTGTGTGGCTCCTAGTCCAGATCCCGACCAACGGATCCGTGGCCGGCGTCGCATCGGCTGGTGCCGCACCGGTTGGTGCGACGCCGGGTGGGAGTGGTGCCGTGCCGGGTGGTGCTGGACCGGTCAGCGGGCCGGTGGTGTCAACGACCGGAGCCCCTCCTCCCCCTCCCCCTCCCTTTGCCTACGCTGCCCCCAGTCCTCCGGGACCCCCGGTTCCGCCCCGCTCGTCAGGCCGCCGGTTCGGCATCGCACTGATCGTCATCGCAGGGATCCTGGCCCTGCTGGTCATCCCCCTGCTGGCTCTCGTTGGTCTGGTGGTCTTCGGCATCTCCCATGAGATCATCGACGAACGTGTCGACATCACCCTGACCCCGACCTCGGTCGAGGAGCTCCCCATTGATATTGAGCACGATGTGGCCGAGATCGTCGTCGACCTGACCGGACTGACCCCTGAGGAGCTTGGGACCCTCGACGATCCGGCCACCATCGATATCAGGGCTGATGTCGGCTCGATCCGGGTGATCGTCCCCGACGACCTGGCCGTCTCGGTCGATGCCGAATCGGATCTGGGTGAGGTATCGGTCTTCAACGACAGTGACAGCGGGATCAGCAATGACGTCACCTCGACCGTCGAAGATCCCGACCTGGAGATCGACCTCAACCTGGATATTGGTGAGATCGACGTTGTTCGGGGCTGAGCTCGCTCAGCAGGGCCTGGTCATCATCATCGAGCTGGTCGAGCCAGCGGCCGAGGAAGACCTCGGCCGCCTCGATCACCGCCTCGACCCGGTTGGTGGCCATGGCGTTCAGTCCCATGGCCCGACCCAGGTTCCTGTCGGGTTCGATCACCAACACCTCCGTCCCCGCCTCTCGTAGGTTGGCGGCGTTGGTGGTCAGGCGGCGTCGAGGGTAGGCCCGCAGCAAGCTGGCCAGGGGAGACCGTCCGAACCTGACGGAGTCGATCGACAGGGGAGAGGAGACGATGACGATGTCGAGGTCCTGGCCAATCAGGAGGTCGGTGTTGTCGGGCGAGTGGATGCCACCGTCAACCAGGCTCACACCGTCGACAACGACAGGGGCGAAGTAGCCCGGCACAGCACAGCTCGCCTCAACTGCCTGGGCCACCTCGATCAGTGGGGAGTCATCGTCTCGACCGAAGACCCGGCGGATCCCGGTTTGCTGTTCGGTCGTCGTGATCCACAGGTCCCGGTCTGGCCAACCGTTGGGGTGGAGGGGGCGGATGGCGTCACCCACGGGGCTGGTCGGCGTCCGCCCCTCGGGCAGGAGCCCGGTCAGCAGATGACTGGGGCGGAGTCGATGACCGCGACGCAGCTCACTCGTCACCAGGGATAGGGCCGACGGTCCGCCCTGCAGATCGGGGAAGCGGAAACTGGCTACTCCCACCATCTCTTCCAGGGGGCGGGGTTCGGCTCCCCCGGCCATGGGCTGGGTGGCGGCATCGAGGGCCTGCTGGCGCATCTCTTCGGTGCTGAGTCCGGCTCTGAGTCCGGCCGCAACGATCGACCCCGACGAGGTTCCGAGTACCAGGTCAGCCGAGTCCGGGTCCCATCCCGTCTGGTGGTGGAGGGCAAAGAGGACTCCGCAATGGAAGGCGTAGCCGGCGACCCCTCCTCCGGCCAGAACCAGACCGACCCGAGGTCGTTTGACCTCGGGTCGGTCGGTACTCAGCTTGCGGCCTGGATTGCTTGCCACACGGCCTGGCTAGTGAGCGGCATGTCGATGTGGCGCACCCCGAGATGGGAGACTGCATCGACGACAGCGTTGTGGATAGCCGGGGTCGAGCCGATCGTTCCCGATTCGCCGATGCCCTTGGCCCCCATGGGATTGCGGGGGCTCGGGGTCTCGGTGTTGCTCGTCTCGAAGAAAGGTAGCTCGGCCGCCGATGGGATGGCGTAGTCCATCAGGTTGCTGGTGATGGGGTTGCCGGCTTCGTCGTATGCCACGATCTCGTAGAGAGCCTGGGCTGCCCCCTGAGCGATGCCACCGTGCTGCTGGCCCATGACCAGCATCGGGTTGAGGATCCTGCCGCAATCATCGACGGCGATATGGCGCAGCATCTCGACCTGCCCGGTCTCGAAGTCGACCTCGACGACCGAGATATGGGAACCGAAGGGGAAGGTGGAGTCGGTCCCGTCGAAGTCGAGCTCGTGGGCGAGGCCAGGGTCCATCCCTTCGGGCCGTTTGGAGTCGTCGTTGGAGGCGGCGGCAAGGTCACCCCAGGTGACGGCCGATGTCGGAACGCCCGCTACCTGGAGGCCACCGTCGCCGGCCACGATGTCGTCCTCGCTGGCCTCGAGGAGGTGGGCGGCGAGGGTCTTGGCCTTGGCCAGTACGGTCTCGCTGGCCAGATGGACCGCTGAGCCCGCGGTCTGCAAGGAGCGCGACCCCATCGTGCCCTGGCCCCGGGGGATCTCGTCAGTGTCGGACTGGAGGAGCTTCACGCTCTCCATCGGGATGCCCAACATGTCAGACACGATCATGGAGAATGCTGTCAGGTGCCCTTGGCCGTGGGCGCTGGTCCCGACCCTGGCCGTCGCTGTCCCGTCTTCGTGGACCTCGACGGCCCCGTACTCGACATGGAGTCCGAGGGGAGCTGTCACCTCGACATAGCTGGAGAGCCCGATCCCGAGCTGCTTGGTCGCTCCCGAGGTCCGCCGTTGGGCCTGTTCGGCTAGCAGAGACTGATAGTCAGCCGCCTCGAGGACGGCGTCGAGGGCCTTCTCGTACTCGCCACAGTCGTAGTTGGCCCCGCCCAGGGTGGTTAGGGGGAAGGCGTCGGGTTGGAGGTAGTTCTTGCGCCGTAGCTCAGCGGGGTCCATGCCGAGCTCGTCGGCCGCGTTATCTATCACCCTCTCCAG
>JAAETV010000709.1 GCA_024227975.1 Actinomycetes bacterium
ATGACTGTAAAATGATTAAATGAATAGCCCAGCGATACGCCAAACCATACAGGACCACCCGCATAATAAACGGAGGCTTGCTTATATAAATACATCGCTGTAACTCTAATCAAAATACCATTCGGACCTTGATAACGATAACTAATACTGGGAATAAGGAGCTGTTGGCTAACCTCATACTCTATCCCCCATTCCAGGCAATGCCTTGGTCCACCAATCAACACATTGCTTTTCAAAAACAAACCACCACCCTGCCCGAAAAGTCTGGAATAACCGATACCTGCTACGAAGTCGGTTTTATCAGTAAGCGGGATGATTCTGTTATAATTAAATGATCTATATACTCCGGTACCGCCTAATTCAAAGTAGAGAGCATGTCTTTTAGAACACGTTTTAGCAGAGGCTCTTGTGCTAGCTTTTTGGCCATACGAAAGACCTGATATAGCAAGGGCGAGGAGTATTGTTAATAGTATCGTTTTCATACAGCGATATTTGCTAGATCGGAAGCGGGTAGTGTAGGGAAAGAGTTTAGATCACGGCGGTCGCCGCATCATTAAAAAAGAATAAAAACTAAAGACGTTATTATTTATCCTTTAGTCTTTATTATAATTTATTACATGTTAATTTAAGGGATTAATTCAGCCTTATATTAATATAATTTATTTTAATTTAGTTTAATTTCGTACTATTTTAACTACTTTTAA
>JAAETV010000710.1 GCA_024227975.1 Actinomycetes bacterium
AGCTCGAGCAAAAGGTTGAGCAGCAGTCGGCAGGGGTTGAGGGAGAAGATGCTCTGGCCGAGGCTTTGGCCGAGCTATCTGATGACTGGGTGATGCTGCGCGGCTACCGCAACCGGCGGGGCGAGACTGACCACATCCTGGTCGGCCCGTTGGGCTTGTGGGCGGTCGAGGTCAAAACCTACCGGGTCCGTCTCAACGTGCACGGCGATCAGTGGTGGTTCGAGCGGCTCGACCGGTGGGGCAACATCGTGGCCAAGCAGGCCGCCGTCGACCGCTCGGGCCGCACCTGGGCCCGTCAGGTCAACGAGGTGGCAAATGACCTGTTCCGATCGCTCGAGCAGAACCGTCACCCGATCACCGTCAACCGGGCCGTGATGCTCATGCACGGACGAGCTTCCCTGGGTCGCTGCCGCAACCCAAATGTCGACCTCGTCGGGACCGATCCCCGAGACCTGCTGCGCGCCATCGAGGAACGAAGCTCACCCCTCAGCCCCGACACCTGCCGCTCGGTCGTGACTCTGATCCGAGACGATCACCGTCGCCACAACCGCCGCCGCGGCCGAACCCGTCGAACCCGTTGAGCCGGGTGAGTCAGGGCCGAGCACTCTCCACCCAAGTCAGGGGGACGGCTCCCTGGCAGGGCGTGTGACAAAGGCCAAGACGAAGCCAACGGCTGAGGCCCCGGCCGCCAGGAGGTAGGCGGCCCGCCAACCGTCAACGAAGGCAAGACGGGAACCGACCGAGTCACCGATCTCACCGAGGGGAACGTCGAACCCCTGGCCGACCATGATCCAAGTGACAACAGCGGCTATGGCGGCCTGGCCGAACACGCTCCCGACATTGCGGGTCAGGTTGGTGAAGGCTCCGACCACGCCATAGGCGGCACTGGAGACTGAACCGATGATGGTTGCGTTGTTCGGTGGGTTCCATGAACCGACCCCGATCCCATTGACCAGGCCGGTCACTGCGATCAACCAGAAACTCGTCTGCTCATCCATCCCCGCGAACACCACAGACGTCACCCCCACGATGGCGAAGCCGACCAGCATGAAGGGGCGGGTACCGACGCGATCCGACAACCGCCCCCCGATCTGGGCCATCACCCCCAGACCGACCGAGTTCAGGAACAACACGGTGCCAGCCCGGCCCTCGGACATCTGACGGAAGCTGATCACGAAGATCGGCATCAAGAAGTAGATGGTGGTGGCGGCCATGAACCCGACGAAGCGGGCGGCCACCCCCAGAGCGAACACCCGGATCTTGAAGAACCGCAGGTCGAACATGGGAGCGGCCGAGCGAAGCTCCCAGCGGATGAACGCGGTGAACAACACCACGATCACAACGATCAACACCAGCATCAGCAGCGAGCTCCAGGCCAGATCGAGGGGGTTGTTGATGACGACGACCAACAACACGACGGCTGGTACCGACAGCGCAGCCCCCAACCAATCGAAAGGCTGGCGCTGGTGGGTCACCGTCGAGAGCTTCTCCTCGTCCAGGAAGATGACCCCCGCAATGAAGGCGACCACCACCAGTACCAGCAGTAGGGC
>JAAETV010000711.1 GCA_024227975.1 Actinomycetes bacterium
GAGTCGAGAATGCCTACTCGATGGTGGCAACCACGTCGCCGCCACTGACAGAGTCGCCGGCCGCGACCTTGATCTCCGCCACCTTGCCCGACTTCTCGGCCACGACATTGTTCTCCATCTTCATTGCTTCGAGCACGATTACGGTCTCACCGGCCTCGATCTCCTGGCCCGGCTCTACCAGGACCTTGACCACCGTTCCCTGCATCGGCACCGTGACATCGCCCGAACCCGAGCCGGTTGACGCCGCCCTGGCGGCGGAACGGCGCTTCGGTTTGGGGCCGCCACCTCCCTTGGCGCTAGCAGCGAGATCCGACTCTGGAACCCACATGGCGACTTTGAACCGCTTGCCGTTTACCTCGACGTCAACATCGCGTCTGACCTTGGGGTCGTCCTCCTCACCTTCGGGGGTGGTAGGAGCTGGAGGGGCTATGGCGGAGAGGTCGAGCTCATCCTCGACCCACTTGGTCGAGTGCTCAACGGCCTGAAAATCGGGGTGGTCGAGAATGGCGATGTCGGCTGGCACCGTGGTCGCCACCCCTTCGATCTCCAACTCCCGCAGGGCCCGCAAGGTGCGGGCGATGGCGGTTGGTCGATCGGCGCCCCAACAGATCAGCTTGCCGACGAGATTGTCGTAGAACTGGCTGATCTCGTCGCCAGCTTCGTAGCCACCGTCCCAACGAACCCCGTGGCCCGAGGGAGGACGGAGCTTGTCGATGGGCCCGGGAGAGGGCAGGAACTTGCCTTCGGCCGGGTTCTCGGCGTTGATGCGGATCTCGATGGCGTGGCCGGTCAGGGTCACGTCGTCCTGGCTCAGGGGCAGCTCCCCACCGGATGCCACCAGGAGTTGGAGGGCGACCAGATCGAGGCCGCTGATCATTTCGGTGACCGGATGCTCGACCTGGAGTCGGGTGTTCATCTCCAGGTAGAAGAACTCGCCGTCCTCGTAGAGGAACTCGACGGTGCCAGCGTTGGTGTAGTTGCAGCCCTTGGCCACCTTGACCGCGGCTTCGCCCATGGCTGCGGTGATCTCGGGGCTGAGCCCGGGGGCTGGGGCCTCCTCAACCAGCTTCTGATGGCGACGCTGGGCTGAGCAGTCACGCTGACCGATATGGATGGCGTTGCCGTGGTTGTCACACATGACCTGGATCTCGACGTGGCGGGGCTTGGTCAGATAGCGCTCCAGGTAGCACTCACCCCGCCCGAAGTAGGCGGTGGCTTCCCTCTGAGCAGACTCGAGGGCACCGGCGGCGGCGTCGGCTGACTCAACCACCTTCATGCCCCGGCCACCACCACCAAAGGCAGCCTTGATGGCCACCGGCCAGCCGTATTCGGTCCCGAAAGTGATGACCTCACTGGCCTCGGTGATGAACTCGGTGTTGCCAGGCACCCCAGCGACGCCGACCCGGGTGGCGGCGGCCCTGGCACTGATCTTGTCTCCCATCACCTCGATTGCCTCGGGGGGCGGACCGATGAAGGTCACACCGCGCTCGGTAATGGCGCGAGCGAATTCTGCGTTCTCGCTGAAGAAGCCATAGCCGGGGTGGACAGCATCGGCTCCCGATCGCTCGATGGCGTCGAGGATGGCGGCGGTGTTGAGATAGCTCTCTGCTGCCGTCTGGCCCCCGAGGGCATAGGCCTCGTCGGCTAGGCGAACATGCAGGGCATCTCGATCAAGCTCGGAGTAGACGGCAACGGTA
>JAAETV010000712.1 GCA_024227975.1 Actinomycetes bacterium
ATCGTGTATAAGATTTTGGGATATGCCCTTTTCCTTCTCGGCATGCACAAACCCGCAATTGCTCTCTTTTTAAACGTTAAGGAAGGTTCCTTACGCACCTTGATCCATGCTCTGCACACTCAAGGACTGAATGCCTTTGAAGATGGACGTACTAAAGCTACCACTTTTAAGACCCCGCTTTCACCTACGGTTAGCCCTTCTCTTCAAGTAAATGACTCGTGCATCAAAGTAGACTTGGGGGTCAGCAATATGAAAATTCACATTCCAATTGCTAACCGTAATCAGATAAAGGTCATCCTTTTAACCTTGTACAATAACGGTATTCTTACTTGCCTGGACACTGCGAAAGCCCTTGAACTTTCAGAAGATAGGACAAAGAAATTGGCAAGAATATTATCAAATCAAGACGCACATAATATTATTGACCAACGAAACGGTCAAAAGCAGGACTATTTGTTTAGCCCGGAAATTAAGGCAGAAATTATTCAGCAATTCGTCTTGAATGTAATTAACCATGACCGTGTTTCCGGAAA
>JAAETV010000713.1 GCA_024227975.1 Actinomycetes bacterium
GTTTGGTCTACTAAACCCTATGCGAAAAGTCCCGGTACTGGTCGACGATGAGAATAGCATCTGGGAGTCGAACACTATCCTCCGCTACCTGGCAAAAGCCTACGGTTCGGGACAGTGGCAAACCGAAGACGCTTACCAAACCTCGCTGGTGGAGCGCTGGATGGACTGGGCGCAAACACGCTTCGAGCCAGCATTTGTGGGTGTGTTCTGGGGTTACTACCGCACACCCGAACATTTACGCGATGCAGAAGCTATAGAAAAAAGCCTTGCGGACTGCCGCTACTGTCTGGATCGCCTCGATGAACAATTGGCAGGGAAACCATTTATACCAGGCAACCAACTATCACTGGCCGACGTTTGCTGTGGCGTTTTTTTTTTTTGTCTGGTCGAAATCGACCTACAAATTGAATTACCTGAGCAGGTAAAGCGCTGGTATCAACACCTGCAACAAAGTGCTGGCTATCGGCGTTGGGTGCAAAGTGATTTCTCTTGTCTGCAGGGACGCTTGCAGTATTAAA
>JAAETV010000714.1 GCA_024227975.1 Actinomycetes bacterium
GCCTCTGTGCGCAATCCGATCTACACCGCAATCATCGTCACTGCCATCGGGTTCGTCTTGATGATTCCCAACTGGATCGGTCTGGTGGCCGTGGGTCTGCTTGTGGTCACGATCGAGTTGCAGGTGAGGTTCGTAGAGGAGCCCCACCTTTCGACACTGCATGGGCCGTCGTTTGACGAGTACCGATCTCGGGTCGGCCGATTCGTCCCCTGGGTGGGCCGAGGTCGACCAAGCTGAAAGCCCAAGAAGCCGGGAGACCGGCCGGCAGCCAGTTCGATGGTCGGCCGGCTTGAGCTACCCCGGCCGACACCTCGATCCTTCAGTGCCGCTTTGCCAGCACGATCAGCTCTAGGCGTGCGGAGGACCGGTCCCAATCCCCCCAAGTAGTTTTGATGTCGAAGCCAGCCTCGCCGAGACTACTGAGGATCTCACCTTCGCTGCGGAACCGGAGTGTCTCGGTGGCGACTAGGTGGCGCCCGTCGAGCAGTAGCGTGTGCCTCTCGTGGCTCGTCGCATAGGACTCCGGGGGGCCGGTCACGCTGACGACCTCGACCCAGGACGTGAACTGGCCGCCCTCTGGATGAGGGTAGGTGGCGGTCGTCTTCTCCCGGGTTCATTGTTCCGCCCAGTCGATCGCAGGATTGCGAGTCTCGAATGCCAAGCCACCACCGGGGGTGACGATTCGGTGGATCTGTCTCAGGGTGTGCAGCCAGTCTTCCTCGTCAACGAAGTACTGGGCGACGTGTCCCATCATCACCACGAGATCTGCGGCCTCGGTCGGTACGTCGTCAGCATAGGTGATGCCTGATTGATGCGTTCCGTCGAACGATCCTTTGACGGGGCCTGTGGGAGTGCCCGCAGATCCTCAGACGACGATGCGTTTCGCCGCTGAGGCCTCATCACCGGTGTTCGGCGTGCCAGACGGTTCGATCAGGAGCAACTCGGCTTCATCGACCGCAAATGGCTGGTGCTCGACGCCCACAGGCACAACGAACATCTCACCTGGGCCAAGTTCGACGTCACCCTCATGCATCCGAATGGTGAGACGGCCCTTCAGAACGAGGAAGAAGTCGTCGGTGTCGTCATGGTGATGCCAGACGAACTCCCCCCTGACTTTCACGACCATAACGTCATGGCCGTTGAACTCGGCAACCGTACGTGGCGACC
>JAAETV010000715.1 GCA_024227975.1 Actinomycetes bacterium
ATGTTGAGGTAGAAGATCCAGCGCCACCCGAGGATGCCAGCGTCGACGATGAGGCCGCCGAGGAGGGGCCCGATGAGGCCGGATAGGGCGAAGGTACCGGTGAACCAGCCCATGTAGCGGCCGCGTTCGCGGGGGGAGAGGATGTCGCCGATGACGATGAAGGCGAGGGATTGAAGGCCACCCCCACCGACGCCTTGGAGAGCTCGGAAGGCAACGAGTTGGGACATCGACTGGGACAAGCCGGCCAGGACCGAGGCCAGGAGGAAGGCGACGATGCTGAGCATGAACATCGGACGGCGGCCGTAGATGTCGCTCATCTTGCCGATGAGGAGGGTGGAGACGGTCGAGGTGACGAAGTAGCTGGTCACCACCCAGGTGAGCTGGTCGAGGCCGCCGAGCTCGCCGACAATGGTGGGCAGGGCGGTGGAAACGATCGTGCCATCGACGGCGCTGAGGAAGACAGCCATCAGCAGGCCGAAGATGATCAGCTTGATGTCTCGCTCCGACAGGGTCGGCTGCTGCCGGGTTGGTTCTGTGGTCGTCATACGGCTTGGCCGAACCCTAGCTGTGGGGCTGGGGCCGGCACCTAGCCGGTTCTTGGTCTGAGGCCCAGGGTTGACTCGGAATCGACGAGTGGCCGGCGAGTGGGCCGGTTACCCTGGTGCCTCGGAGGATTCCCCTCGGACCGTTAGCTCAGCTGGCTAGAGCGCTCGCCTCACACGCGAGAGGTCACAAGTTCAAGTCTTGTACGGTCCACACTGTTCGGCCTGGTCAGGCGGCTGCGGAATTGATCATCGGTCGGTCTATCGCCTGCATGAGGCCCATCGTGAG
>JAAETV010000716.1 GCA_024227975.1 Actinomycetes bacterium
CTGTTGCCCTGCAACGTCCAGGCTCAGTCCAACTCGGCGTTCGACGAAGTGGGACGCTTCTACGTGCAGAGCTTCGCGCCGCAGGACTACGGTGCGCATGCCCAGAACTGGGCCATCGTGCAAAGTCCGGAGGGTCTCCTCTACGTCGCCAACGGCTCCGGCGTGCTCGAATACGACGGCGTCTCCTGGCGCCTGATTCGGATCTCCAATCGCCTTGCTGCCCGTTCTTTGGCGATAGATACCGAGGGGCGGGTCTACGTCGGTGCGCAAGGCGAGCTGGGCTACCTCGCCGCCGTCGCCCCGCAGGGGCGCCGACGTCCCGACGCGCTGGGCCGGATGCACTACGTCTCGCTGCTCGATCACGTTCCCCCCGACGATCGGGCGTTTGCCGACGTCTGGAACGTCGAGAAGACCTCCGATGGCCTCTATTTCATGACCAACGAACGACTCTTCCGGTGGGATGGCCGGGAAATGAAGGTCTGGCGTCCCGAAGCGCGGTTTGGTCGAATCTTCGCGCTACGCGACACCCTCTTCGTCCAGCAACGAGGCATTGGGCTGATGCGGATGGACGACGATGCGCTGGCCTTGGCGCCGGGCGGCGCCTTGTTCCAAAAGGACCGCATCCGTGGCCTGGTGCCCTGGGGCGAGGCAGCATACCTGGTCGTCACCCAACACCGGGGGATGTTTCGGTGCCCGACGCGGCGGCGCACCGAGGCGGCCGTTCGCGGCCCGGCCTATCGCGGCCCGGCCTGTAGCGCTTTCAAGCCCGGTTTGACCGAGTTTCTGGCGCCGTTGCAGCCCTACCACGCCACCCTGCTGCCCGCTGGCCGCCTGGCGATCGGCACCCTTCGGGGCGGGGTGGTCCTGCTCGACGACAGCGGGCGTCTGCTGCGCATCCTGAACGAGACCTCCGGGCTGCGCGATGAGGACACAAAATTTACCTATGTCGACCGGCAAGGCGGGCTGTGGCTGGGCCTCAACAACGGCCTGGCCCGCGTCGAGGCGGACACGTCGCTGTCCTACTTCGACAAAACGCTGGGCCTGCTCGGGAACGTCGAGCATGTCGCGCGGCATCAGGGCCGTCTCTACGCGGCCACCAGTCTGGGCGTCTACCGGCTGCGTCCGGCGGCAGCCGGCGCTCCAGCGCGCTTCGAGCCGATACCCGGCATCAC
>JAAETV010000717.1 GCA_024227975.1 Actinomycetes bacterium
CAATTCTCGACCGTGCGATCGCCACAGGCGGGTCCGTCATCGCACGCGTCCGGCCCGACCAGCTCACTGCCCCAACGCCGTGCTCCGAGATGGATGTGCGCTCCATGCTCGGGCACCTTGTCGGCGTGCTCGGCCGTATCGCCGCGCTCGGACAGGGCGAGGACCCTTTTGCCGTCACCGACACCCCCGCACCCGACGACGGCTGGTCTGATGCCTGGACGACATCGGCCAATCGGGCCGCGGAGGCGTGGCGCGATGATGCCGCGCTCGAACAGCCCATGGCACTGCCGTGGATCCAGGGCAACGGCGCCGACGTCCTGGCGTCCTACTTCTCCGAACTAACCGTTCACACCTGGGACCTCGCAGCCGCGACCGGACAACAACCCGACTGGGACGACACCGTCGTCGCCGCCGCACTCGCCGCACGCGACATCCTCCCCGCCGAGAACCGCCGCGCCCTCTTCGAAGAGATCTCCACCGCGATGGGCCTCGACCAGGTCGCGATCCCCTTCGCCGAGCCATTCCCCATCCCCGGCGACGCCCCCGCCATCGACCGCCTCGTAGCATGGAACGGCCGAGATCCCAGCCGCTGATCCGGCTCAACGACGCTCCTCGGTGTCGGCACATACGGGAGCGGATGCTGTCGGCGGCCGATGACCCTGTGCATGATCACGAGCCCCGACTACCGATGGAGCGCTCCTCGATCGTTGCCGCCAGCGCCTCCGTATCGGTCCCGTACCGAGCCGGCTCCGTTCGAGCAGCGCGTCGGCCTTGACCTTCCAATCGCTGAGCTCGTTGACAAGAAGCTCAGCGGTGTCATAGATCCCCATGCGAGCTTGCTCGTCGGTTCCTGCAGCCGCGAGGATTG
The DNA here is from genome assembly GCA_024227975.1 of Actinomycetes bacterium. The sequence goes on from JAAETV010000717.1 coordinate 869, forward strand.
CTTCGCTGATGCGAGAGTTGCCGCCTAGGTGACCTCGCTTCTCGACAATGACACTCCGAGCGCCAGCGCGGAGGCTCCCGATGCCGGCCGCCAGTCCGGCGAACCCGGATCCGACGATGACGACGTCGTACTCGGCCAACTGGTGTGCAGTCACCGCGATCCCTTCGACCTGGCTGTGCGCCGTCTACCCGCACAGACCGCTTGACGGTAAGGTGAGCCAATGGCAGTGACGGAGTGGCGAC
>JAAETV010000718.1 GCA_024227975.1 Actinomycetes bacterium
CCCTTCTTGGTTGTGGTGCGGTTGGTGGTTGCCGTGGTCATGAATCCATCTTGAATCCAGAACCCAACCCTCGAATCGGGGATACCCCTATGCCCCGGGGGCCGACTAGGGGGTTGGCTCGATGCCAGGCCCCCAGCGGTATTGCGGGAGAATTGCACCCACTCGGCTAGCCCAGAATCACTCCCCCGGCGCCCCCAGTAGTCGAGCCGATGCGGGCCGCAGTATGGCCAGTGCCCGCCAACCGGTCGAGCACCTCAGCCGTCCGATCGGGAGCGACGCCGAATACCAGCCCACCTGAGGTCTGGGCGTCGGCTATCAGGAGCTGGGTGACCTCGTCATAGCTGCCGGCCTCGAGGAACTCGGCCCCCGCGGCCAGGTTGCGCTTACTACCTCCCGGCATGATGCCGTCCTCGGCCAGTTCCTTGGCCCCGGGGAGGAAGGGAATGGCTTCGACCGCGATGGTGGCCACGACACCGGATTCGATCGTCATACGACCAAGATGGCCGAGCAGGCCAAAGCCGGTGACATCGGTACAGCCGGTGGCCCCGCCATCGACGGCAATGACCGAGGCGACATCGTTGAGCCTGATCATCTCGGCGACGGCGGCGGCCGCTACGCCCTCGCCGGCAACGCCAGCCTTGATGGCGGTGGTGACAACTCCCACCCCCAACGGTTTGGTCAGGATCAGATCGTCGCCCGGTCGCAGGCCAGCGTTGGTCAGGATCCGATTCGGGTGAACCTCGCCGGTGACCGCCATACCGTATTTGGGCTCCGGATCATCGATGGTATGACCACCGGCGATCACGAACCCGCCGGCCTGAGCAATGTCTTGACCCCCAGCCAAGACCTCGCCGAGGAGCGATAGGGGAAGGGCATCATTGTTCCAGCCAACGAGGTTCAGGGCGAACAGGGGCCGCCCGCCCATGGCATAGACGTCGGAAACACTGTTGGCCGCCGCTACTCGGCCCCAGGTGCGGGCATCGTCGACGACGGGGGTGATGAAGTCGGCGGTCGAGACCAGGGCCCGGTCGTCATCGAGGCGCCAAACGGCAGCGTCGTCGCCCGAGGAGGCGCCAACCAAGAGCTCGACCGGGTTGGCCGGCTTGTCAGATTCAAGTTGGCGCACGACCTGCGCCAGCTCGCCGGGAGCGAGCTTGCAGCCTCAACCAGCACCATGGCTGAACTGGGTGAGCCTGGTTGGCCGCTCATCGCTCATCGGGGGCTCCTTCGCTCGGAGTTGTCATGCTACCGGTGGAAGCCGCCTCGGGCCGGCGGGGCGTGCTACCTCAGAACTCCTCGATGCAGTAGGGAGGTCGATCGGTGCGAAAGAGATCGTCGGCTTTGGCCATAGCTTCTCCGCAGCCTTCGATCCTGGCCGCTCGGGCCAACGCGGTCGCCGTTCGTCCACCGAGGTAGAGGCTGCCGAGATCGCTGATGTCCATGGTCAACTCGGGCTCGGCTGTCGTCGAGCGGCAGTGACCAACCCCCTCGGTCACCTCCAGCTCAAAGCGGCCACCGCGCCCGAGGAAGGGATCAGCGACCTCGAAGACCAGATTGCCCTCTGCCCGGTAGCGCCGAGCTTCGAGCACCCTGACGACATCGAGGGGACGGATCCACATGGTGTCGATCTGGGACCATTTCACCGAGCGGTTCCGGTCGGCCTCGATCAGCACCGGTTCATCGACCGGGGCATTCCACCAGCTGACATTGCGGTACAGGTCGATGTTGGTGATGAAGGACCAGAGGGTACGACGGACCATGTCATCGAGGGCCACCAGCTCGATGATCTGGGTCGTGCCCTCATCCCAGTCGTTCCCGGGATGGCGATGACGGTAGGCGACGTAGCCGACCCCTTCTCCCGCTCGCCTGGCCTCCACGAAACGCAGTGAGGTCGCTCCCCCTCGCCAGTGCTCGAGATCGGCCAGGATTCGCGCCCGCCACCAGCCAGGGGTGCGAGCGAACACCCCTGGGTTGTTGGACCGGTGCTGTTCGAAGATAGGAGGGAGAGCCTCGGCCGCTTCCTCGGGATAGAGCATACGGACGGTGACATCGCTGGGCCCGGGCGGCACGGTTGTGGACCGGGCCGCGATCGACAGGTCGAGGCCGAAGCAGGCGGGCCCGTAGCCGAACCGACCGTAGATCCGCTCCTCGGAGGCCCAGAGGACAGCCATGGGCTGGTCCCGATCAATGGCCTGCTCGAGGTGCATCCTCATCATCTGGGTGAGGATGCCGCGCCGCCGGTGGGTGGGGTGAACGGTGACCTGGGTCGTGCCGGCGCTGGGAACCGAACCCCCAGGCACAGTGACATCCAGGTCGCATGCTCCGAAGGTGGCGACGATCTTGCCCTCGTCGAAGGCTGCGATGGTTGCTTCGAGAACATTGGTAGCCATGAATCGATCGATGCCACCCTCGGCATCTGGGCGTCCGTCGTGACCGAATCCTCGGTTGACGGCAGCGCCGTAGTCACCGATCTCCTCGGCCGTAATGAACCTGATCTCCACACCATCTTGGATCGCCACAGGAGCAGTCTAGGAACCCGGGCCAGACCACTTCAGCCATTTTCGCGACGACAGTTCCCTTGACCGTCCGGCGGAGCGAGAGCTAGTCGTCGTAGAGGCAGTAGTTGCCTATGACGGTGGCGCCAGCAGGAGCCGGGGGCACATCACAGCGCTCGGCGATATTGTCAGTGAACGCCTTGAAGGCACGGTTATTGGCCAATGGATTCTCCTCACCATCGATGCGAGCGGTGTGGATGAAGGTGACACCGTCATCGAGGCGGACTGTGCCATAGCTGAGCCCCTCCGGCTTGGTCTGGGCCAACTCGGCGAACACCGCCTCGACCAGGGCCTGATTCTCATCACCCCTCCCTTCCTTCACCTGGTAGCGAACCACAGTCGTACTCATCAGTGCTCTCCTTGTCTCAGACGTTCTGATCACTACCTGCCTGGTATTCGGCATTGGTAGGCCGGATCGGTAACTTGTACGTTACCGTAACTCGTGAGTTACGGTAACGGGCGGTTATGATAGCTGCAACATGGCTGAGGCACTCACCCCCATCGAGCGACTCGAAGGAGATCCCTTCGAGGCCCTGGCGGACCCCCAACGGCGCACGATCGTCCAGATGCTTCGCCACGGCGAGCAGCCCGTCCAGGCCTTGGCCGACCAACTACCCATCAGCCGGCCCGCCGTCAGCCGTCACCTCCGGTTGTTGAAGAGAGCTGGGTTGGTGACCGATCGCCCCGAAGGAACACGCCGCCTGTACCGTCTTGATCAGCAAGGCTTGGAGGCCGTGAGGGCCTACGTCGACGACATCTGGGGAGACGCCATCCGCCGATTCACACTGTTTGCCGAGAACACCGCAAGCCAAGCCGACGACCAGTCAGTTGAAAACAGCACCGATCGATGACGATGATCGAACCGCTCATCTACGAGTTCATCGTCAATTGCTCCGTCGAGCACGCCTTCAACACCTGGACGGCCAAGATCGACAGCTGGTGGCCAAAGGATCACCGGATGATCGACGGTGGCGAAATCACCTTCGTGCTCGAAGGCCACCTCGGCGGCCGGATCACCGAGCAAGCCGATGACGGTAGAACCGCTGAGTGGGGGCGCATCACCCGCTGGGACCCACCCCACGCCCTCGAATACCACTGGTATGCCGCGTCATCCCCCGACGAACCGACCGAAGTCCAGCTGACGTTCACCGATCAGGACGGCAAGACGATGATCCGTATCGTCCATCGAGGCTGGGATCGCTTCGAGACCGATGCAGAGTTGCGTCGTTCGAGAAACGAGCAGGGTTGGGACGGGCTGCTGGATGCGTATCAGCGGACGGTGAAGTGATGACTGATCGATCCGTCGCCTTCCTCCGGGGGATCAATGTCGGTGGTCATCGGGTGACCAAGGACGAGCTGATCGCCGTGTTCACATCTCTCGGCTTCGAGCGAGTTGACACCTTCTTGGCTAGCGGCAACGTCTTGTTCGAGCCAACCGTGGCTGTCGATGAAGCCGTCATTGGGGAGGCCCTTGAGGCCTCACTTGGCTATGGGGTTCCGACGACGGTGCGATCAGCTGGTGAGATCGCAACGCTGGCCACGGCTGCACCGTTCAGCGACGATGAGTTGTCGACCTCAGACGGCAAGCCGCAGGTCATCCTCCTGTTCGAGCAGCCCCCATCTGGTGTCGAGGCAACTCTCATCGAGAGCGCACCGGACGAGGACAAACTCGTGTTCGACGATCGGGCCATCCACTGGCTTCCCTCGGCCGGTGTGAGCACTTCGGCCCTCGACCTGGCCGAGATGGGGCGCCTGGCCGGTACTCACACGATCCGAACAGTCAATACGATCCGCCGGCTGGTTCCCAAGCTGTAGGCGCAAGCCATCCCAATCACTGGTGTCCCTTGGGCTGTGGGGACCGTGGTGCGCGAGACTCGGGGCATGAAGCTCGGACTTTCCATCGGCTACTCGGGATCGAAGCTGCGCATCCCGATCGACCGCATCAAGTTGGCGGAACACCTCGGCTATGACTCGGTCTGGACGGCCGAGGCCTACGGCTCGGACGCCATCACTCCCCTGGCCTGGATCGCAGCCCAGACCGAACGGATCCGCCTCGGTACCGGCATCATGCAACTCGCCGGCCGCTCCCCGGCCATGGCCGCCATGCAGACCCAGACCGTCGATGCCTTGGCTGGCGGCAATCGGGTCATCGCCGGGCTCGGGGTTTCGGGGCCCCAGATCGTCGAGGGCTGGTACGGCGAACCGTGGGGCAAGCCCTACTGGCGACTACGCGACTACATCCAGATCATGCGCAAGGTGAACCTCCGCGAAGACCCCCTCACCCATGATGGACGCGAGTATCAGCTCCCCTACAAGGGCCCCGGGGCCATGGGTATCGGCAAACCGTTGATGTCGATCCTCCATACCAACAAGGAGCTCCCGATCTGGCTCGGCTCAGGCTCAGAGGCAACCGTCAAGCTGACGGCTGAGCTCTGCGACGGCTGGCTGCCCATGCACTTCGTCCCCGGTCGTATGGACTTTTTCCGCCCCTGGATCGAGGAGGGCTTCCGCCGAGCCGGTAACGGCAAGTCTTGGAAGGATCTGGAGATCGTGGGTCGGGGCACGGTGCTGATCACCGACGATGTGAAGGGGGCCCTGGAAAGGGTGAAACCGGGGATCGCCCTCTACGCCGGAGGCATGGGCCACAAGGACATCAACTTCCACAACGAGCACATGCGCCAACGCGGCTATCCCGAGGTTGCGGAGAAGGTCCAGGAGCTCTTCCTGGCCGGCCGCAAGCAGGAGGCGATCAAGGCCATCCCCGATGACTACGTCGATGAGGCCGGCCTCTACGGCTCGGTCAAGCGCATCGAGGAACGCTGGACGGCCTGGGCTGATTCGGGCATCACCGGCTTCACCGTGACCACCGATCAGGAAGAGGCCCTCGAACTGATGGCCGATCTGGCTGGGACTCGGCGGGCCACGAGCTAGCCGGGTGCCATCTCCAGGAAGGGCCGAGGGTCGTAGAGCTCATCGCCCCTTCGGCTCCGGGTGGGGCCGCCTCTTGGGTGCTGGCCAGAGCGGCCACGAAGGTATCGGCCCCCTCGAGCGCCATCAAGGGGTCATCGACCTTCACATCGTCGGCCAGGAATTCCCTGACCTTGTCGATCCGGATCTGACCGGGGACGGTAGCTCCCAGATAGTCACGGATGAGTTGGATGTTGTCCACGAAGCGCAACCTACCCTTGGGCCCCTCCCCCGACTGTTGAATCCTTGCGAATCTGAAGAGCGGAACGCTCCGTTCGCGTCCGGCTAGGGACGACGAGGCCGCAAGGCGATCGAGCAGTCGACTTGCCACCCTGCGGCGTCGAGGACCTCGGGCGGACGGGCCAACGCCCGACTATGTTCGATCTCGACCAGTCCGGCCTCGCCGTCGAGGCGTGACCGACGATCCCAGATGCTGGGAGAGCAGCCGAATTGAGCCCGAAACACCCGTGAAAAGTCGGACGGGGTTGCGAAGCCGACC
>JAAETV010000719.1 GCA_024227975.1 Actinomycetes bacterium
GCCGAAGCGGCCCGATGACGATGCCTTCTGGGACGATCCCGTCGAGCAGCTGCTGGGAGCGGTGTGGACACCCGACGCCGGCTACATCAGCGACCCCCAACTGTCGACGCACAACCTCCAACGTGCGGCCGAGCGGGTTGGAGGCGAGTTCCGTTTCAACGCCGAGGTGGCGACGATCGAACGGGCCGATGGCCGGGTCGGCGGCGTGACGTTGGCATCGGGTGAGACAGTAGCTGCGCCCATTGTCGTGAACGTGGCCGGCCCGCACAGTTTCGTGATCAATCGGATGGCTGGCCTGGAAGGGACGATGAACATCTCCACCAAGGCGCTGCGGCACGAGGTGCATCACGTCCCCTCACCCGAGGGGGTCAACTATGGCACCACCGGATGCCATGTCCAGGACGGCGACACCGGCATCTACTTCCGCCCCGAGGTGGGCGACAATATCCTCATCGGCTCCGAAGACCCAGCCTGCGATCCCCAGGAATGGGTCGACGATCCCGACGACTTCAACCGCGAGATCACCCCCCAGCAGTGGGAGGCGCAGGTATTGCGACTGGCGCGGCGGATGCCGGGCCTAGGTGTGCCCGGCGTAGGCCGAGGCGTGGTCGACCTCTACGACGTGGCCGACGACTGGATCCCCATCTACGACAAGACGGACCTCGACGGTTTCTACGTGGCCATCGGGACCAGCGGAAACCAGTACAAGAACGCCGGTGTAGCCGCCCACTGCATGGGGGAGCTGATCGACGCGGTCGAAGGGGGCCACGACCATGACGCCGAGCCCGTCGTGGTGAGGGGTCGCTATACCGGCCTCGAGATCGACTTGGGATCATTCAGCCGCAACCGAGCCATCAACCCCGACTCCAGCTTCTCCGTCAACGGCTGATCGCATGCACCCCGTTTGCGGCTCCACTGCACCCCGGCCGCTCTGCTCACCGCAGGCCCACAACAGCAGCCATGACTGATCGCAGCAACCCCGAGACGTTCTGCTTTGAGCACCACGCCATGTTGGGCACGATGATTGATGTCCGGGTGGGGGCCGACGATGAGGTGACGGCTGATGCGGCCGATGAGCGTGTGGCCGCCGAGATCATCCGGCTCGAGTCGGTCTTCAGCGCCTATGACGAAGGCAGTGAGCTGTGTCGCTGGCGTCGAGGTGAGGTGAAGGTTCCGTCGCCGGAGTTCGCCGAGCTGATGGGTCGGGCCCTCGAATGGCACGTCGGTTCCAATGGTGGTTTCAACCCGCTTGTCGGCGAGCTGAGTGGGTTGTGGCAACGGGCGGAGACCATGGGGTCACCACCGAGCGAGGCCCAGTTGGCCGCAGTGGTAGCTGCGATCCGTGCCCCTCGCTACGAGATGGGCGATGGGGCTCCGGTCTCGGTCGGTGACTGTTCGGCTCTCAACCTCAACGCGATTGCGAAAGGCTACATCGTCGACCGGGCCCTCGACTCAGGCCTGGCTGATGGCATCACCTGGGTGTCGGTGAATGCCGGCGGTGACCTGGCCATCCGCGGCTCGGGGGCGGTGCGGGCTGGGATCGAGAACCCGCACCGGCCCTACGACAATGAGCCTCCATTGACGTTGATCGAGCTGGCCGAAGCGGCCCTAGCGACCAGCGGCGACGCTCGCCGGGGGTTTCGGGTTGGTGGGCGATGGTTCGGTCATGTTCTCGATCCCAGGACGGGCTGGCCGGTGGAGCGGATTGCGTCGATCAGTGTCGTGGCTGGCGATGCGATGACGGCTGATGTGCTGGCGACGGTGGCAGGGGTGATGACGGCGGCCGAAGGGGTCGAGTTCCTCGATGGTATCGAGGGTGCCGAAGGCCTGGTGGTTGATCGGGACGGGGAACAGTGGGTGACACGGGGTTGGTCTCGGCTGGTGGTCAACTGATGGTGATCCAGATCAAGATGAGTGAGACCATGGCGCCCGCCACGGCCGAGATGAGGGCGGAGCGGCGGCGTTTGCGGATGAGGAACTGCATCGTGAGCCCTGTGGCGGAGATGGCGACGAGGAATCCGGCCGAGATGTCGATGACCCACCCCCACGCTGACCCGGTGTCGCGGCCTTTGTGGAGGTCGTTCATGACGGCGACGAAGCCTTGTTGTTCGACGGTGAGGTCGAAGCTAGCGCTAGCGGTGTCGAAGAACAGATCGGCGGAGTAGCCAGGGTTGACGAAGGTGATGGTGCCTTCGGTGTCGTTGAGACCGAAGTCCGATACCGAGCCCTTTACCTCATAGTCGGCCCGGATCTCCTCGGCGATGGAAAGCCAGTCGACGGTGCCGTCATCGAAGGTTGGGTCGACGGTGAGGGTGCCGCTGGTTGTGGTACGGCTGGTGGCATCACCGAACGTCCAGTCCGGGTGGTTGAGCGTGATACCGGTGAGCCCGAAGAACAACACGATCAGCAACGCGATCATCGAGGTGTACGTATGCAACCACCGGGCCCACCGGTGGGTTGCCCGCTTGGCTGCACCCGAGTTGCCGTTGCCGTTTCCGTTTCGGTTGGCAGCTGTCTGGCCCATCCGCTCTGGCTGGCACGGAATCTCGAGGGTGGTGTCGCCGGTAGGTGGAAGGGGGGTGGATTGGTGGATGGGCGGAAGAGTGCCGGTTGCGGCGGTGGGTGTAGCGGTGGTCACGGTTGGTCCTTTCACACGGTGAGGACAGCGCTGGTGCCGCTGAGCTCACCGTCGTCTTCGAGGCTTGCGCTGAAGCCGTCGTCGGAGATTGTGATCGTGCCAGAGGTGAAGCTGGTGGGGCCGTGCTCGCGAGCCGATTCGATGTTGAGGACGTACTCCCCGGCAGCGATCGGGTTGCCGTCGGCGTCGGTCCCGTCCCAGGACACGGTGTAGTCACCGGCCACCCGGGTAGCACCAGACATGGTCGTGTCGTCACCACCCGAAGTGCCGTACCACTGGGTCAGGTCGCTGAGCCACTTGGTGCCCTTGGCACCTTGTTTGAACCAGAGGCTGATGGTGTCCACCAGATTGCCGTCGGTGTCCTCGACCCAGACAGCTACATACGGACGTTTGGCCTGGCCCGACGATGACGGCTGATAGGTGAAAGACACCAACAGTTCCCCACCGGTGGGGAACACCCCACTCGCCGCGGCCTCACTCGTGGTGGACACCACGGTGGTGGGTGCTTCGGTTGCCTGGGTGTTTGGCGCGATGGTTGAGGTGGTATCGAGAGACCCTGGCGCTTCCTCAACCACACCACTGAACGCGGCCTCATCACCGGTACCGCAGGCAACCGGCAATACCAGCATGGCGCCGACCACCGCGGTGCGGGCCACCTTGGCTCTGGTCGACGCCTTGGCCACCGATGTGCTGGTCAGAGACCGGCGAACGGCTCGGCAGTAGCGAGA
>JAAETV010000720.1 GCA_024227975.1 Actinomycetes bacterium
CCCTCTCCGCTGGAGAGCACGGCCGGGGTGTTCGACAGGGGGGCGACGGTGTCGACAATGGGAGCCGAAGCCTCGGGCCGGGTTCTGAAGTTCAGCACATCGTCGTGGCCAACGCTGACCACATCTAGCTGTTCCCCAGCTGGCGGTCCGATATCGAACGGGTCGCCGGGCAAGGGCACATCATCGGTGGATGCGGTCCCACCGTCGGCGGCGCTGGTGCTAGTGGTCTCGGTGCTGCTCGTGGAGCTGACGTCGCTGTCGTCATCATCGGAGCCCTGACCATCTTCGGAGGTCGAATCCGCTGTCCCACCAGTATCGGTTGTATCGGTCGAGGTGTCGGCGGATCCCTTGTCGTCTCCACAGCCAGAGGCAATCAGTCCGAGAGCAGCGACGAGCGATAGCAGCGCAAGAGATCGTTTCACGGATCGAGCGTAAGCCATCAGCATGGCGACCAGCGGTCATCCACGCCACGAACAATCGAATCCAGCCGATGCCGCCCTATTGTTGGGAGCCATGGCCGACTTCAAATACACCGACCTACTTCCCCTCGCCGAGGACACGACCCCATACCGTCTGTTGACTACCGATGGCGTCGAAGAAATCGACCTCGGCGGCCGAAGGTTCCTCCAGGTCTCCGACGAAGCGATCCGGCTCCTGACCGCCACCGCCATCCGCGACATCTCTCACCTACTGCGACCGGGTCACCTACAACAGCTGGCCGACATCCTGGATGACCCCGAGGCATCAGCCAATGACCGCTTCGTGGCCGCCGAGCTTCTGCAGAACGCCAACATCGCCTCCGGTTTCGTGCTCCCCGGCTGTCAGGACACGGGGACCGTTCTGGTCAAGGGCAAGAAGGGTCAGTACGTGCTGACTGACGGTGACGACAAGGAGGCGATCGCCCGCGGCACCTTCGACACCTACCAGACGTCGAACCTGCGGTACTCCCAGATGGCCCCCCTCAGCATGTGGGAAGAGACGAACACAGCGACCAATCTCCCGGCCGAGATCAAGATCGAGGCCATCCCCGGCGATGTCTACAAGTTCATGTTCATGACCAAGGGTGGTGGCTCGGCCAACAAGAGCTATCTCTTCCAGGAGACCAAGGCCCTACTGAACCCCCAGAGCCTGCGGGCCTTCCTCGATGAGAAGCTGCGCCTCCTCGGGACCTCGGCCTGCCCTCCGTACCACCTGGGCATGGCCATCGGGGGCACGTCGGCCGAGTTCGCAGTCGAGACGGCCAAGCTGGCCTCCATCCGGTACCTGGATACTCTCCCGACCTCCGGTTCTGAGTACGGTCACGGCTTTCGTGACCTGGAGATGGAAGCTGAGGTGTTGGAGTTGACCCGCCAGTTCGGGATCGGGGCCCAGTTCGGAGGCAAATACTTCTGCCATGATGTGCGGGTCATCCGCCTCCCCCGTCACGGGGCATCGCTCCCGGTCGGGGTCGCCGTCAGCTGCTCGGCCGACCGTCAGGCTCTAGCCAAGATCACCGCCGAAGGGGTGTTCTTGGAACAGTTGGAGACAGACCCAGCCAAGTACCTGCCCGAGGCCTCGGACGAGCAGCTCTCCGATCATGTTGTTGCCATCGACCTCAACCAGCCCATGGAGGCCATTCGGGCCCAGCTCAGCCAGCACCCGGTGAAGACCAGGCTGGCCCTGACCGGGACCCTGGTCGTCGGACGTGATATCGCCCACGCCAAGATCAAGGAGCGGCTCGACGCCGGTGAGCCCATGCCCGAGTACCTGCGGGACAACCCCATCTATTACGCCGGGCCGGCCAAGACGCCCGAAGGCTACCCCTCAGGATCGTTCGGGCCGACCACGGCGGGAAGGATGGACTCCTACGTCGATCAGTTCCAGGCCGCCGGTGGGTCATTGGTGATGCTGGCCAAGGGCAACCGGAGCCAGGAGGTGGCCGACGCCTGCAAGCGCCACGGTGGCTTCTACTTGGGGTCGATCGGGGGTCCGGCGGCCCGCCTGGCCAAGGACTCGATC
>JAAETV010000721.1 GCA_024227975.1 Actinomycetes bacterium
GTCCTGTCCGTACCACTCGGATGACCATGAAGGCACGGCCCATCCCGAGTCGACCAGACGTTCACGCCAGTCGATCAGCGACAGGTCGGGGTCCCACGCCTGGGGGAACCAGTCGAGCACCCGCTCGACGACTTCGGCTTCGGTGTCATCACTCATTGCTCACTCCTCCGGGCGACCCTCAAACCACAGGGTTGGCCCCATACCTAGGACTCTGCTTCATCGCTGCCCTAACGTCGAATGGCGACGCCGACTTTCGCCCCCTCGCGGTGCCGGGGGTCCGTGGCCGGTCGATGTGCCTGAGGAGGCTGTGTGCTCAATCGATTCGATGATTATCCGGTCCACCAGACGCCAGAACCCCTGGCCATGCCGGCAACCTCCGATCCGAACTTCTACGACCGGTCGTGGTTCAACGGCTATGACCGCGAGGCCTCCCGGTATTTCGCGCTCGGCCTGGCCCTCTACCCCCATCGGGGCATCATCGACTGTGCTTTCAGTACGGTCGAAGCTGGAGGCCGTCAACACTGCTTCTATGGGTCGGCCCGAGCACCCCAGGAACGCACCGACACCCGGGTCGGACCGTTCAAACTGGAGATCGTCGAACCCCTGCGTCGAGCCCGCGTCATCCTCGACGACAATGACTCGGGGGTCTCTTGCGACCTGACCTTCTCGGCTCGGACCTCAGCCATCCAGGAGGCTCGCGCCGTTCTCTGGTCTGGATCTCGGAGGGTGATGGACGCCACCCGCTTTGCCCAATTCGGCCGATGGACCGGTACCGTCCGCCACCCCGACGGTGAGTTCGCGGTCGATGACGAGACCTGGCTCGGGACCAAGGACCGCTCGTGGGGCTTGCGAGGTGTCGGCGAACGGGTTCCTCTCGGCGCCCCATCCAAGGCCGGGCGCAGCGCCTTCTTCCTTTGGGCTCCCCTCATCTGGGACGATCACATCACCCATGCCGTGTTCTTCGACGGTCCCGGAGGTGAGGCCCTCGTCCGGGAGGGCCTCACCTCGCCCCTGTACGCGAGTGAAGCTGATATCCCCGACGAGTTGGAAGATGTGGCCGATCGGATGGCAACCGCGGTCCACCGCATCACCTATCACCCCGGCACCAGGCTGGCCGCTGGATGTGAGCTGGACCTGATCGACCTCTATGGAGGGGTTCGTACTATCGACATCGAACCCCAGCTCCGATTCCAGATGAAGGGTCTCGGCTATGGCCATCCCGAGTGGGGGCAGGGGATGTGGAAGGGTGATCTGGCCATCGGGGGTGAGAGCTTCGATCCGGCAACCCTCGACCTTCTCTCACCGGAGAACATCCACGTCCAGCAGGTCTCGTTCGTGTCCGATGGCGAGCGGCGAGGGATCGGAGCGCTGGAACAGGTAGTGGTCGGCCCCCACGCTCCGAGTGGGTTCACTGACATGGCCGACGGGGCCAGGGACTGAATGTAGGCTGCCCGAGGCTTGGAGCCTGAGGTTGGCTCTGCTTTAGCCGGCACGAAGTTGGCCGACGGGTTGATCATGGCAAATCGACGGCTCCCCACGGCCGCTCCCAATCGACTGGCCGCCCTAGCTCTGGCCGCTGCCATGATGGCAGTGATGGTGGTGGCGGCGCCCCAAGCCGCACCTGCTGCGGCCTCCACCTCGGCCGCGCCTTCATCAGCGACGGCGGCGATCGAAGAGGCTGTCTTCGAACGGATCGCCAACCTGGACGAGCTGACGACCGACCACGCTCGGATGTTCCGCCTCTACTGGGCCTTCTTCGGACGCTCCCCCGACGCCACCGGTGCCATCTACTGGATCAGTCAGCGCGACTCCTGCGTTGGCCTCGACACCATCGCAGACTCGTTCGCCGCCAGTGCCGAGTTCGTGACCCGCTACGGTCCCGTCGACGACACCGATTTCCTGAACCTGGTCTACAACCACGTATTGGAACGTCCCGCCGACCCTGATGGCCTGGCCTACTGGTTGGGCCTCCTGGCCGGAGAACAACTGACGAGGGGCGGGGTCGTGCTCAATGTCTCGTTGTCGAGCGAGTTCACGGGTCGCCATCCCTACCCGTCCGACGGGGTCCCACCCCGTAGCTGCCACCTCCACGACGGCTCCCCGACCGGCCGCAGCGTCGATGTGCTCGACACGATCAACGGTGAAGCCCTGGCCACCGTGGCCGGGCTGACGATCTTGGCCCCCTCGGCCGTGATCGAACGCGCCGGCTTTCACCAGTCGACCCACCCCGGAGCGCTGGCTATGGCGTCGGCTCAACCGTCGGCCGTCAGGTTGACGACGATGGGCTCGCGAGGAAGGGGGACCGCGACCACGGGCGCCGTCGACATTGTCTCCGAGCCGGGCACCTCCATCACCGCCCCGATTTCGGGCACCGTGGCCCGGGCCGGAAACTACACCCTCTATTGCCGCTACCGCGACGGCTTCGTCGTGATCAACCCCGACGGCCGACCTGACCTCGAGGTCAAGCTGCTTCACATCCAGCAGGTGGCGGTGAGAGCCGGCGACCGGGTCGAGGCTGGTGATGTGATCGCATCCCATGCCACTGCGTTCCCCTTCCGATCCCAGATCGATGACCTGACGGCCGAGCCATCGTGGCCTCACGTCCACATCGAGGTCGTTGATCCGTCCATCCCCCGCAAATCCTCGTCGGGTAGCTGCTAGCAGCGGCAAGGTGTGCTGGTGACAGCAGTGGTTCGTCTATTCGTGTGGGGCGTGCCACCACATTGGGCTGGAGCGGCGACCGGTCGGAGGTCCACAGTAGGCTCGCCGCACCATGGGGACAGACAGTGACAATGTGCAAGCAGGTGACAGTGGACAGCCCGGCGCCGGGGGGCCGCTGGATGGGATCAAGGTCGTCGAGATAACCAATATCTACTCCGGTCCCTACGCCGGACTGATGCTGGCCGAGATGGGGGCCGACGTCGTCAAGGTCGAGGGCCCGGCCCAGCCCGACCCGATGCGAGGGGGAGGGTTCGGGTCGGGGCCCGACTCGGTGAACAGCATCTTCTACTCCCTGAATCGGGGGAAGCGGTTCGCCGCCATCGAGGCTGGTACCGAGCGGGGCCGTGAGCTGTTGTTCGAGCTGGTGGCTGGGGCCGATGTCTTCCTTCACAACCTCCGGCCCGGCAAGGCGGAGAACCTTGGCTTGGCCTACGAGGAGCTGTCAGCTCGGAATCCCCGTCTGATCCATGCCGCCATCAGTGGTGTTGGCAGCATCGGTCCGGAGGTCGATCAGCCGATCTTCGACTATGTGATCCAGGCCAAGACCGGCATGATCGACTACCAGCGTGACCAAGCGGGACATGGTGACCTGATGCATCAACTGGTTGTCGACAAGACGTCGGCCAATGCTCTGGTCCAGGCCATCCTGGCTGCCCTGTACGTGAGGGAGAGGACGGGACGAGGCCAGCAGATCGAAGTGCCGATGATCGCGGTCGGCCTCCACTTTGCCTGGACCGACGCCTTCGCCGCTGGGCTGGCTGAGCTGGAACCGGACATCCCCTATGACGTCATGCCACCCCATTTGAAGGCGGCGCCAGCCTCGTTTCTGGTTGTGCTATCGACGATCGACGGTGAGATCGCTACCGGTTTGCTTGTTCCCCCGTGGGACGGGCTGTGCCTCGCCCTCGACCGAGCCGATTGGACGGTCGACGAGCGCTACGCCGAACCCCAGAACCGGCTCATGAACTTCCCTGCCCTTTTGCAGGAGGTCAAGACGGAGGTGGCCAAATACACCACGGCCGAGGTGTTGGAACGCTTTGCCGCCCACGACTTCGCCGCCGGCGCAGTGGTTCCCCGAGAGGACGTATTCGACGATCCGACCGTGCGGTACCTGGAGCTGGTTGGGGAGGAGGAGGTCGAGATCTTGGGTCGGGTCCGTCAGCCGGCCCCGATGTGGACCTTTGGCGCCACCCCGGCTCGGACCACTACCCACATCGGAACCACCGGTCGTGATACCCGAGAGGTGCTGGCCCGCCTCGGCCTTGGTGCTGATGAGATCGAATCACTCATCGCCGCTGGCGTGGCCAGCGTGGTTGAGGGCGACGAGATCAGCTGAGTAGCCGCGGCCCCTCCGCGCTGCACCGCCGGGCTCAGCCCGGTCCGCTATTCATTTGCGGCCGCCGGACTGGCCGTGGTTTCTGGAACCGTCGACGCGGTGGTCTCAGGAACGGTTGTGACCGTGGAGTCCGGAACGGTTGTATCCGTTGAGTTTGGATCCGTTGTATCCGTTGTGTCTGGATCCGTTGTATCCGTAGTGTCTGGGACCGTTGTGGTCGTGGTCGTGGTTGTGGGCTCAGGTTCGGGTGTGGTGATGGGGCCGGTGTTGCCGGCGTAGGTACCCAGGCCCTTGCCGGCGTAGGTTGCTCGCCGCTCCTGTTCAGTCATGCTGCGGTAGTCGAGCAGGGGTGTCGCTCCGTAGAGGATGTTCCTGGCCGCTTCGTCGAGGTAGAGCTTGTTGTTCTTGTTCTGGTTCTCGACCATCTCGTTGCCGATTCGGCGGGCCTCACCAAGGGAGGTGTTGGCAGTCAGTTGCACCTTGAACGAGCCCATGACGTGACCGGTGTGCGACCCGTTGTTGTTGTTCGAGATCAGCCAGATCTGGAATACGCCGTCGCCGAGATGGGCAACCTGGGTCCAATCCTTGTCGAGGGTGTGGGTGTAGCCCAGATCGATCGTGAAGTCGGGGGTTATTGTCTGGTCGAGGTCACCGAAGGGCAACGGCGAGTGGAGGAGGTGGTTCACCACGTCCTCCCGCACTCGCTCGTTCAGGTTATTGATGTCGACACCGGAGAGGATCATCATCCTCTCCTTCGTGCGGTTGTTCAGGTTCTTCCAGTCGTTCAGGTCGGTCAGGCGCTTGGCGACTTTCCGCTCGAGCTCAATGCCCGTGGCATTGGGGTTGCGTTCGAGGACGTCGGCGATGCCCTGCTCGATCACAGGCCGCAGGGCGGTGATCGTCGATCGGGCCCGGATTTCGAAGGGGCCGACCTGCTCGAAACTGCCCGTCGTTCCTTGCTGGGGAGCCATCATCTGCGCCCCCAGCGCCGAGATCACGTGCTCGTTGAAAGCGTGCACGTCGTAGCCCTTGACTTTGGTCGGGTCGTCGTAGCCGTCATTGTTCTTGTCGCGGCTGGCGTCGTTGTTGTTGTTGTCGTTGTTCTTGTTGGCCTGGGCGGCTGCCGTGGTCGATGGGGCCGCCTCCTGGTCCGCAGGTCGGGCAACCTGGACCACAACAGCTGTGTCGGTGGCGATTGGTAGAGCGATTGGCTGTGGTTTGGCGGCATCGATGGCGGCTTGGGCTGAAGCGGCCGCCTCGACCGGGGTCACGATGTTGAACGCCGAATCTGACATTTCGAGGGCGTCCGTTGCCGGAGCGACTGAACGGAAGACGGCGATGCCCGAAGCACCGAGAACGAGGGCCAAGGCTGCAAGGCCTAGCTGCTGAGCAGAGGAATACCGACTCACTACGGAGACCATCCAAATACGACACGGGGATGTCCGCTCCCCGAGGCCGGCTGCCCCGCAAGGGACGATAGCAGTGGTTGTTGCGGCTGCATAGAGGTTTGGGCAACTTTTGTGTCGTTCGTGTTGCAGCAGAACCGTTGAAACACCATGGTTCTGCAACACATCGAGTACTCGGCGCTGATCAGTTCAGCGTGTCCCGCCGGCGTCTGGCGTCTACCCGCCACACGAAGATGGCAAGCAGGCCGAACACAGTGGCGAGCAAGATCGCCATGGCCCCAATCAGGATCCGGCTCGTTCCCCCGGAATCACCGCTGGTCAGGCCGACCCTGTCGGTCTCTCCGATTTGGGCTGGTTGGGGAGCATCGGCTTCATAGGTGAAGAAGAACGCGCTCGTGGTGTAGTCGGTGTCGGAGGAGATCATCTCGAAAGAGACCTCGTATCGTCCGGGGACTTCCAGCGCGTCGTCCAGCTCAAAGCGGATGATCTCCCCCTCGGTCATCGTGGTCACACCAGCGAGGGGTTCCTCGTTGTACGAGACCGTTATCACGGCCTCCGACACCGGTTCGTTGAAGGCCAACTCGACGATGTCGATGGTCCCCCCGACAGTCTCGTCGGGGGCTGGGGACGCATCGATCATTGCGCTGTGGGCACCGACCGGTGCCATTGGCAGGCCGACGATGGCAGCCGACACGATCACAGCGAAGAGGGTGACGTACGACCAGCGGACGCGCCGCCGTCCCGTCGCAAGCCTGGCTGGAGGAATGCCTTGGAAGCCCATCAGTCCACCAGCTCCTCGTCGTTGCCACGGCGACGTAGGAGACCGATGCCGACGGCTGCGGCGGCTCCGACCGCGGCGATGGTGATGCCGACGATGGCTCTGCTGGCGCCGTCGTCGGCGTTCGCATCTTCGGAGGGGATCACGATCGGCTCCAGCGCAGAATCGACCTGATCCCGAACGTCGGAGTCATCACCAACATCGGCGTAGTCGGCAAGGAAGGCGCGCTTGGTGAACACACCGTGGCCTTCGTCACTCCACCAGCCGTCGTAGATCTCGGGCCGGTACGCCGTCCGGCCTGCCGGGTAGTAGAGGACGACCACCGGAATGTCCTCGGCCAAGATTTCCTGCGCCTGGTGGATCAATGGCCGCCGGACGGTCTCTGGTTGGCCGAGGGTGCTTTCGACGACCCCATCGAAGTCGGGGTTGGCATAGTTCCCGAAGACGTCACCGACGCCGCCGCCGGTGCTGTGAAACAGGAAGTAGAGGTGGTCAGGATCGTCCTGGGCATGAGATTCGAGCTCGTCGATGAGCATGTCGACCGGAGGTGATCCGGCAGCATCGGCGCCTCGGGCCGCGGTGATCGCTGACATGTCGAGAGGCTCGATGGCGATGGCGACTCCGAGGGCGTTCAACTGCTCGGTTACCAGGTCTGCCGCCCACAGGTGGTTCGGCAGCGAGGCGTTGACCCCGAGGGTGAACGACAGGGGTTGTCCTTCTGGGCTCAGGCGGACGCCGTCCCCACCTGGGCTGTAGCCGGCGGCATCGAGCAGCTGGTTGGCCGCGACCAGATCGGACAGGTGAGCAGCTTCGGGGTCGCGGGTCCAGGGTGAGCTCGGATGGGTCCAGGTATCGGTGCCCAACCTGCCCATCCCTCCCTCGACGGTGTTCAGGAGGGCGTCGGAGTCGAGGGCCAAGCTCACCGACCTGCGGACCTGCCGGTCGTCGAGCCCCGGCTTGGTCATGTCGAACATGAGGTACACCGTCTGATTCCGGTTGCCGCCGACGATGTCCAGCTCGTCGTTTCGCTCGATCTGCTCGGTCAGGGCGACGGGAACGTTTCGGGCGACGAAGTCGAGCTCGCCCGCTTCGAGAGCGGCAAAGGCCGCTCCGTCATCGGGAATCACCGACATCACCAGCGTGTCGACCAGGGGGGTGCCCAGGAAGTAGGCCTGGTTGGCCTCGAACCGGTATGAGCTGTCCGGCTGGTAGTCGACCATCTTGTAGGGCCCGGTTCCGATGGGGAGCGAGGTGGCGTCGGCGCGGGGATCGTCGACCCCTTCCCAGATATGGCGGGGCAGGATCGGGAGATCCCCGCCGGGCAGGAGCTTGAAGGTGGCAACGGGATCTACGAACGAGAGCTGCACCGTGGTGTCGTCGATGACGGTGGCGGATTCGAACACGGGATGCTGGTACACATGGCGGCCATAGCGGCCTGGGCCACCGACATCGCTGAAGTATTGGAAGGTGAAGGCTACGTCGTCGGCGGTGAACGCTTCGCCGTCGTGCCATAGGACGTCGTCGCGCAACGTGACGGTCCAGGTGCGGAAGTCGTCCGATGCCTCGGCACCGGTGGCGAGCCATGGGTCTGGATCCAGCCGGCTCTGGGACCAGAACAGGGTGTCGTAGACCAGCATCGTGAGGTCATGGCTGATCGGCTGGGCCTGGGGGACGATGAACGGGTTCAGGTTGTTCTCCGCCGCGTGGAGACCGATCCGGACTACCACCTCTTCGCCATTTCCTTGTGCAGCGGCGGGGGAAGCGAACGCCGCGAGGAGCAGGGCCAACAAGAGGGTCGGGAGGGGTCGGACGCGCATGGGCGCGCATGCTACATGGTGTGCACCGACCGAAGGCGGCGGGCCTTCGGACCCTAGGCCGCGGCCAGGGCTGAGCCTAGGTTGAGACGAGGTTCGACTCCTATATGTGGTGCGGCGGCTACGAGAGGAAGATCATGTCATGAGTCTCGAGATAGGTAGCTCCCCGTGTTGACGTTCTTGTTGTGGTTGGTGCTGCTCGTTGTGGCTTGGCCGCTGGCTTTGCTCGCTTTGATCCTGTATCCGATCGTGTGGCTCGTCAGCTTGCCGCTTCGTCTCGTTGGGATCTCGGTACGAGCCGTGCTCGACCTGATCATGGCGATCATCAGCCTGCCCGCTCGGGTACTGCGAGGCCCCAAAGGGGTCCGATCCTGAAGCGGTAGCGGCTGCTCTGGGCTAGGAGCCAGCCCACGGGGCGTTGAGGTGGGGATCTGAACAGGCTGAGGCCGGATCGAGGTGTCTGCTGTCTGGCGCGTTCCCTTGCTGGACGCGTAGGTGACTATGGGCGTCCAGATTGGAGCCATCGACGGATCGTCTTGTTGAGCTCAATCGGACGGTCCTCTTGGACCAGGTGTCCTGCGCCGTCAATGATCTTGACGCGGCTGTCGGGGATGAGCGAGGCGAGCCGATGCGCCCTATCGACGGGAATCCACTCGTCGGCAGTTCCCCACACAATCAGCGTCGGTACGTCGATGTCTCCGTAGTGGCACTCGACCTCGGCGGTGAACTGCTCATCAGCCTGAGCGATCTGGCGGTAGAACGCTGCCTGGCCATCGCCGAGCCAGGGGGCGACGAGTCGATCGAGCACGTCGGGCTCAAAGCCAAGTCCACTCGCTCCGCTGATGTACTCGCGAAGCAAGGCCTCATGGAGGTTGGGCGGCAGGGCCGCAAAGACCTCGGCGTGTTCAGCCACTAGGCGGAAGAAGGGTGAGCCCCACGGTCGAAGCGCGACAACGTCCACGAGTGCGAGTGAGCTCACCGACACCCCGTGGAGCAGATGGGCACGTAGACAAACCGTGCCGCCGTAGTCATGGGCGACGAAGTCAGGGGCGTCGAGCTCCCAATGGTGGACGAGCGCAGCCAGCAGCTCGCCTTGGGCACCAAGCGAAACGTCGCCAGCACGTTTGTCGGAGTCGCCGTACCCCACCATGTCCCACACGTAGACTGATCGAGCACCGCTCAGTGCCTCGATCGTCGTTCTCCACACGAAGCTCGACCATGGTGTGCCATGACACAAAACCACTGGTCGGCCATGCCCGAACCGCGACCAACGAACGGCTGATCCGTGCCAGTCGAACGCCTCGGTCAACTCAACACCATCAGCGAGCACAAAACGACGGTAGCGGTCAGCATCCAAACAGGTCACGAGAGCGCCCTCATCCAGTGATGGGGAGCAGGCACTGAGGCTTGGCTCAGCGTCGCTCGTCTAGGGTCGTTCACCATGGAGATCACCCAGTTATGGCGCTACCCCGTGAAGTCGATGATCGGCGAACTGGTCGAGGGGGTAGACCTCGATGAGTTGGGTGTCATCGGTGACCGGACCTGGGCGGCAAGAGACCTCGAGCGCGGCGGTATTCGCGGCGCGAAGAAGATCGCCACGCTGATGCAGCTCGCAGCCCGTGACATCGGTGATGGGCAGGTCGAGATCTCGCTGCCGGACGGCTCGACGGTGCTCACGACTGATCCCGACGTCGATGAGCGCGTCAGCGCTGGGTTGGATCACTCGGTGCGGCTCGAGCGGCTACGCCCCGCCGAGGATGTGGACCACTATCGCCGAGGTGCACCAGACTCCGATGACGTGATTACTGAGCTCCGTGGTGTGTTCGGGCGCGTGGAGGGTGAACCTCTGCCGGACTTCTCCATTTTCCCCGCAGAGATGAATGACCTGCTGAGGGAGTTCGAATCACCGCCGGGCACCTACTACGACGCGTTCCCGTTGATGGTCATAACAGAACAGGCCCTTGCCGCTCTCCAGGCGGCGTTGCCCGATTCGATCATCGATGGGCGCCGATTCCGACCCTCGATCGTGATCGACGCCGACCAAGCACCGGCCAGCACACCAGGGCACCCAGAGTTCGACTGGGCTGGACGAAGGGCACAGATCGGTTCGGCCGTCATCGAGTTCGCGATGCCTTGCCCTCGTTGCATCATGGTCACGCGTCAGGTCAACGAGTCGATACCACGGGACCTCGCAGTGTTGCGTCACGTCGTCCGAGACCTGGACCAGAACGTCGGTATCTATGCGACGATCACCAAGCCAGGAACCGTCAATAGCGGTGACCAGGTCACACTCCTCTAGCCCTGCTCGGGTTGCACATCCACGGCCGGCTAGAGATCATCGTCAATGGGCGATGAGGCCGCGGACCTCGACCCACCCCTGCCCGAAATCGGGACGATGCTCATGGAGTATTGCCTAGCCCTGCTCGGATTTGTCTCAAACCCTGCTTCCACGTGTGTCCTGTCTGGTGGTAGGTGCGACATCCTTGACCAATCAATGGACTCGGATAGCTGGATCCCGGGACAGCTCTAGCGTCGCGCAACCGACGGACGGTGTGACCGGGATGGATCATCCGACTCATCTCTTGGGTCCGATGACCAGAAGGACGATCTGATGCTCTCCCGTATCCAGCAGGAGTCCTTGATGCGAGCAGCGATTGCCGTTGCAACGTTGGCTGCCATTGTTGTCGTAGCCATAGCCGTGCTGCCACGGGGGGACGTCTTCACAACCACGCCCGGCTCCATCACTGCATCCGGCCTCACGATCACCAACGCCAGCGCCGGCGACGTCACTATCAGCGACGGCTCGACCTACGACGATGTCGTGACGGTGATAGCGGCCCTCGGTGACGACGCGACACTCGCTGTCCCCCCTTCGGAGGCGGGGATGCGATCGACGTCGCCGTGATCCTGCCCGAGGTCGCAGGCGACGATGATGCCCTGGTCGCGAGCGGTCAGGTCTCGATCGTACTGAGTATCGACCCCGCGACGCTCAGCTTCGGAGCCGGCGTCGAAGGTGAGCTGGTCTTCCGGGTCACCCGGCCTGACCAGGGCACCTGCTACGACCCCGACGTTCCGCCCGACGGTGAGTTCCCGAGCACGTTCGAGTGCTATGACGAGCTGACCCTCACGGTTGGGGCGACCGTCGAGGTCAACCCGACCGCCGGCTCGGCCAGCGTTGGTCTCTTTGCCGAGGTCACGGGCTGGGACAACGCCTTCGGTCTGGAGTGGCTCGACATCCACCAGCTGCGCCTGGAGTTGTCGATCGTCTCAGAGCCGGCAGGGGTCGGGGTCGAGGTCGACATCGCTGCTGGGTTCTTCCTCGACGAAGTCGACATCACCTTCGCCGCCAGCGCGACGTTCACCGCCAACGCACCGTGGATCGTCATCAACGGCCTAACGGCCGGGACGACAAACGGCATCTCGCTCAAGCAGATCGGTGACCTGGTCGGCACCGACACCTCCGCCCTGCCCGATCTCAGCATCCGCAACGCCTGGTTTGCCTGGGGCATCGAGGAGGACACCGA
>JAAETV010000722.1 GCA_024227975.1 Actinomycetes bacterium
ACGTGCTCGGCGAAGTCGAGCGAGATCGGGTAGCGCCGGCCACAGGGGTCGTCGACCTCCCGGGTCCAGCGCCCGGCCAGCGCCGCGGGATCGACGGCGGGCCCCGTCGAGCCTGGCGTTTCCGATCCGGTACCGGTGATCTCCGTCTCCGTTGCCGTCGAATCGGTCGAGCTGGTCGGGTTCGTCGCCGAAGTCTCTGCCGGCGACGAAGGTGTCGTCCCCGATGTTTGTGAGCTCGACGATTCGGCGTCTCCGGCTGTGGTGTCGTCGTCGCCACCACAG
Organism: Actinomycetes bacterium; assembly: GCA_024227975.1. Next base: position 283 of record JAAETV010000722.1, read on the forward strand.
CCGGTCAGTGCCGCCAGCGTCACGACGAGTATCGTCGTGACGCCGGCGGCACGGGCACCGAGGGCCTGGGCCACGGCTACAGCTTCTTCACCTGAGCGATGATGGCTTTGTCGTCCGTCACGGTGGTGACCTTGGCATCGAGCACCTCGACCATCTGCTGAACCGTAGCATTCCGCTTCTTGCCCTTCTGGGCGGGAGCGGATTGCACGATCTCGGCCAGCGACGCCGTTTCGTGGCCCGACATGACCGTCTCGTCCGAGATGAGCTTGGCCGCTCCGGTCACATCGGCCTTCCGATCGAAGAAGGCTCGACCGACCTGCTTGGCCTTGGCCACTGCGAAGTGGGGAGCCAGCACCGGGTTGGCCATCACCGCGTCGAGGGCTGCCACCCCATTGTCGAGGTGGTCGCCACCCAGGGCCAGAGTGAGCAGCAGGTCGGGTTCGGTCAGTGCGGCCAGGGCTGCTTCGGCGTGGGCCGCGTCTTCGGCTCCGGTCACCATCACCGTCGTCGATCCGCTCGTCCGGAACGGGGCCTGCTCGACCTCCCAGCCGACCTCGACTTCGATCCGGTACGTCCCGGGAGCAGGGAACAGGGGTCCGTCCGGGCCCCGGAGCAGGGTCAGGGAACCGGTCACCGTCCCGTCAGCCTCGCACTCGACCAACGGTTCGTCGTCGACGCAGTGGACCAGGGTCCTGAATCGGCGCCGGACGCCGGCCGAATCGACGACCTGGCCCGACACGAACCCGGTCTTGAGCCCAAGATCGGCCGGAGCGGGCATGGCGTCGCCCGTGGCGTTGGTCATGGACACGTCGACCCGCACCGGGGCCCCCAGCGGCAAGGCGTCCAGGAGGGCGTCGACCTCAACCGGCAACAGCTCGGTCATAGCATCGGCCATCTCGTCGTCGGGGCTGAGTGGCGTCCCGGCGTAGGATTCCCCGAACGGGATCCCGCCCGGTCGGACCCGGGGATCGGGCCAGTGGCGCAGCTTCTTGGTGTCGTCGGCCTCGAACTCGTAGATGATGTTGCCAGGGAAGGCCGGACCACCCCCCGAGGCGATGACGCCGGTGGTGTTCATGAACCGTCGACTGGCGGTGTTGTGGTGCAGGCCGAAGGCGTGACCCAGCTCGTGGACCGCGGTCCGGTAGAACGGCCCGGCAGTGGCCCCGAACCGGGTGCCTCGGAGGGCGGCCCAACGGTTCTCGTTCGGGTAGACCCAGTGGGTCGAGATGCCGGCCCCCTCACGGGGGATGTTGTTCGAGTCACCGCCGTAGGCGTCGTACATGATGCCCCGGCTGGTCGAGTCGAGCTGCTGCACGTGGAGCACGTGATAGCGCCATTCCCGGTTCAGGTTCGATGCATCCCGGCGGGCCAGCATGGCGGCGTGCATCTCGGCATCCGACCACGAGTCGCCGCTGGGGGCCGGTACGCTCCGATCGCTCTCGTCGACCGTCACCTCCCAGCCGACCTGATTCATGGCGTCCTCCCAGTCCTGGCCGAGACCGTTGTCGGTGGCGATCTCCGACCCTGAAACCGAATCGAGCTCGACGGTGACCTTGCGGAAGTACCGGGAGACCCATCCCATGGTCAGCGAGCCGATGACGGTGCCGGTGTCGTCCTTGACGTCGCCCACGAGGTAAGCCGACGAGTCCGGGTAGCCGGCCGGGGCTGTGGTCCAGGTCATGCGAGCGGTGTGCTCACCCTGGTTCGCCCAGGTCTTGGTCGTCTTGTTGTAGCTGTGGCGCTCGTAGCCGAGGGTGAACGAGTTGCCGAAGGTCCAGCTCTCGAGGATTCTGGTCACCCGGAGGTATGAGTAGTAGCGCCCGTTGCTGAAGATGGGGATCCCGGCCCCCGGATCGGGCTCGGGGCCCATGGTCCACACGATCGAGGGGGGCCAGCCGATGAACCGGGGCCATCGGAAGTGGCCGTAGAGGTCGCCGCTGGCCACGGTGTTCGTGCCCTCGCGCTCCACTCGGAGCGTCCCGTCGTAGTGGGGGATGAAAGCGCTGGCGCTGATCGGGGTGTACCGGATCAGCCAGCACCCCTCGCGGAGGCTGCGGATCGGCCAGGGGATGATGGGCCCGATCGGCCCGATCGGCCCGATTGGTCGGATCGGCCCGATTGGTCCGGCCGGTCCGAGGCCGGGGGTCGGGGGCTCCGGGGGCTGTCCCCCATCGGTCGGAACCGGGTCGGGGATCGGGGTCGGAAGCGAAGGGGTCGCGCCGGCGGGTGTTTCGTTCATGGTGGTCCTTTGTGCGTGAGTCGATTCTTCTCCCACTAAGACGACCGAGACCGGTCCCTGATAGGTGCCGCCCGGTCCTGGGGGTCAGGAAACCGGGGTCGAGGGCGGGATGTCGGCCAGTACCGCTTCGAACGCCGCGATATTGGCCCGGGTCGGTGTGGTGCCGGTCCTGGCGCGGAGGTAGTGGGGGAGATGACCGAGTCGGGTGCTGATCGGCTCTTCGGTGCCGACGGCGTAGCGGCCGACTTGGCTGCGATAGACCAAGCGGGCCCGAACGATGGCCTCGGCTCGCTCGAACCCCTGGCCAGCGAACATCTCGGTCAGCGCGTCTTGGCGGTGCCGATCGGCGGCGGCCACCCGCAGGGCGATCTCGTCGTCCCGGCGGCTGACAGTTCTGGGACGCGGGTCCGGTTGCTGGGCGACAGAGGCTCCGGTAGGTCCCTGACAACCTTGATTGGGTGTGGGTTCACCGTCTGGTTGGTGTCTCCTCCCTTTGCTTGTGGGCGTACGCGTTCACGATTGCGGGGAGATCATTTGTGATGCTTGTGGAGTTGGGACTGGTGAAACAGCGTTATGCAGCAGTGCGAGAAGTGGTGGAGGACGGGGCCACGGTGACGGGGGTGGCGGGCAACGGCAAGGTGCTCACCGGCCAGTTCGGTCCCGGACTGGTGAAGTGCTGTTCGATCGGATCTGTCGGGAGAACGGGATCATGCACATTTTGACTGTTCCGAGGTCGCCGACCACGACCGGGAGGTCGAGCAGTGGCATAGGACGCTGCGTCGTGACTTCTTGAACGGCACTCCGGTCCCTTGCCCTTTGACACCGAGGCAGTCTCGGTGTCAAGAAGGTGGGCGGCACTGAACCTAGACACATCTAGCAGGAAATGAAGTCTGCTCCGTGATCATGTGGGTTCCTCCGGCGCCCACAGTTAGCGCTCCGGCGGTCATGTCAGCTCCTCGAAGGCTCGGGTGAGGCGGGACGAGTAGGCGGTGATGGGGGCGACGACGATCAGGGCGATGGCGGATCACGCCGACCAGATAATCGGGTACCGCCGGGTCGAGACGATCCTGGTCCCGGGCGGCCCCCGGTCACTGGAGGCCGGTGGTCGACCCCTGCTGCCCTACGGTCGAGACCTCGTTGTCAGATTCGACCCGCTCGAGCAATACGCATGGAGTGACCGAGTTTATGTTCGTGCCGATCTGGGCGTGGCGGGCCCGTACGGTCGTCACCCCGGCCGGTACGTCAGCCTCGAGATCGACCTGCTCGGCCAAGAACGTCATGGCGTTGGGAAGGTCACTGATCAGTGGTGAGGAGTAGAGCACCGTCCCTGTGGCGTCGAGCAGTTCGACCGACCATCGCTCTTCGGTCTGGCTGGTCTGGTAGCCGGGAGCGTGCAGGAGATCAGCCGAGAACAGTGTGACCCGATAGGTTCCGGGGTCGATCACCCGAGCAGTGTCGATGAGGCGTGACGACGTCAGGTTGAGCAGTGTTCGCCCTTCGAAGTCGATCGCCCCGGCCGGGCACTGGGTCGGTGGGTCGGGGTGGGGGTCGACGGGCTTGAGCTCAACACACCGAGGAACGACTGAGTTGATGTCCGTTCCGATGCGGGCGTGGCGGGCTCGCAGGGTGACCACTCCGTTTGGCACCACCGCCCCCTGGTCGACGAGCTCACCCATGAGAGTGAACCGCTGCAAGGTCGGACTGACGACCAGACTGATCTCGGTGTCGTCGAAGCTGATGGGTCCAGCGTCGAAGCCGGTGATGAAGCCCTCAGCCCGGAACTCCTGCTGGTCAGGATTGACCCGCATCAGGATGCCTGCCAGGCAGGTGTCGGAATCGGCGCAAGACGCGGTGTCGAGATTCTCAATCGGGTTGTTGCCGGCACTGCACCCGGGCTCAACTGAGCCGTCGGCAACGGCGCCAAGGTGGAGCTCGGCTGAGATAGCGACGCCGCGGATGATGCAGTTATCGGTGTCCTCCTCGATGCCCCAGGCAAACCAGGCGTTGCGGATGCTGAGATCGGGCAGGGCGGAGGTGTCGGTGCCGACCAGGTCACCGATCTGCTTGAGCGAGATGCCGTTTGTCGTCCCGGCCGTTAGGCCGTTGATG
>JAAETV010000723.1 GCA_024227975.1 Actinomycetes bacterium
ACATGGCACGCTGCTGCAGGCATACATGGTTTGCACGACAACAATAATATTTCGCGCTTACAGTATTACACTATGCAGCTCTACGAAGAACTCGAACGCGAGACCGGACAGGGTTGCGGTATATTTCAACCGGGTGCGTTGTATCTTGCGCAGAGTAAAGATCGCGAGCATCAGTTACGCATGCAGGCAGCCAAAGCCAGATATTTTCAGGTAGACTTTCATGAACTGAGCCGCGAAGAAGCCGAGCGCATGCACCCACTCGCCAACTTCGACGGTATACGCTGCATCATGTACGAACCCGACGGTGGCAACGTAGACCCCTCCGGCGTGACTTATGCTTATGCCAAAGGTGCGAGAAACCTTGGCGCCGAAGTAGAGCGGTTTACCCCGGTGTTGGCAACTACACAACGCCCCGACGGTAGCTGGGATGTCGAAACCGACAAGGGTAGCATCCATGCTGATGTAGTAATCAATGCCGCGGGTTTGTGGGCACGTGAAGTCGCCGCAATGGCAGGTTTCGAG
>JAAETV010000724.1 GCA_024227975.1 Actinomycetes bacterium
ACCGTGTTCGCCAGGTCGTCGTGCAGCGTTGTCTCGATACGGGTCTCGCACCGCGCCTCGACCTGATTCCAGTAGCCAGCGGCCAGCGTCATCCCACTGTTGCGGCAGCGATATCCCAGGATCACGCTGCCCTCTTCGCGGCGGGCGAATTGTGGCTCCAGCACTCGTTCAGTGAACTTGCGGGCCCTTCGAGGGTCCTTGCCCTCGCCCAAAGCAGCAGACCGGACATGATATTCGTCGGCGCCATCCTGGCGGTTCATCAGCTGCGACGAGATGACGATGGGTGCAGCACCGTCAAGTGGCGTGACCTCGATTGTCATCATGGCCAGATGGCGGTGTACGAAACTCACCATACGGGTCGAGGAAACCCTGACCCGCCGTCCTGAGGGGGTACGCCACAGGAGGTGACGCTTGAGCACGCCGGTACGAAAATCAATCGATCGCTCGTACTCGGGTAGGTCAGCCGTCTCGAGCAGTATCGGCTCGTCGTCGACATAGAGCTTCATCAGCTTCGAGTCAGGGGCGTTGACGATCGTCTGGCCCGTCTTGGCGAAGCCATAGGCGTCTTCAGCGTGTTGGATCTCCCAGGTCTCATGGAACCCGTTGAGGTAGGTGCCGTGGCTGTGGGCGTTGCGTCCCTCTTCTGGGTTGGCTCGCATTCCCAGGTAGCCGTTGCCGAGGGCAAACAGTGTTTCGGTGTGGCCGAGATCATCGTCGCAGTACTCGGTTTCGACCAGTCGCCATGGATCGACCGGAAAGCGATGGGCTGGCAAACCGCTCGGTAGGGGTTGACGATTCATGACCCCACCGCCTCGTCGGTGCTGGTCTCGCCCAGTAACTCATCGAGATCGCCAACCACGAAGGTGGCGCCGCTTGCCATCAGCGCATCGGACCCTGCCCCTCGGTCAACACCGATCACCGCTGCGAACCCTCCGGCTGCCCCAGCAGCAACGCCAGACGTTGCGTCTTCGACGACGACCGTACGGGCCGGATCGATGTTGAGTCGTGCCGCGCCGAGGAGGTAACTGTCGGGTGCCGGTTTGCCCTTCAGCCCCTCGTCCAAGGCGACGACGCCATCGATGATGATGGCGAACCGATCGCCAAGTGATGCGGCCTGGAGAACCGGCACTGCGTTCTTCGACGACGACACGATCGCGCTCGGCACCCCAATCTCTACTAGCAGCTCCAGCGTTGCCAGTGAGCCTGGATACGGCTCGATCCCGTCGCGATCGAGGATCGCGTTGAACAGGACGTTCTTCCGATTCCCCATGGCGCAGATCGTGTCGTCGCCCGGAGGATCACTCGGATCACCGTCGGGCAACCCCACACCCCGCGATGCAAGGAACGACCGCACACCGTCGTAGCGGGGTTTGCCGTCGACGAGTTGGAGATAATCGACTGGGGTGAAGTCGTAGGGCTCGAACAACTCGGCCCAGGCGTGTTGGTGAATCTCAGCGGTCGGGGTGATCACACCGTCGAGGTCGAACAACACGCCGTCGTACTGGCGCCAGTCAAAGCTGTATGCGCTTGGTTGATCCACCCCACGATGCTAGGCAGCAGAAGCGACGCTGAGGTCGGACCCAGCACTTAGGAGGTCAAGAGACTGGCGGCTCCATTGTTCAGATCCGGCGAGCAGTGAATACAGGCAGTTCGGCCACGGGCCGAGCATAATTCGGACCGGAACAGTGATCAGGCTCCAACAACCTCGGCCGTGTACTGACCCATCAGTTTGCCGTGGGGGCAGGGACAGCCAGTGAGTCCTCGCCGTCCGGGCTCGGCGAGACCGACGGCCCGGCGACCAGGTTGGCTGACGGCAAGGTGAAGCAGATCGACGTACCCTCACCACCGTCTCCGCCTTCGGCCCAGATACGTCCCCCATGAGACTCGACGATCTTCTTGCAGTTGGCGAGGCCCAGCCCACTGCCCTCGATCTCGCTACTGCTGTGCAGACGTTTGAGCGGTTCGAAGATCTTCTGGAAGTACTTCGGATCGATTCCGATTCCGTTGTCGGTGACCCGGATCTGCCAGGCATCTGTGTCGCCTCGACTGGTGACCTCCACGCGAGGTGCCACGGGTCCTCGGAACTTGATCGCATTTCCGATCAGGTTCTGCATCAATTGGGTCAACCCGATCGGGTTCCCGACCACCGTAGGCAGCACCGAAACCGAGACCTCGACGCCGGCCTCAGCAGAGACTTCGCTCAAGAGGAGCAATGCATCCTCGACGACCACGCCCAACTCCACGTCGGTATGGGACTCTTCCCTTCGTCCAGCCTCCGCGTAGCTGAGCAGATCGCCAACGAGGCGACTCATTCGATCGGCGCCGTCGATTATCCGTCCGCTGTGGGCTTCGACCTCTTCGAGATTGCCGGACTTGACATCCTCGTTCAGGAAGCTGGCGAAGCCGGATACTGCTCGGAGCGGAGCTTTGAGATCGTGAGCCGCGAGGTGAGCGAAGCTTTGCAGATCCTCGTTGTCACGGCGTGCCTCTTCCAGCGTGGCCTCGCGCTCAACCACCTTGTCGAGCGCCCGGTTGTACTGATTGGCAAGTTCGCCCACTTCGGTGTGCGGCTCGACGTAGGCCCTCTGGCTGATGTCGCCCGTCAGCTCGAGCTTTCGCATGTCCTCCACCAGATCAGCCACACCCGTCGTCGCTCCATGCTCGGAGTAGTTGAGACCTGCAATCTCATCCTCGAACGAAACGCGCAGGCGATAGGCGCGATTGACCAACCACAGAGCGATGTAGCCACCGCCGAAGAAGACGGCAAAGCAGATCACGGCCCCTTGCGACTGGACAACGAACTGGTCCCAGCGATTGAGTCCCTCGCCAAAGGCCTCCTGGCGGCCGAACAAGGCGACACAGAGCACACCCCAGGTTCCGCCGACGGCGTGTACCGGTACTGCGCCGATCACATCGTCGAGCTGCAATCGTTCCAGCAGCCGTGTGGCTCCACCACTGAGCCAGGCGGCCACGCCAGCAATGACGACCGCCGCCGGCAGGCCGACGACGTCAGCAACCGGGGTGATGGCCACGAGGCCAGCCAGGACACCGTTGAGCGTGTCGTCGACCTTCAGCTTGGGCGAAGAGAACCGGGAGAAGAGAAGGCCGCCTAGCCCCCCAACCACTCCCGCGAACAATGTCACAATGATGATCCCGGGCACGGTGCCGTCGAAGCTGAACCCACTGCCGCCGTTGAAACCGAACCACCCAAACCAGAGCAGCACGACGCCCAGGCTGGCCAACACCAGGTTGTTTCCGTGCAGCTTGCTGGAGCCTGGCCCGAATCGTCCAATGCGTGGTCCGACAACCATGATGGCAGCAAGGGCAAACCAGCCGCCGGCCCCATGGACGACTGCCCCGCCGGCAAAGTCGTGAAAGCCGCGCGATTGGAGCAATCCCCCGTCCCCCCACACCCAGTGTCCAAACACGGGGTAGAAGACCCCGGCAAGCAGAGCGACCATGGCCAGATATCCCCACAGGCGCGTCCGCTCGGCCACGGCTCCGGCGACGATGGTGGCCGCTGTCCCGCAGAACATGAGCTGAAACAAGAAGAAGCTTCGTTCGGACACACCATCGGGCGCAATGACAGTATCCAACCCGATCCAACCTCCCCAGCTGGTTCCGAACATCATCCAGTAGCCGAAGAGCCCGAACAGCGCCGATGCGAGGCAGACGTCAAGGATGTTCTTTATCGCCACGTTGTAGCTGTTCTTGGAACGCACCAACCCGGATTCCAAGCAGAGGAAGCCGCCCTGCATTATGAAGACAAGGGCGGCGCAGATGACCAACCACAGCGTGTCCAATCTCGGGTCCACCTACTGCCATCGGCCGACCCAACAGTATTTCCAGTTCAAATCAGAATGGGCCTAGCGTCAAAGCGCTCATGGCATGACCATCGTCGATCATTGTCGCAGCATGACATGTCGTTGTATTCTCGGCCCCTCCCTGTGGGCTAGGGCCGTGGCCAGGGTGGCGCGGGCTCAGCTCCAGTCTGGCTACGAGCGAGGCTATTGGGCGGTCCATCTTGCCGAACGTCGACGACAGGTTGATGATCACGCCACCACCATCGCGACTCATGAGCCGAGCCGCCGCCTGCGCCACCAGAACCGCCACCCGGCAGTTGAGTGACAGCATCACATCGAAGGCCTCGGTTTCCAGATCGAGCAAGGATGACCCAATGGCGGTGCCGGCATTATTGACCAGGATGTCAACCCGGTCGAGGTTGACGAAGGCCGACTGCACCGCCTCGGTGTCGGTGACATCACAGGTCACGGGTCTAGCGATTCCGCCGGCTGCCGTAATCGAGGCGACAATGGCCTCGAGGTCGACTCCGATCTCAGTGTTGGCGAGCACCCTCACGTTGTTTTGTCATAGGGTCGTTCATGCTCGCTCCATACCGCATTCTCGACCTCTGTGATCGTGACGGTTGGATGGCGGGGTTTCTCCTGGCCCAGTTGGGGGCCGACGTGGTGTTGGTCGAACCG
>JAAETV010000725.1 GCA_024227975.1 Actinomycetes bacterium
CCTATGGGCCCGATGGAGGGAGATAGACAAGAACCTCGACGCCTACGCCGAACGCCGCTCAACCGAGACCGCAGTAGTTGTCTTGGAGCCGCGGTCCGACTGACCAGGCACCCGGGCCTGGTTATCGGAAGGAGCGGGGGATGACGGGGAGCACGACCGCCGAGGGGCGAGCGGCCTGATGATAGATGGTCTGGTTGGCCGTAACGGGCGTGGCGCCCTCTCCGAACGGCTCTCCGGTATTCAGATTCCGATCGAAGCGAGGGAAGTTCGATGAGCTGATCTCGAGCCGTATCCGATGGCCGGTCTGGAAGAGGTTCGATGTCGCCCACAAGTCGATCGTGAACCGATAGACCTCTCCCGGCTCCATCAAGTCTGGGTCGGCCGCCGAATCTCGGTAGCGGGCTCGGATGATCCCATCGAGCAGATTCATGGCGTATCCGTCGGGCCGAACGTCGATCAGCTTCGCCGTGAAGTCGGTGTCAACGGCGCTCGAAGAAGCCCACAACTCCACTGTCACCGGGCCAGTCACCTCCATGGGCCGATCGAGTGGATCCGAGGTGAACACCAGGACGTCGAGCCGATCCTCAACTGGGCGCTGATCGCGCACCCCCATGTCGATGATGAGGTTGTTGCCTCCCATCGTTGGTACCGGATCCAATGGGTCGTAGACGAAGGTGTCGGCCGCTTCGTTGGCAGGAGGAACAGTCGACAGGGTGCCGTCGCCATCTATCGAGTTCGCGGCTCCTTCGCTGTGCAGGTACCAGTGGATCGGCCGCATCGCCGGTGGCGGCCAATCGGCAAGCGTCTGCCAGCGGTTCTCGCCCAGGGTGAACACCGAGACCGGTGGCTCCTCGGTGATCCCGTTGTCGATGTCCTTCAGCCAGTGGTCGAACCATCGCAACAAGGTCTGGTTGAGATCGATGAGGGCCTCCGGGCCGAAATCGATATCACCGGTTCCCTTGGAACTGGGCACGCTATAGGGCAACAGATGGCCCCAGGGTCCGATGATCAGGCGCTGCCCTTGACGGGCTCGGCTATGGCGACTGGCCGCTGTGATGCTCTGGTAGGCGTTCGGGCCGCCCTCAGCAAACACGTCGTACCACGACGTCACGTGCAGCATCGGTACAGTCACGTTCTCGGCGTGACGATTGACGTTGGCTCGGTACCAATACTCGCCGTCGTCGGCATTGGTGATGTGCTCGGAGAAGTAGGGGGCAGTCTCGGCTAGGAGGTCGGCCCAGTGGCGGATGGGAAGGTGGCGGAACCACTCCTCGGTGAGCGGGGTGGTGAAGTTCAACCCGAACGGCGTCCGACGGATCATGGCGTAGTCCCCGTCGATGTAGTCGAGGACCTGTTCGACGAGATCGTGGCGGCCTGCCCGTTCCAAGGTGTCACGTCCCTTGAAGATGGCGTAGGGCACGAGCCAGCCCCAGTTGGCGGCACCACCAGTGTGGTAGATCCAGCTCTGGTGATAGTCCGATGAGGCTGAGACCGGAGCCATGGCCTGGAGCGATGGCGGCATCGGATCGTGGCAGGCGATGAGGTACTGGGTCAGGCCGAGATACGACTGACCCGTTGTGCCGACTCGACCGTTGGCCGAGGGCAGCCGGGCCGCCCACTCGACCGCATCGTAGCCATCGGCCGCTTCCTGGAAGATCGTGTCGTAGTCACCGTCGGAAGAGAACCGGCCACGGCAATCCTGAGTTATCGACAGATAGCCGTAGCGGGCGAAGAAGGTATTGGGGCCGTTGGGGTCGGTCGAGCCGCTCTTGCCGTAGGGGGTTCGACTCAACAACACAGGGAAGCGGCCAGGGGCATCGGGGCGGACGATGTCGGCGTACAGAGTGACGCCGTCTCTGGTCTGCATAGCAACGTCAGTTTCGGTGACAACCCGGTATTCCCGGCGAGCAGGTGTGATCAGCGACACGGCATCCCCCTGGTGAGCTTGGCTGGTGTGTGCCAACGAAGCTTGTCACAGCGACCGCAGCAACATCCTGCCCTCGCCCGACTGGTGCCGCTCTGGTCGCCCTGGTGGCAAGGCTCGACGGGTGGGATGATTGATCCGATCGTCCGGCGACGAAGGAGGCAATGTGACCTTGGTCGAGCAACGACCGGAACAGTACGACGTCGTCATAGCCCGCAGCATCAAGATGACGGCTCGCGACGGCACCGTGCTCTCGGCCGATGTCTATCGTCCGGCTACCGATGGCGAGACCGAACCGGGACCGTTCCCCGCCATTCTGGTGCGATCCCCCTACGACACGCGCTCGGCTGGCCCCTCAGGGCAGCGGGCCAACGGTGAGTACTTCGCCAAGCGCGGCTACCTCTACATCGTGCAAGACAGTCGCGGTCGCTATGGGTCCGAAGGCGAGTTCATCCTCCTAGCCAATGATCATCTCGATGGCTATGACGCCATCGAGTGGGCTGCCACCCTCCCGTATTGTGATGGGCGGATCGGAACCCAGGGCACCTCGCTACGGGGATGGAACCAGAACGCGGCTGCCCTGGAGCGCCCACCCCATCTCGAATGCATGTGGATCAACCAGGGGGGATGGAACGGCTACCTCAACTCCCTCCGCCACAACGGGGCGCTGGAGCTTCGCTGGCTGGCCTGGGCCGTTGACAATTCAACCACCGCCCGTGAGCTGGGTGACCGACCCGACCTCATCGAGGCCCAGGTTGCCAACGGCATCGACATGTTCGAGTGGCTGACCCGCCTCCCCTGGAGCGAAGGTGATAGCCCCCTGACCAATGTGCCAGGCTACGAGCGCTGGGCTCTCGACCTCTACCGCCACAGCGACCTCGACGACTTCTGGCTCGACCGCAGCCGCAACTTCGAGCCCTATGCCACCGAGAGTGCCGCCGTTCCGACCATGTACGCCGGCTCCTGGTACGACTCCTACTCGAAGGCCACCGTCGACAAGTTTGCCGCACTCGCTCGGTCTAGGCAGCATCAGTACCTGCTCATGGGGCCAGGGGTACACGGAGGCCCGAACTTCGACCGGCGTTTCGCCGGCGAGGTGGATATGGGGGAGCGAGCCACGATCGCCGGCAACCTGGCCGAGTCCCGGCTCGCATTGATGACAGCCTGGTTCGACCGCTGGCTCAAAGACCACGACAACGGCATCGACACCGCTCCGGCCGTGCGCCTGTTCGTGATGGGTGGTGGAAGCGGGCATCACGAGAGTGGCCGCCTGCACCACGGAGGTGATTGGGAGACCTTCGACCGGTGGCCCATCGATGGCACCCGATCCGTTGACTACCAGCTTGGACCCGTAGGCGCACTCGCCACCAACCTCGTCGGAGGGCCCGAAAGCTGGGCCGCGCCCGGCGGGGGCGGATCTGCCTCGACCTCGTTCCGGTTCGACCCTGCGGATCCGCTACCGACGGTCTCGGCCAATGTGTCGTCGATGAACGAGCTGTTGGCGTGGCCAGAGCGAGGTTTCGGCCGCCCCGCTCCCAACCTCTTGAAACGGACCATGCTGATCCAGGGTGGCGCCGACCAGGTCCTGCGACCGGACCTGCACTGTCCGGGTCCGGCCGGAATGCCGCTCACCGAACGTCCCGACACCCTTGCCTTCACCACCGAGCCACTCACCAACCCACTGGACGTGATCGGCACCCCCAAGGTCGACATCTGGTTCTCGAGCGATGCCAGCGACACTGATCTCTTCGTGATGTTGCTCGACCTCTACCCTCCCGACGACGGGCACCCCGACGGATACCGCCTCAACATCTGCGACTCGATCATGCGAGTGCGCTACCGCCATTCCTTTGCCGAGCCGAAGTTCCTCTCGCCGGGGATGATTGTGCGGGTGTCGTTCGAGCTCTACCCAACGGCCAACCGGTTCGCAGTGGGCCACCAGATCCAGGTACTGGTGTCGTCCTCATCGTTTCCCCGATTCGACGTCAACCCCAACACGGGTGAGCCGATCGGTCGCCATACCTCGACGAGACCAGCCATCAACACGATCCATCACGATGCCACCCACCCATCACGGATCATCCTCCCGGTACGAGTTTGAGCCTGGTGTCAGAGCTCACTCACTCGAGATCACCTCTGGGTGCACCAGTCCCACCAGCTCTCAGGTGGCCGGCTCCGATCGGCCGATGATCCGTTCGGCCGGTACCAGGAACTGAGCGACTGCGGCCAAGGCGAGGATGGCACCTCCGTAGAAGAAAGCTTCGTTAGTCTCGATCACTCCGAGCAGGGCACCGACGACCAGGGGTCCGATCGTCTGGCCCGCCCTCAGGAATGAGGTGTAGATCGACACCACCGCGGCCCTTGCCTCTCCCGGAGCGTTGCCGGCAACGAGATCCTGGAGGGTGGGGATGGTTGCCCCCTCCGCCCAGCCATAGGCCAAAGACGCCACCAGAAGCACGGTGATGGAGGCGGCCCATCCGACGGCGGCGTAGGAGATGGCCAGCACTGCGGTTCCGAGCAGCGTCAGCCGCCGCCCGCCGAGGGCCTTCCTGGTCCGGCCCAGAAGCAGTGCCGCCACCGTCGCCGACAGAGCCGGAACCACGATCACCAGGCCTCGTTCGCCGGCCGATAGCCCGAATCGGTCTTCGAGAAGGAGGGGCATCGCGGTCAGGAAAAGCCCGAAGATCAAGGCGAAGATCACGAAGGCCAAAAGGGTCGGGGCAAAGATGATGGGCTGACGGAGCCCGTGGCGGGCTATCCGGATCCGGTCGGTGATTCGCCCGTCTCCGGTACCACCCCCCGACAGCCGGCTGGCGATGAGGCCAGCGCACACCAGCGACCACAGCATCGGGATGTAGGCGTAGCGCCAGGTGCCGAGCTCGGTGAGGAAGCCGCCGATGGCCGGGAACAAGGCGATGCAGACGGTGAGCACCGCCGAGTTCCAGCCGATGAAGCGGGCCCGATCGTTCCCTTCCCAGTGGTCGCTGATGATGGTCACCGACAGTCCGATCAGGGAGGCGCTGCCTGCCCCTTGGGCGAAGCGGGCAGCCAGCAACAACTCGAAGCTGGGAGCCAGGGCCGCCCCCAACCCGGCGAGGCCGAAGGCGAGCAGCGATGGCACCAATACGGCTCTTCGCCCGTAGCGATCGGCGAGTACGCCCATGATCGGAGCCAGCACGATGCCGGGTGCTGGGCTGGCGGCGACCAGGAGGCCCGCCGACCCGTCGGGCTCCCCGAAATCGTGGAGGATGTCGGGGATCGAGGCCGAGATGAGGGTGTTGGCCATGATCCCGGTCACAGTGATACTGAAGATCAACCAGAGGGGTGGCGCTAGGCCTGTTGTCCCTGAAGTGTCCTCGGTCATGGTTGCACTCTCCCTTGCCTGGCCAAGTATGCAACGAATGGGCACCCCGCGGCTTGGCAACGGTAGCCAGCGGGTGTGATCTACCCCGAGCACCCCTCGTCACCCCAGCAGTGCGGTTTCGAGAGTGCATCCGTCGAATCTGCTTCCTGGCCCGCTGATGTGATGAACTCATGGCATGGACGTCGCAGCCCTCTTCGCCGAGCTATACGGTCGGGTCGCCCCGCTGGCTCGTTACGCCGTCGCAGGGCTCACGCCCGACCAGCTCAACCAAGCCCCAGCCGGTGCTGACAACAGCATCGGCTGGCTCATCTGGCACCTGGCCCGAGTCCAGGATCACCACATGGCCGAGATCCTCGACCAGGACCAGCTCTGGGTAGCCGACATGAGCTGGGCTCCTCGTTTCGGGTTGGATCCCGATCCGTCCAACATCGGCTACGGCCACTCGGCCGATGATGTGGCCAAGGTGCACCCCGACGGGCCGGAGTCGCTGCTCGCCTACCTGGACGCGGTCGAAGCCCGCACCTTCACCTACCTGCAAGGTCTCCAGGATGTCGACCTCGACCGGATCGTCGATCGCCGGTGGGATCCTCCGGTCACCCTTGGGGTTCGGCTGGTCAGCATCGCCGATGACTCAATCCAACATGTGGGCCAGGCCTGCTACCTGCGCGGCATGTTCGGCTGGTGATCTCACGGTGCTAGTAGGGAACAGATGGTTCAGCCGAGGACGACCCCAGCCCTCGCGGAGTCTGAGCCCTATCGGCGGCTTGGGCCTGAGCCTCAACGGTTTGGATCTGCTCATAGTCGATGTTCGATTCGATCCAGTCGTCGACGGTTTGCCAGTGGTCGAATAGCCAGTTGGCTTGGCTGGCCCGATCAGAGGGCCGGTCATTGATCGGGACTGACCACCCATGGGCGCGTACCGTCCGATTCAGGGGGACCGATGCCCACAGGTCACCGAAGCCGTGAAGCTGTTCCAGGCCGGCATGGGCCACGAACACCACGATGGCATCTGGTGCCCCGTCGATCGCAGCCGTCAGCCCACCGGTCTTGGGTAGCAGGGTGTGCTTCAGTCGTCTCGCTCTGGCCGCCTGCTCATGATTTCCCCGCTCCTCCAACGCCTTGATCGACTCGACACGGCGTCCGGTCGTGTAGTTCCCGCCCTCGGGGAAGATCACCAGGGTCTCGTCGGCTTCGAGGCTCGATGACAGTTGTCGGATCCTCTCCAGCTCAGCTGCCCTATCTGAGGGATTCGCTGCGACATAGTGAAACCCGAGGCGCTCCCCGCTGATGTCGAGGAATGGATCCCACTGGAGCTTGGCCGCCCCGACCATATGAATCCGACGGCCGAAGTCACGAACGACGACGCGGGCGATCAGGAACGCATCCCCTGGTCCCGCATGCCGAGGAAGTAGGAGCTGGCGGCCAGCTCCAACCCGGTCGCTGGAGGGAAAGAACGAGAAGCCCAGGCAGAGGCGAATGGCCCGAGTGATGAGGGCCAAGTACTGCCCGAGGAGCACGGTATTGGCTCGCACCCAGAACCGGCGGCCCATGAAGAGCCCGAATCCACTTCCGATCCATACGGTGAGCAGAGCGAACAGCCCGTACACCTCGACTACGCAGAAGGCGAGACCAACGCCGACGAAACGACTCACGCGCAACCGCTTCCGGTCGATCACCAGGTCGATGACCGCTGCGATCAGGAGTATGACCGGCGCCACTAGGGCCAAGATGACAGCACCAACGAAGACGAGGGGCGTCATCAGCAGGCGCCGAAACCATCGGGGAGGAGGATTGTCCATGGCCACTCAATCCTTCGTGGTACAACAGAAACTAGCACAAGGATGGACAACCTCTGATAGTGGTTGGCCCGAGATCGAATAGGTCCCTGGCACCCGCTGGTACGATCCCATCCATGTCAGGGTCGGACCGAAAGCTCGCCTGGGTGCTCGGTGGGGGTGGCCTTCGGGGGGCAGCCGAAGTCGGTATGGCCAAGGCGCTGGCGGCCAAAGGCATCCAACCTGACCTGATCGTCGGGACCTCGGTCGGCTCCATCAACGGGGCGGTACTGGCCTCGGCCCCGGTCGAGCAGTCAGTGGTTCGCCTCGAACAGATGTGGGATGAAATGGCGGCTTCTGCGGTGTTCGATGAGTCCATCTACAGCCGACTTCGCAATCTGCTGAATCACTGGACCCATCTGCACTCCAATGAGCCGCTGAAGAACCTCATCGACGAATGGGTCGGCTTCTCCGAGATAGAGAGCGCCTTCGTCGAGTTCCAGTGTGTGGCGGCCTGTATCGAGACATCAGCTGAGCACTGGTTCACCAAAGGGTCGGTTCGGGACGCCATCCTGGCCTCCTCAGCCCTACCCGGTGTCCTGCCTCCGATCGAAGTCGACGGGCGCCACTACATCGATGGCGGAGTGGTCAACTCGATCCCGGTGTCTCGTGCCATTGAGTTGGGGGCCGAAGAGATCTACGTACTCCACGTTGGCCATATCGACGATCCCCTGAAGGTACCGCGCCACCCATGGGACGTTGCCATGGTGTCATTCGAGATCGCCCGTCGGCACCGCTTTCATCGGGAGCTCGAGATCCTGCGTGAAGGAGTCACGGTTCATGTGCTGCCGACCGGTAGACCACCGGGCAAATACAACGACCCGGCCAAGCTCCGCTACAACCACAATCGGGCCGTCCGCTCCCAGATCGATGCCGCCGAGAGTGCGACCGAAGCCCTCCTCGTAAGGGGTGGAATCTAGGCCCGGCTGAGATCCTGGGTTCTAGGTCGATTCCAATTGACGCTTGATGTTGGCCAGGCAGATCTCGGCTTCATCTTCCATCCGCTGGATCATCTCTGTGGTCGGAGGTTTCGGACGGGCCGGGTTGATGACGCGCCGCGTATAGCGGCAGCGGTCTGGGCCCAGCTCCTCCACCTCGTAGCGCGCAATCACCGGACCGGTGAACGGTGTCTCGGTCTCGGCCTCCCACAGGCTGGGATCGATTCGCAGATTGACCCGCCAGCTCAGGCCAACCTCACCCTTGCGGGTGACCCAACGCTCGGTGAAGGTCTCACCAGCCAACAGGGGTCGGTTCTCGCTGCTGATCTCGTGGGTGGCTGGCATCCACTCACACCATGACTGCGGGTTCGAGACATAGTCGAGCACCCTCTGGGCTGGCGCATCGATGACGATGTCGGCTGATTGCTCGAAGGGGGTGGTGTCTGATGGGCTGTTCACGCTATCCGCTCAGCTCAGCTCGGCATGAGTTGATGAGGCTGGTCGGTGCTCCAGATCTTGACGGAGGTCGCTCAGCTGGCATTCGATCCGGTCGAGTTGCCTGGCCAGTTCGTTGGTGTCTTCCTCGTCTTCGGTTTCGTTGGCGACGAAGAAGGCGGCGATGTTGGCGGTGATGACGGACAGGGCGCCGATCCCAGCCAGTATGAGGCCGACGGCGATGAAGCGTCCCGTGGCGGTGACAGGGACCTCATCGCCGTAGCCAACCGTGGTACAGGTGACGAAGGCCCACCACAGACCATCACCCACCCCACTGATGGTGCTGTTTGGTTGATCGTGTTCAGCAATCGAGGCCATCCCACCCCCGATGATGATGATCCCAGCGATGACAGCCATGGTGGCGCCGAACCCTGGGCGTCGAGCCAGTCGGCGAACAGCGATGAAAGCCCGGGCTCCACCTGAACCAGCCCGGACCAATCGGAGAACCCGGCCTACCCGGAAGGGGCGTAGGAGAGGGAGCACGACCAGGACCAGGTCGAGTTTGTGGGTTCGAACCATCTCCCACTTGTCCGGGGCAAGGTACAAGAGCACGACATATTCGATCGTGAAGCCAGCCCAGATGACGAGGCCGACGATCTCGAGGGCAAGAAGCGCTTGTCCGCTCAGATCTTCGAAGAGCGGTACGAGGACGATGAAGATGAGCATCCCCGAGAGCACCAGCATGGGGATCTCAGCCTTCGTGGCCGCGGCATCGAACCGCTGTTGACGTTCATCATCACCTTGTTTCTGAGAGCTGGAATGCATACGCCGATCCTTTCTCACTATTCAAGCCGGCCACGGAGATGACTCTATGGTGGCTTCTGATGGCAGCAACGAAACCAGACAAGTCCGGCCCTCTCGCTGGCGTACGTGTTCTCGACTTGTCCAAGGTGGTGATGGGTCCACTATCGACCCAGTTGCTTGGCGATCTCGGCGCCGATGTGATCAGTATCGAAGACGGCACCGGCGACACCAATCGCTCAATGGGCCCCGGCCCGGTGCCCGGTCTATCGGGAGTGTCGCTCAACCTCCTGCGCAATAAGCGCAGTGTTGCCCTCGACCTCAAGCACCCCGATGGCCGCCAGGCCTTCCTCCGCCTGGTGGCCACGGCCGATGTCTTGGTCACCAACCTCCGTCCCGGCCCCCTCGACCGCCTCCGGCTGACCTACGATGACGTCCGAGAGGTCAGCCCCGACATCATCTTCTGTCAAGCCCACGGCTACCCATCCGACAGCGATGATGCCAACGCCCCGGCCTATGACGACATCATCCAGTCGGCCAGCGCCATCGGCGAGCTGTTCGAACGCCAGGGCCATCGGCCAAGCCTGATACCGACCCTGGTTGCCGACAAGGTCGCAGGTCACACGATCACCTCGTCGGTGTTGGCTGCCCTCTTTCACCGGACGAGAACAGG
Organism: Actinomycetes bacterium; assembly: GCA_024227975.1. Next base: position 9,971 of record JAAETV010000725.1, read on the forward strand.
GGAGGGCCAACACATAGAGGTCCCCATGATCGATGTCATGCGAGCCTTCATCCTGGTCGAACACGGTGCAGGAGCTATCCCTGAGCCACCCGTCGACCGTGCTGGGTACCGTCGCATCCTCACTCCCGAGCGACGACCTCAGCAGACCTTGGACAGTTGGATCAATGTCCTGCCCTACGTGGCCGAGCACTATCACGTCTTGTTTCGCGCTGGTGGTCTCGAGGAGCTCGTAGACGACCCTCGCATCGCCACCCGAGAATCGCGTATCGCCAACAGTGACAGCCTCTATCGCCAGCTGGCCGCCATCCTGGCTGAACGCACCACCGAGGAGTGGATGGCTCTGTGTGATCGGGAGGGTATTCCTGCCACCTGCGCTGCCTCCCTCAGTGACCTGGTCGACGACCTACCACTCGAGGAGCACCCGGTGGCTGGGACCTATCGCCTCATCCCGCCCCCAGTCCGGTTCTCCTCTACCCCAGCCTCTGTCCGTTCGCCGGCCCCAACTATCGGCCAACACGGCAGGGAGTTACTGACCGAAGTTGGCTACGACGAGGCTACTCTCGATGCCCTCGAAGCTGCCGGTGTTCTGGTTGTCGATGGTTGAAGGAAACGGGACCTTCTCCTCTGCTCCGCAGCAGATACCGGTGTCTACCGTGGGTGTGCTTGCAACAGGCTGAGGGTCACAGCAATGTCTCGAGCAAGAGTTCTATCGACAGGAGGCAGCATATTCAGGCTCCGCCAGGTGACTGTTCTGGAGTCTGAGCCGGCACAACCAACGAAGATCCAAACGGAGGTCATTTGTCGGCCATGACCGCCGACAGGACTTGAGACTTCCCAAGGTCAAGGACACTGCAACGGCTGACCCATCAGCCCGTGGTTCTTGGCGCTCTGGGCCGGCAAGTACCGATGATCTCTCCACGATCGGCGAGCAATCAACGCTCTACACAGCAATGAGACCTTAGTGAAAAGAGACCGAGAACCCACCCCAACCGATGATCTGAGCCAGGCGGACAACAGCGACCTCATCCTCATGGTGCAAACTCTTCAAGAGCAGCTCGAGGAGGAACGAAATCGGGCTGACCGTCTCGAGCGGCGGGACGACCGAGAAGAGCTACTCAAGCCGTATCAGGTCGAACTGTTGAAACTGCAGCGCCACCTGGAGGCTACAGGCACGCGCATCATCGTCTTGTTCGAAGGGCGAGACGCCGCCGGCAAGGGTGGAACGATCCGGCGGGTCACCCGCTACATGAACGAGAAGCACTATCGCGTTGTCGCTTTAGGCAAGCCGACCGAGGAACAGCGATCACAGTGGTATCTCCAGCGCTATGTCGCTGAGTTTCCCCGAGGTGGGGAGATCGTGCTCTTCGATCGCAGCTGGTACAACCGCGCCATGGTTGAGCCTGTGTTCGGGTTCTGCACCGAGAAGGAGCACAGGGACTTTCTCCGGGGTGTGGTTGGATTCGAGAAGGACCTCGTCCGCCAGGGCACGATCCTCATCAAGCTGTACTTCTCGGTCTCCAAGAAGGAGCAGCAGAGGCGTTTCGAGCGACGGCGCGATGATCCTCTTCGCCAGTGGAAGCTGAGCGAGATCGATGTCCAGGCCCAGGACTACTGGGATGACTTCACCGAGCGCAAATACGAGATGCTGCGCCGAACCCACACTCCGGCTTGCCCTTGGACGATAATCCGTTCGGGCGTCAAGCATGAGGCCCGCCTCAACGCCATGCGGGTAATCCTCGATTCGGTCGACTATGAGGACCGCAACCTCGATCTGGACTATGTACTCGATCCCGCGATCGTCGTCTCAGGTGCACACGAGGTCGAGATGATGGAGGCTGACCGCCATGGGAAGGGACGTTTCCGCCAGTGAGCAAACGCAGAACAGCCAACGGCAACAATCGGCTGGACAAGGACTACTACGAGAAGGAGTTGGCCCGCCTTCAGCGGGAGCTGGTGAAACTGCAGGAGTGGGTCGCAGCCGAAGGTCTCAGGGTCTGCATCATCTTCGAGGGTCGTGACGCAGCCGGCAAGGGTGGAGCGATCAAGCGGATCGTCGAACGAACGAACCCCCGGGTGGTGCAGGTGGTGGCTTTGGCCAAGCCGACCGGTCGGGAGGCGACCCAGTGGTACTTCCAGCGCTATGTCAGCCACCTGCCAGCAGCAGGGGAGATCGTGTTGTTCGACCGGAGCTGGTACAACCGGGCCGGGGTTGAGCGCGTCATGGGGTTCTGCTCCGACGACGAGTACGACGAGTTCCTCAGGACCTGCCCCGACTTCGAGCGGATGCTGATACGCAGTGGAATCATCCTGATCAAGTTCTGGTTCTCGGTCAGTGACGCGGAACAGGAGAGTCGCTTCGCCGACCGGGTCAAGAACCCGGAGAAACGGTGGAAGCTGAGTGACATGGACCTCGAGTCCCGAGCCCGGTGGGTCGACTACAGCATCGCCAAGGACCGCATGTTCGAACACACCGACACCAAGGCCTCACCCTGGTGGGTGGTCGACGCCGACGACAAGCGACGGGCCCGTCTCAATTGCATCCATCACCTGCTGGAGAGCATCCCTTACGACGACCTGACGTCGAGCGAGATCGAATTGCCAGATCGCCAGGACCTCACCTACAAGCGACCACCGCTCAGCGAGCAAACCTTCGTCGCTGACCGCTACCCCGACCTCTAGCGGGGCCCACCGCCGGCGGAAGATCGTTGGGGAAGCGGAGGTGAGGGCGAACACCCAGATGTGGACTATCCGGTGAACCAACCGCCATCGGGGTGGATCAGCTCACCGGTCACGTAGGACGCATCGTCACTGGCTAGGAAGAGGGCGACGCTGGCGATCTCGTGCGGCTTGCCCTTGCGACCCATGGGAGTCCGGCCGATGATCAGACTGTGATACTCGTCGACTTCGTCGAGGATGGCCGTCATATTGGTATCGATGAACCCGGGGCCGATCGAATTGACTCGGATCCCGAGCGGGGCCAGCGTTCGAGCTGCGTTCTTTGTCAGCATCCACACCCCGGCCTTGGACACCGGGTAGCTGGGGGTGCCCCACAGTGGATCTCGGGCCGCAATCGATGCGATGGTCACGATGGAGCCGCCAGTTCCCTGGTCGAGCATGATCGGGGCGGTGGCCCGGATGGCCAGGAGGGTCCCGGTCAGGTTGACGTCGAGTACCCGACGCCAGTCATCGAGGTCGAGCTCGGTCAAGGGCGCGGCCGGGTTGTTGGCTGTCGCCTCGGCCGCCTGGGCCATCCGCTTCAAGCCCCCTTCGAGATCACCGGAGCGGTAGTCACCATTGCTGATGCCAGCGGCGGTGACCACGACGTCGATTGATCCGAATACTTCGACCGTGGCTGCTGCCATGGCCTCGTTCGCCTCCTCACTGGCTGCTTCGAGCTCAACGTAGGCCGCCTTGCCCCCGGCCGCGTTGATGGCGTCGACGGCGACGGCCCCCGGTTCGGGGAGTAGGTCAGCGATCATGATGCTCGCCCCCTCGTCTGAGAACCGTTCGGCACAAGCTCGGCCAATCCCGTTGCTGCCCCCGGTGATGAGTGCTGTCTTGCCAGCCAGTCGTCCTGTCATGATGCGAACCTAGTTGAGTCAGGCCGATCGGACCATCGTGTCGTTAGCCGGCTACCGCTGGCGCGTGACAGGATCGAGCTGTGACCGACCACAATGACGAAGCCGAACAGCCGGTTGATCCCTTTGCCGACGAGGCTCCGCCCGAGGTCGCTGAGGTACGCCCCGGTGAGAATCTGGATTGGGAACGCATCGAGACCTATCTGCGTCAGGGCTTGCCGGCTGACCTGGATCTCGATGGCCCGCTCGAGGTGCTCCAATTCCCGAATGGCTCGGCCAACCTCACCTACCTGATCCGTTTCGGGCCAACCGAGCTTGTTCTGCGGCGCCCCCCGTTCGGAACCCTGGCTCCCGGTGCCCACGACATGAAGCGGGAGTACAAGGTTCTGTCCGTCCTGTGGAAGATCTTCGACAAGGCGCCCCGGGCCTACCTGTTCTGCGACGATCATGACATCGCCGGCTCCGACTTCTTTGTCATGGAGCGACGCCGTGGGGAGGTGGTGCGGAGCGTTGTCCCACCGTCCATGCGTCATCATGTCGATCTCGGCCGGCGTATGGGGTTTGCCCTGGTCGATGCCATCGCTGAATTCCACCTCCTCGAACCGTCTGACGTCGGCCTCGACGATCTCGGTCGGCCCGACGGGTTCGTCGAGCGCCAGGTCGGTGGTTGGAAGAAGCGGTGGGATCTGGTGGCCGATCCTCGTTACGACAACGTCATGAACGACGTCCACCATCGCTTGGAGCAGTCATTGCCCCCGTCCCAACGGGTCAGCTTCGTTCACAATGATCTCAAGCTCGACAACTGTATGTTCAACCCTGATGACCCGGACCGCGTGATCTCGTTCTTCGATTGGGATATGACGACCCTGGGCGATCCCCTGATCGACTTCGGCACCCTGCTGAACTATTGGCCCGACCCATCCGATCCGCCTGAGTCGGGCCGCCTCACCCATACCGGTATGGCCGCCATGGGCCTGCCGACCAGGGCTGAGATCTCGGCTCGCTATGGGGAACGGAGCGGGCTCGATGTGTCTGGTGCCAACTGGTACAACGCCTTCGCCCAGTGGAAGACGGCGACCGTCGTCCAACAGCTCCACCACCGTTGGCTCGTCGGTGATTCGACCAATGAGCGGATGGAGACGATTGCCGAGCGCCTGCCAGTCCTGCTGGACACCGCCGACGCCCTCCTAGCCGAGATCGGCCAGTAGAGAGCGGATCCGCAGCTCCGGCTCAGGCCAAGCAACGAAGAGGTCGGCCGCCATTGAAGGTGACCATGTCAGCAATGGCGGCGGCTACGTCCATAGGGCCACCATGCTCGCCCCCGTCTAGCTCGTACATCGCTCGGTGGAGGTTGCCGACGATTCGCTCGGCGTCTGTCAGCTCGGCGAAGGCTCCGAGATCTAGTTGGCGGGCCGCGTAGAGGGCACTGGTACCTGTTGCCTTGGCCTCGGCGGCTGCTTCTTGGACGAACCGGTAGTAGGCCTCGAGGTCATTGAAGATGGCTGGCGTGCACACCGGGCCATGGCCGGGCACGATCACCTCGGCGTCGAACTGGCGCATCCGGTCCAAGGCCTCGAACGAGCCGGCAACGGAACCCATGACCACAAATGGGGTACCACCGTTGAACACCAGATCACCGGAGAACAACGTCCTGCGTTCTGGGACCCAGGCCACCACATCATTGGTGGTGTGGGCGGCGCCGCCGATGTAGTGCAGCTCGACTTTCAGGTCACCGACCCAGACATTGACCTGGTCGGTGAAGGTCACGGTTGGCGGGGCCAGCTCCAGGTCGCCCCAGTCGGCCGGTTCGAAGATGCCGTCGTAGTGCTGGATGCCGCTCCCAACCATCACCTCCCGGCAGTTCTCGTGAGCAATGATGGTCGCAGGGTGGGTCAGATAGTTGCCGTGAGTGTGGTCGCCATGATGGTGGGTGTTGACCACGGTTCTGACCGGCGCGTCGCTGACGGCGTTGGCGGCATCGAGGAAGGCGCGAGTTCGACGCTCTGTGGAGCAGGTGTCGACAGCCACGATGCCGTCGTCGGCGACCATGAATCCAGCATTGTTGATGAACCATGTTCCGTCGGGCTGGATATAGGCGAACACCCGATCGGCTACTTCCTCAACCCGGGGTGGATCGAGACCATGGTCATGATCGTGGCCGTGTCCGCTCATCCTCGTGCTCCTGTTCGCAGATCGGTGTCCGGACACTACCTCGCAAGCTCGGTCAAGGCCGCTGTCGGAGGGCGGAGAAGGGTCTGATTGTTGGCCCGTCCCGTCCCCCTCATTTGGACCGGTTGGTCGCGGACCGGCTAGTCATGGATCATGTCAGGCCCTCTCGCAGACGTCCGAGTGGTCGAGTTCGCCCAAGTGGTTGCCGTGCCCGTTGGTGGCATGTTGCTGGCTGGGCTGGGAGCCGACGTTGTCAAGGTCGAGCCACCGGCCGGGGACTCAGCGCGGGGAATCCGCCCCACCGCCAGCAAGGGCCAAGGGAGGCTGTTCCTGGTCCACAATCGGGGCAAGCGAAGCATCAGCTTGGACCTCACCCATGAACGGGCAGCCGAGGTCATCGAACCGCTGGTTCGCTCCGCTGACGTGGTGACCACGGGGTTCAAGCAATCCGACCTACCCCGCTACGGCCTCACCTACGAGCATTTGTCGGCCATCAAACCCGATCTCGTCTACCTGGAGAGCACCCCGTACGGACCCAACGGACCGATGGCCGACATGGGCGGCTATGACCCGGTAGCCATGGGGCTGACTGGGGTGGCGTTTCAGGCCTCCTCCGACCTCCGCGGTGCACCCGAGACCATGATCCCCGCCTTCGCCGACTTCGGAACCGGCTTCCTGGCTGCGCTCGGGGTGGTAGCGGCGCTGCGACATCGTGACCTGACCGGCGAGGGCCAGAAGGTCGAGACTTCGTTGGTGGCAACGGCCATGGTCTACTCCTCACAGTCGAGCAACTGGATCGAGGGTGTGGACGAGGAACGAGTGGAGCGCCTGTCCGACCAGCTGGCTGAGGCCCAGGCCAGTGGGGCCCTGTTCGCGGAGCAACAGGACCTCTGGTGGCGATCATTCAGACCTGACAATGCCGGCAATGTCTACTTCCGCTTCTATCGTTGTTTCGACGGCTTCATCTCGGTTGGCTGCCTTTCACCTGGCCTCAATGCTCGCTTTCGTGACGCCCTTGACCTCACCGATCCCCGTCACCGTGATGGCTGGGACAACGCAGCCCCAGGAGCCAATGAGGAGCTGCTGGCCTGGACCGCATCGGTCGAGGAGCGCTTCACCGCCCAACCCTGTCGACACTGGCTCGAGTACCTGCGTGGGCATGGGGTTCCCTGTGGCCCTGTCAATACTTCCGAAGAGGCTCTGGTCGACCCTCAGGTCCAGGCCAACGGCTATCTGAGCGACTTCGACCAACCCGGTGTGGGTCATATGCGGGCCTATGCCCCTCCGCTGAAGCTCTCAGCTTCGCCCGTCGATCCTTTGGCCTCGCCCGCCCCGTCCCTCGGCGGTCATTCGGCCGAGGTGTTGGCTGACATCGGCCTCGATGCCGCTTCCATCGCCGAGCTGTTCGAGACCGGCGTCGTGAGCTGACGCTCTTCTCTGGTGGGCCAAAATCGGGCACATTGGTGGCGCTGAGGTGATTGAATCGAGGCCATGTTCCAGCCTCTTCGTACCGAGCGACTGCTCATCCGGCCCGCCGGTCCCGACGATGCCGATGCCCTGGCCGACCGCCGAAGTGATCCCGCCGTTGCCGAGTACCAGAGCTGGGCCGCTCCTTTCAGTCTGGAACAGGCTCGCCAGCTACTCGAAGAGACCGGCGACCACTCGGGCCCCCAATCAAACAGTTGGTGGATGGCTACTGTCACCAACCCGGCCGACGACACCATTCTCGGTGACCTTGCCGTCCATCTGAGCTCGGAGGCAAGGACAGCCGAGATCGGCTACACCTTCTCGTCACGGTTCTGGGGTCGGGGCTATGCGGTCGAAGCGGTCGAGGCGCTGGTCGAGTGGCTTTTCAAATCTCACGGGGTCACCCGCATCCAGGCCACGGTTCACCCCGACAATGTGGCGTCAGCCCTGGTCGCCGAACGGAACGGGTTCATCTTCGAGGGCCGGACCAGACTGTCCCATTTGGTCGGCGACGAGAACAGCGATGACGTTATCTATGGCATGATCCGCCCCGATTGGGATGCCTGGCAGCAACGCCCGACGATGACCCCTGAAGTGGTGGAACTGGTCGAGTTGACGGCGGACAATCATCGACAGGCCCTTGCCTTGGCTACCCATCACTCCCAAGAGGCCTTGGTGGCACCCATGGGGGTGTCGCTGGCCAACATGGCGTTTCCGGCCGTGGTCAACGGGCATCCGATCGTGCCTTGGGCCAGGGGAGTGGTTGGCGACGGGGAATGGGTCGGCTTTGTCCTGATGACGGCCAGAACTGAGCATCATCCTGAGCCCTACTTGTGGCGGTTCCTGATCGATCGCCTTCACCAGCGTCGGGGGATAGGTCGTCGAGTGCTCGACCAGGTCATTGAGCAGGTCAGATCGGAGGGGGCCACCTCGCTACGAGTCCACTGGGGCGAAGGTCGAGGTTCGCCCCGCCCCTTCTACGAGGGGTTCGGGTTCAAGCCGACAGGCCGGATCTCAGACGGCGAGGTCGAGGCCCGCCTCGACCTGGGATCTCTGACACCGGGATCAAGCGAGCTGGTCAGCTGAGAGAGGGCCGGCCCATTGTCGGGGGGAGCCGGTTGATGATCTCTTGGGTCCGGCGCTCGACGGAGTCATCCCAAGCATGGTCGGTGAAGAGCCAGAACTGGTTGGCCAGAACCGCGTCATGAACCAGATCACCAACGATCTCAGGATCGATCCCACTCGATATCCCAGGCTCGGAAATATCGAGCCAGCGCTCGGCATGATCATCGAGGGCTGAACCGGGACTGTCATCGGGGCGAGCTCGAGCCGCCGTGATGATGTTGGTATTTACGAAACCAGGGCACAAGCAGGTCACACCAACTGTCGAGCGGTCGATGCGTAGCTCGTGGTGAAGGCTCTCGGCCAGAGCGGCTACCCCGTGTTTGGCCACGGCGTAGGGGGCGCTGAACGGTGCGGAAACATGACCGACGATGGAGGAGGTGATGACCACATGGCCGTCGCCGTGGTCGACGAGGCCGGGGACGAAGGACCTGATCCCGTTGATCACCCCGTTGAGCAGGATCCCCAGGCTCCAATCCCAATCCTCCTCGGTCAGGGTCCATGACTGGCCAATCGATCCTGTCACGCCGGCGTTGAGGCAGATGACGTTGGCCTGCCCGAAGGCAGTGACAGTGGCATCCGCCAGCGCTTGGTTCGCGGCCGGATCGGCGACGTCGGTAGCGACGGCCAATCCCTTGACCCCCATGGCTTCGACCTCGTCAACCACGGTGGCCATCGACTGCTCGTCGATGTCGGCCACGACCACGTTCATCCCAGCTCGGGCGAAACGCAGGGCCATGCCCCGGCCTATGCCCGAGCCCCCTCCGGTCACCACGGCTGTCTTTCCTGTCAGGCTGTCCACGGCACCAACCTAGTGGTTCTCCTGATCTCATTTCCTGACCAGGTAAGCAACTGGGGCCTGGCCCGAACGGTGCTCATTGGACCCTCTCATCAGCCTGGCTGCCCCTGGCGTGGCCGGGCGTAGCGGCTGGTCGCCAGGCGGAGAAGGCGAGCCCCATCCCTACCACCACCAAGACGACCATGGCGAGACCGGCCATGGTGTAGGTCAAGGCGCGACCGTAGGCCTCGTAGAGGGTGCCGGCCGCCACCGCCGCCATCCCCGCGGCCAGAGCTTGGGCTGCCCCCAACAGGCCCTGCGCCCCGGCTTGGCGTTCGGCTGGAGCGGTCATCGCCACCCCAATCCCAGCTGCGGGGAGGGTGAAGCCGTCGGTGGCGGCCTGGAACATGACAACAGCGAAGATCCACGAACCTGAAGGCAGGTACCCGTAGGAGATCATGAAGGCGGCTGCAATCAGGAGGCCAATGGCGGCAAGGCGAAACGGCCCGGTGTCCTGGGCCAGCTTCCCTCCGATCGGGGCCAGGATCACAAGGGGTAGGGCGAACAGGGTGATGCCCAAGTTGGCCAACCAGGTCGAGGTTCCGAGATCCACATGGACCACGTCCCACAAGGCATCGAACGTCCCGATCATGAAGTAGACAGCGGCACCCAACACGATGGCACCGACCAGGGGACGTATCCGCAGCAGATCAAACGCCAGCAATCCGCGCTGGCTTGGCTCGGTCGACTCCTGAATTGGTACCGAGAAGGCGATGGCCACCGCCACCAGTGAGGCGCCAGCCATCACCAGGAACGGGGCACCGAGCCCGAACGGTCCGACAAGGACCGCCGAGATGGCGGGACCGAAGGCGAAGCCGAACACGCCAGCCGACATCAGCCGGCCCAAGTTGCGGCCAAGATCATCGGGGGCTCCAACGACCACGATCCGCCTGATCGACGGCTGGGCTGCTCCGGTGGCGAGACCGGCCACGATCCTGCCCGCCATGATGGTGGTCACATCGTCGCCGAAACCCATCATCATCAGCCCGATGGCATTGACGATGACCGCAATCAACACGACAGCTTTGGCCCGACCACGATCCCCAATAGGAGCGATCAGGATCTGGGACGCGAACCCGGCAATGAACCCGATCCCAATGATCCAGCCAATGGCACCCTCACTGATGCCGTAGCGCTCCCGGTAGTCACCAACAACGGTGAACAACACCCCATAGCCGGCCGCCATACAGGCCGCCAGCAAGCTGTACGACCAGATGAGGGCGCGTGGGAGATCCGTTGTCGGCCGGGGTGGGGGTTTGGGCAGGCGACGGGTCACAGGCGCACCCTAGAGGCTCGACCGGCCTGGTCAGCGACTCGTAGCCGCCCCGTCAGAATCAACTCTCGACCCTCAGCTGACCATCAGCACCATCGGTCAGGGTCAGAACGAGCAGCTGATCGCGGCTGTATTCGTACCGAGGAGAAGCACCATGTTCAGAACACTAGGAACGTTCACCTACCGACATCGGTGGGCTGTTGTCGGCCTGTGGGTGGTCATCTTGGCCGTCGGAGTGATGGCCCAAGGGCCACTATCGGAACGGGTCAGTGCCGAGTTCGGGGGAAGCGATCGGCTGGAGTCGGCCCGGGTTCTACACCGGATCGAGGAGACCTCGGCCACCGGAGGCGACATTGTCATCGTCATCGACGGGGTTTCGACCACAAGTGACATGCCGGTCCCCATTGCCATCACCCTTGGCCAGGTGGCCCAAATACCGGGCATTGTCTCGATCATCGAGCCCTGGTCGACAGGTCTGGATGATCTGGCCGCGACCGACGGGCAGGGGGCAATCGTCGTCGTCTCGTACACCAACGGACTCAGCGCCGAGGCCGAACGGGATCTAGCCGTCGAGGTGTCCGATCTCGTCCATGAGCTGGAAGGTACGGCCACGGCCGGTGGAGTCACCATCGCCAATGTCGAAGTCGGTGGCGAGCCCATCGTCTTCCAGGAGTTCGAGATCCAAGCCGAGAGGGACCTGCTGCGGGGGGAGGCCATCGCCCTTCCCATCGCCCTGGTCGCCATGATCATCATCTTCGGAGGTTTCCGGGCCGCCGGTATGCCTCTGGCCGTCGCGGCCGCATCCTTCTTGACCGCCGGCATCGCCCTGCTCGGGGCCAGCTTCGTGCTCGACTCGGTGTCGGTGTTCGCGCTCAATGTGGTGACGATGCTTGGACTTGGGCTCGGCATCGACTACGGCCTCCTGTTGGTCTCCCGCTTCCGGGAGGAACGAGGCCATGGGGCCAGCGTCGGGGCGGCAGTCGAAACGACGGTGGCTACCGCTGGCGTCACGGTGGTGTTCAGCGCCCTCACCGTTGCCGTCGCCATGAGCGGGATGTTCGTCTTCGCCGACCCGACCATGAACAGCTTCGGGGTCGCTGGACTATCGGCCGTGCTGTTGTCGATGGTGGCCGCCCTCACCCTGCTTCCCGCCATGCTCGGGCTCATGGGGGCCAAGATCAAGCCGGCCAAGATCACCCCCATCGGCGAAGGGACCTTCTACCGCCTGGCCCGGCTGGTCCAAAGATTCGCCGTCCCGGTGGTGGCTGTTATCGGGGTCGGACTGGCCCTGCTGGCGACTCCCTTCCTCGACGCCCGTCTGGAAAACGGCGATGCCCGCAGTCTGCCTCGCTCGTCAGAGGCCAGAGCCGCCGCCCTCACCATGGCCGAGCGGTTCCCGGCCCGGGGTGCTGATCCCATCATCGTCATAGCTGATCTCGATCCTGCTTCGGCCGAGGCCAACGAGTGGGTAGAGACCCTCTCAAACCTCGACGGGGTGGCCGGAATCGCGGTGCGGGCTGGGTTCCCCGCTGACACCCTGGTCATCGATGTCGTCCCCAACGGGGCCAGCCAGGGGGAGGTGGCCATGGGCCTGGTCGACACGATCAGGGAACTGCCGACTGGGGCCGACGTCGAGGTCGGTGGTGTGGCCGCATCCACCGCCGACACCCGCTCCATGATCGCCAACCGGATTCCGCTGGCGATCGGTGTCGTCGTGGTCGCCACCCTTGTCCTGTTGTTCTTCATGACCGGATCCATCGCCATCCCGATCAAGGCGGTGCTGATGAACGTCTTGAGCCTCGGCGCCAGCTTCGGGGCCCTGGTCTGGGTCTTCCAGGACGGCAACCTGTCCGGACTCCTGGCCTTCGAATCGGTCGGATCCATCGACTTGTGGTTGCCAACCCTGATCTTCCTGTTCGCCTTCGGGCTGTCCATGGACTACGAGGTCTTCCTGCTGGGGCGGATCAAGGAGATCCACGACCAGACGGGTGACAATGACCTTTCGGTGGCTCGGGGCCTCCAGAGCACCGGCCGGATCATCACGTCGGCGGCGTTGCTGATCGTGGTTGTATTCGCCGGCTTTGCTGCGGGGGAGACACTCACCATCAAGCAGCTCGGGGTTGGCATGGCGTTGGCCGTCATCGTCGACGCCACAATCATCCGGTCTCTCCTGGTGCCGGCCACGATGAAGCTGCTGGGCGACTGGAACTGGTGGGCCCCACCCCCTCTACGCCGGTTCCACCAGCGGTTCGGGCTCCATGAGCCCCCCTCGTCGACCCAGCCCGACCATGACCTGGTCGAAGACGTTGGTCCGGAGCCGGACCGTCAGCTGATCGGGGTCTGAACCGGCCCGCCCATCAGTCGATCAGGAGGGGCATGGTCGTCAGCGGCCATGCACTTCAGGGTGAACATTTGAGCTACTGGCCCCACTCTGCCAGCGTAGGTCTGATGACGAGTCCCGGGAACAAGAGGCACATGAGAAGTCTCTACCTGGTGGCAGCGGTGACCATGGCTGGGGTCAGTTCGGTGTTCGCCCTCATGGCCGAGCTCGAGCATCGATATCAATTGCCGACTTCGAGCTTGGGTTGGATCGCAGGATCAGCGTTCGTTGCCGCTCTGATGACCCAGTTGTCCCTATCCCGCTACGCCGACCGGGGTCATGCTGCCACCCTGCTGCGGGCTGGTGTCATCGTGTCGGCCGTCGGTCTCATCTGGTTCGGGCTAGGCACTGTTTTGTGGCAGTTCGTGGCGGCCCGGGCCTTGTTGGGGGCGGGGGTGGGGATGATCATCCCTCCTGCCCGCCGAGCCATCATTGTGACCTCAGGACAAAATCAGGGGGAAGGGCTCGGCATGTTCTATGCCGCCTACCTCACAGGATTCGTGTTCGGACCGCCCCTCGCCGGGCTGATCACGGTCCTCGTCGACGTGCGGGTGCCCTTCATCGTGCTGGGGGCAGCAGTTGCTTTGAGCTTCTTGAGCGTGGTCCGTCTCGAGATTCCCGAGGCCGATCCCAACACAGTGCGGTCGGTGACGGAGAGGCGGGTCAATCGTCGCCTACTCGTTGACCGCCGAGTGATCGCGGCGCTGTTGGTGATCGTCTCGTTCCGCTACTCGATCGGCGTGGTCGAGCCGCTGTGGGCCATCCACCTCGACAACCTGGGTGCGCCCACGATGCTCATCACCTTGTCGCTGACCGGGTTCGCCCTACCCATGCTGGTCGTGGCTCGCCGGGCCGGAGCCTTGTCCGACACCCACGGGCCACGGCTCACCTCACTGCTCTCGGCGGCGGCCACCGTCCCTCTGATGGCGGCCTACGGCTATGTCGGATCGGTTCCACTGATCATGGCCATGGCGGTTCCCCACGGGCTGATGGAAGCGGTCCAGTCGCCGGGGTCCCAGGCGGCGCTGGCCGATGCCGCCCCAACCGATGATGCCGCCGCTGCTCAAGGGCTGGGTGAGGCTGCGGGCTCGGCCGCCGCCGGGGTCGGGGCCTTTTCTGCCGCCCCCCTTTTCGCCTCCCTGGGGCCGGGACCAGCATGGCTTATCGCCGGTCTCGTCATGACTGCCTTGTTGAGCGTGAGCGCCATGCTCGACCGTCCCCGGAGGCGCCTACCAGCCACCGAGCTGGCCTCGATCGACGGCTAGATTCTTGGGGCCTGCAACTCATGATTTGGTGACAAGTCTTGCCGCCCCGAGGATCTTGAGGTGCCCAGAGGTCACATCTAGTGCTGCGACCGGACCGTTTGGGTGATCCTCGGTCAGGGACCGGAAACAGTTCCGGCGTCCATGCTGCCAGCAGTGCTAGCGGTGTCGCCCTGGTCGATCAAGACCTCGAGATGGCGGCGCCATTCCGCTTGTCCGTGGTCGACGATCGAGATCGCGTCGGCCAGGTCGATGGCCTGCTGGTACAAGTTGATGGCGACCTGCCGATCCCCCTGGGCAACGGCCGCGTCACCGAACCCGGCCAGGGTCATGGCGTGGCAACCGGGCGTACCATCGAGCAGGGCAAGGTCGAGAGCTCGCTGGTGGTAGGCAAAGGCTCGATCGTGTTGTGAACGGGCACTGGCGATGCGGCCCAGCTCGCTCAAGACGTGGTGGC
>JAAETV010000726.1 GCA_024227975.1 Actinomycetes bacterium
CAGGTCGAAATGGTGTCCGGCGAGCGTCCGGACTGGATGCCCCTGTCGAGCTGAGTAGTAGCACTTCCGGGCGGGTGACTCTGTGTGGTCTCGTTTGCGATTGCCTAGAGCACTCGGAATCCTCCCTGCCGGTACTGGGCGGGTCGTGGGTAACGCTCGTGAGAGACTATGACGGTGCAATACTCAGATTTGGATTGGGACCTGCGAGCGGCGTTGCGGCGAGAGCGTCTACGGTTGAGCATCCTTGCTGTGGGTTTCATTGCCGGGGCCCTTCTTATCCTGACCGGCTGGGTGGTCGGAGGTGCGCTTCTGGTCATGGCGATGGGCCTGTCATTCATCAGCAGGATCCTTGTGGGCATGCTGAGGCCGCCAGAGGCCCACGGGACCACGGCGGATTAGGTCTGCCTGTCCAGAGCCGCCGTATTCGCAATGCACGGAGGAACGGCACGATGAGAGCGCTGTTTGACGCTCGGTCGGCCTGGGCGGACTCCTCGGGCCGGCGTACTGGTGTACGGCACCAGCGCGAGGAGGCCGGCTACGAGCGTGTCAATCCTTGTCTGGCCAGCGGTCGGGCCATATGTCGATCACGTGGATCACCATGGCTCCGGGATCGTCGGCCCACGAGTCCAGGCCAGCCAGTAGGTGGTACCCGGCGACAGTTCGGGCCGCCTCGACGGTGAACCGGCGGATGCCTGGTGACTGATCGATCTTGGGCAGGCTCCACCAGTCAGTCAACGACAGAGCCTCGACCGCCTCGGGCAGATCATGGGCTCTGTAGACCTCGGCTCGGTCGATCGGGAGCTAGTTGTCGATGCTGGCCCGTGCGTGATCCGGAACCCGGACCGGCCGCCTCACCTGCTGGTGGCACGGGCTTCGTCGTCAGACTTGGTCATCGCTTCCGGCAATCGCTCCAAGGCTCTGGCAAGTGACGCTTCGGCTGCTGGAGCCAGTGGCCGAGCGGCGACCGCATCACTGGCCAGTGCCGTAGCTCGATCGGGCTCAACAGCAGGCAAGGCCTCGGTCGGCTCCATACCCTCGACATTACTGCATGCCCTGACAACGGCGGGGCGCCAGGTCTGAACGGCCCTCGCGGCACTTGCCGGACGCTGAGGAATCCCGGGTCGACCAGGGTCGAGCGCTCGGCCAGCGTGCTGGTGCGTGGGACCCGTCTGAGGATGCCGGTTCCGGGGCACAGCCGATTGGCATTCCCGAGCAGCGTTGCCGACTGCGGTCCCTGAGTAGGGTCGGGTCGCCTGCGTTGCCATCTGCCGTGTCGCTCAGCTGACCCGCTGGCGACGGCGTTCTTGGACGCTCTCACCCAACCATGCTGTCAAGGGCTAGAAGGGGCCACTTGTTGGGGCATCCCTTGGTCGATGTCCCCTGGGTTACACCTGTGATGCGGAGCCACTTGCCCCCGACCCAATCCCGTATCACTACGCTCGAGCGACGCTACGCCCGGTCGCAGCGATCGACGGTGTCGTTCTACTGGGTGAGTTTCAGAGCTACGTGCTACATCCACAAGAGCCGGCGGTCGACCGGTTGCGTCCGGACCTGGAGGATCCATTCGCCGTAGAGGACAACGCATGTCTCCAGTCCGCCACGCCCAACGCAATCGCCACCTCGACCAGAAAGGCGGCCACAACCATGGTCACAGGGAGGCCGACGACTAGGCCCCTAGCATCTGGCCTTCGGTGTCACATCCCCGCATGCCCCTCTTCCCCTCGTCCTAAAGAGCTGCCAGTGCTCGCTCGGCGACCTGACGAGCCTGGTCTAGTGCTTCGTCATCGGTGACCGTTGACGGCTTGTAGAGGGTGACGGTCATGAACTTGTCACCGGTACAGACGAACACCTGGGCCAACACAGGCTCCCAGTAGGCACTGTCGCCAAGCCCACCGACTTCCTGCTCATCGTATGCTCCCACGAGACCGAACTCGAGATCACAGGTCTCCTCGAACGAGTCGTTGAGGAACAGGTCCACCGCGGTTCCGTCGGTACCTGGCACACCCGTTGGTGGTGCGTACTCACAGAGGGTCGCATCGATGTCAGCGCCGAGAACCGGATTGCCAACGATGGCCGATATCTCCTCATCTGCCACGAGTCCGCATATGGCCCCGATCTCGATCGGCCCATCCGATGTTGAAGACGGGGCTTCCTCGGCCACCTCGTCCGGCGGAGTCGAATTGCTGACCTCAGCGGAGGAACCAACGTCGGCTGGATCCTCGTTTCCCCCGCAGCCCGCCAGCATCACCAGAACCAGCAGACCCACCCCTTCCCAGATGCGTCGCATGAGCTACCGTACCGCACCACCGGGGGTAGGCGAGGTCGGCGAGGAGCAGGGCGTCGCCCCCGCTGAGCCGACCTGAGATCGCGGCCTCTTGGTAGGTTGGGCAGACCATGACCGACCTCGACGATGTTGAAACACCAGTCGACGGGCGTGTGGCGCGCCGCCAACGAAACATCAATGCCGTGCTCGATGTGGTCCTCGAGATGTTCGCTGAGGAGTCCCTGTTCCCCACCATCGAACAAGCGGCGACACGATCCGGCCTCTCCCTACGATCCCTCTACCGGTACTTCGCCGACCCGGGTGAATTGCTCGAAGCAACCATCAAACGCAGCCGAGAACACGGAGACGCCCATCTTCACGCCATCGGACAGGGCCCGCTGGCTGGCAGGATCGATGATTTCGTAACCATGCGGGTGAGGTTGCACGACACCGTAGGTTCCGTCTACCGAGCCACCGTGGCCAACGCGCCACGCCTCCCCAGGATCGGTGAGGAGCTGGCCCAGCTACGAAGCGAGTTCCGCCACCAGTTCCAGCTCCAGTTCGCCCCAGAGCTGGGCCCTCGCAGGCCGAACGACAGCGAATCGGTCTCCGCCGCCGGCGACGTCTTGACCCAGCTCGACTCCATCGATTTCCTGCGACGCCACCGTCAGTTCTCGGTGGCCGAAACCCAAGCCGTGCTCAAACATGGCCTCCATTCGCTGCTGGGCTAGCCGCGACCCGTGATCATGCGGGCTCGCAATGAGCCTCATCGACCTGGGAAGATGACGTCATGACTGGTGGAGATGTAGCAATGCGAGCGCACGGCGCCCAAGGGGCCGTTCCTCAATTCGATGATCCGGCGTTCAAGCCGCTGGACAAACCGCTGTCGGAGGCCCGGGTCGCAATTGTGACTTCGGCCGCCTTGCACCGGCCCGATCAGGATCGCTTCTCGGCCACCGACGTCGGCTTCCGGGCTCTCGATCGTGGTGATCGCGATATTGTGATGGGCCACTGGAGCCCGAACTTCGACCACACCGGTTTCCAGATCGACCTCAATGTCGTCTACCCGATCGATCGCTTGGAGGAACTGGCGGCCGAAGGGGTCATCGGCGACGTTGCCCCGCGCCACTTCGCCTTCGCCGGCAACCAGCCCGACACGGTCAGCGAGGTCCGGCTCGACACGGGCCCGGCCTGCGCCGCCGAATTGCTCGCCGACGCCGTTGACCTGGTGGTGCTCACCCCCGTTTGACCATTGTGCACGCGTACCGTGTGTACGCTCGCCCATGTCTTCGAAGCCGCCGGACTGACCACCATCGTCCTCGCCTCCACCAAGGAGGTGGCGGAGCGGATGGAGCCGCCCCGGGCCCTCTACTGCGAGTTCCCGCTCGGTCGACCCCTTGGTCGGCCCGATGATGTCAGCTTCCAGCGAGACGTACTCGATCAGGCCCTTGGGTTGCTCGACGCGACCGAATCCGTTTTCGAGACCTACCCGGTGACGATCGAGTCCGACGAGACACCGTTGGCTTGTACGATTCCTCCTCGTTTCGATGCGAGCCTTCCCCCTGCTGTCGACGAGGCCCAGGGCCTGCGGGCCGCGTACAGGCGCGCCGTGGAATCCCGCGGGGCCACGGCTGTTGGACGTGCCATCAGCGCCGACCAGGTGACCGAAGTACTTGGCGTGCTCCATCAATGGGCCGAGGGCGCGGCCTGGCAGGAGACCCCACTG
>JAAETV010000727.1 GCA_024227975.1 Actinomycetes bacterium
ATGAGCATGAGCTGCACCCTTGGTGCCAACTCCGATGATCCATGATCCAGTGCACACCGAGAACTGTCATCAGCCCGATGGAAATGCCAGCCATGACATCGAGCGGCCAGTGGTCCTGGCGGTGGATGCGGTGCAGTGAAGCCCCGACCACCCCAATACCCAGGACCCATCGGGTCAGCAGTGCTATCCGTCGATCCGAGAGCAGAACGCTCAGCGCCAACGGGACCAGGCCGGCAATGAAGACAGCCTGAACCAGATGACCACTGGGAAACGACTCCAGGTCTCCAAACTTGGTTGGTCGCGGTCGTTCGACGATCTCTCGGATGGCGGCAGAACCGAACCAGCTCAAAATGAAGGCCGAAGGATAGGAGATAGCCATCACCCGGCAACGGAAGGCCGACAATCCAATCAAGATCACCAGGGCGACCGAGATCGCGGTCATGCCGAATATGTCGATGACCTCGAGCCGGTCGAGCCATTCAGTTTCGACCAACCACTTGGAGATGGGCCGATCGATATCCATGGCGACGCTTCGCCCCGACCCCACGATGAGGGTGAGTATGACAGTGGCGATCCCTGCTCCGACCATCGACGCCGAGAGTCCCCAGCTGGGGCCTTCACCCTCCCTACCGGGAGTGACTGACAGGGGGGCAGTTCGTAGGGGTCCGAGCGTCCATGCTGGAGGGAGCGGCCAGGAGACGAAGACGACGAATGAGACCCCGCCGAGGAAGCCGAGAACGACGGCCAACCCAAGCGAGATTGCCAGAAGCCAGCCAATATCGCGTACATAGCCTCCGTCACGTACGAAGTTGGCTGTCGATCCGATCGTCACATAGGCCGCCCCGGCGACCAATACGATGGCACTGATCAGATAGGTCGGTCGGGAAAGTACTCCGATATCGGCCGGATCGGGGTCGTCATGACCGATCAGCCTATTGACCACGGCCCCAGCTTCGATGGCCGTTCGTCTCTCCCTGGCTCGGTTCCCGGTCCAGCGAAAGGCATCGCGCAACAGTGTTGCGACGGAGAAGACAAGACCAACGCTCATGATGGCGGGTACGAAGACCATCAAGCGATCGACATCAACGTCGTCGAACGCGTCCTCGGTCACGCGCTCGGGTGGCCAGGGCACTGAACCGTATGATCCGGGCCTGCTCACAACTGCTCACCCCTCGATTCGATGACAACGACTCCCTGGTCGCCATCGACAGACACCGTGCACCGATCGAGGATCCTGGCTGCGCCAGACACGTTCAACACCGCGGGGAGGCCGAGCTCCCGGGCCAGGATCGCGGCATGAGAGAGCGGACCGCCCCGCTCGACGACCACCGCACCGGCTCGCATGAAAAGTGGGGACCATGAGGCATCCGTTGCCTCGGCCACCAGGACCTCGCCAGGGTCGAGCCGGCCGGTGGCCGACGTGACCACGCGGGCCAACCCCCGTCTCCGTCCGGGGCTGGCGGCCCAGCCCTCGAGAACATCCCCTTCGGGCAAGGGTTCTGGTTCTCGATCCGGGATGCCGACGAACCGGAGAGGGAGGTTTCCCTCAGCCTGATAGCGGCTGAGCCAGTTCCGGCGGCGACGAACAACATCGGGTGAGACAATCGAGGCCCGCTCACCGATCGACGCTGACCTGGAGGCTCCTAGCCCGCCATTGGCCCCAGAGTCGACGGCGGCCAAGACCTCGGCTGAGGTGAGCAGCTCAATCTCATCGGCTCCCTCCAGCAGGCCACCATCAACGAGTCGTCGCCCGAGCTCGAGGTGGACTCGTCGGAGCTCACCACCAAGTTCGAGCACCGCCACCTTGGCCTTCTCCCGCCGCTGGATCTGCTCGATCACGTCGGTTCGGAGCCTATTGATGAGGTGGCTCCTGAAGTCGACGAACCCGCCGGTCAAGATGCGGCGTCGGGTCCAGCCTGGCAAGGCTTTCAATCGATCCCTGACCCTGTGCCATTCCTCTTCCGGTGAATACCCCGCGGCTGATTCGCTGCTCGATGGCGGCCCTGATGCCATCTCCGACCATGTCGGCCCGGCGAAGATGGCGGCCGATGCCAATGCCTGCCTTGCTGTTGTGGCCCCGGTGCGACCGACCAGCGCCTGGGTCTCCGCCGCTCCCTGCTCACTTCCGAGGTGACGCCCGAGTTGGAGCTCCAGCCGCCGATAGGCGGCGGCGCCCGAGGCCGCTACCCCCAATTCGGCAGCCAAGCCGCGGGCTCCTAGATCAATCAGTCGACGTCCGTAGGCCAAGAGCTGGACCTCGGTCTGCTCGTCCAATGATGGGCGGCGTTGTCGTAGGGCAGTGGTGGCCCCGATCAGCACTTCGGCCTGTTCGATGACCTGTCGTCTCGTCTGCAAGGTCCGTAGATCTCGGGCCAGATCGGAGAAACCGAAGCCATGGGCGTGATGCTTCTCGCCCTCACCCTCGCCCTCTGATGTCTGGCCGAAGTATTGCTGCTCGAGCTCCTCCACCGCGCCTGGGATACCTCCTGCTGCTTCTCGGAGCTGATCGAAATCGATAGCGACCCGCCCACGGACTCGGCGAACGAAGGGACGATCTTCGACGGCCCTGCCCCGGATCACCCCGAGGGAAGTGAGAATGGACCGGAATGCTTCTTCGAGCAGGAAGCGATTGATTTCCCAGCGCAATGGTGGAAGAACTCCCGGGACCATCTCCACGATGCCTGCGGTTGTGAGCTCATGATCATCTACCGATGTGTCGAATCCATCGTCGGTCTCCAATACGGTGATGGGTCGCGCTTGGACCACGTAGACCTCATCGTCGACCGCGGCCCACTCGACATCCTGGGGGGTCCCGGCGGAGGCGGCGATGTCGTGAGCAAGGCCCAGGGCCCTAGCTGGAGCCGGGGGCAGGTTGGTGGGATCGAGCTGATCGTCGCCGTCCCCGACCTCCCAAGCCATCGGAGTCCGCTGCCCAGACACCAGGGACTCCCCAAGCCCTTCGACTGCTTCGACCCTGGCTCCGCCTGAGCCGCCTGGATCATCGGTGAAGACAACCCCTGCTGTCGTGGCCGGAATCATTCGCATCACCACCACGGCCATGGCCACGTCGGAATCATCGATCCCGAATGCTTGTCGATAGGCCGACGGGGCGGGGTGCCAAAGCGATGCCCACACCTGACGAACAGCGGCCAGGATCGCCTCTGGGTTGCCGACATCGATGTTCAGCAAGGAGCGGTACTGTCCGGCAAACGATGATCCGTGCAGATCTTCAACCGTCGCCGACGAACGAACGGCGACCAGTCCCCCATCACCAACCGCCCGAGCCAGCTCGATGATCTCACCTCTCAAAGGCTCGGAGATGACCAGATCTGCGAAGGTCTCATCGACATCGGCGGGAGACAGCTCATCGCCGGCACCAACCCGAGCCACGAGATCAACAATCATCGGTTGGCCTGCAATCGACCGGTAGGCATCTGTGGTTATGACACCCGTTGTCGGTACCGGATAGCCGTCAACCACCAGGCGAGCCAGCGCTCCACCCTTGCCTCCAAGAGTGTCAGGAACTGGCTGCTCGGGAGCAAGCAGCACAGTCGAAGAATGCTCCGATGGGGTCAAGGCCTCCACGGCCGCTACCGGCTTTTGCTCTCATCGACATACAAGCCGGAGTGATACCAGGCCACGGCCCGGTCCAACACATCATCGAAGGGTTCTCCGCTGCGCTCGGACTGCCGTTCGAGCCATCGGGCGAGGTCTGGTCGGAGGGTCACCGGAATCCGGTTGGCTCGGAGCCGGAGCCAGAGCATCGCCTGGAGGCTGATCACGAGGAGGAAGACGACCAACAGATCCCATTCGCGACTAACGAAGGCATCGAGGGCTCCGACCCCGCCAACGACGAGCCCGACCGTAACGATGATTCGTGTGGACACACCGATCATGGCGCCAGCGTAGAGCCAAGATCAGAGCCCGAACCAGGGGCGAAGGGCCCGTGCAAGTCACCGGCTTCTGACTGGCCAGGCCCTACTTGAAATGTCCGTACATTACCCAGTAGAGTGAAAACGACCTCAGCCCCCAGTTTCAGGGGAGATGTACATGATCGACGGAGAAGGCTTCGACCAGTGACCGCCACCACGATCGCCTGCCCCGGTTGTGGGGCTCGCAACCGGGTCCCTCTCACGGCAACGGGCAAGCCCCGATGCGCCAAGTGCCACCTCGATCTTCCCTGGTTGGCCGAGGCCAGCGCAGCCAACTTCGACTCCATCATCAACCAATCAGCTCTCCCGGTCCTGGTCGATCTGTGGGCTCCATGGTGCGGTCCGTGCCGGATGGTGGCGCCCGCCCTGGCCACCTTGAGTGAGGAACGAGCCGGCTTGCTCCGGGTGGTGAAGGTCAATGTCGACGAGGTTCCCGAAGTGTCGGCCCGCCTCGGGGTGCAGGGAATACCGACCATGGTTCTCTTCGACGACGGTGCCGAGGTCGGGCGCCAGGTCGGAGCGTTGCCTATCGATCGGATCCGAGCCTGGGTCGACAGCACCCTCAACTGAGCTGAGGCCGCCGGGGACCGGGGACGTCACTATTCAGGAGGGTTGAAGTCAGCTCGTCGCGTCGAGAGGGCAGCCGAGGATCTTGCCCATTGGGCTCTTCCAGATCTGCCAGTGCCGAGGCGGCCCAGCTCGATCGATCTGGCAATCGGGCATCAGCGGACATCTGTGCTTTCATACACACATGAAATTCGGACTTGCCTTCGCCAGCAGTGTCGGCACCAACCCCACCTCAGCTCTGGAAATCGCCCGTGTGGCCGAAGCCGTTGGCTTCGAATCGGTTTGGGGTGGTGAGCATGTCGTCATGCCGACCACTATCGAGTCGCGCTACCCCTATACGGCCGACGGCAAGGTCCCCGCCACCCCTGAGACCCCAATTCCCGATCCCTTGATCTG
Organism: Actinomycetes bacterium; assembly: GCA_024227975.1. Next base: position 4,896 of record JAAETV010000727.1, read on the forward strand.
GCTGTCCTATGTGGCGGCGGTGGCGCCCACCTTGCGGCTCGGTACGTGCATCCTGATCTTGCCCCAGCGCAACCCCCTGGTCCTGGCCAAGGAGCTGGCCACCCTGGATCACCTCTCAGGGGGACGGGTCGAGCTTGGCATCGGCGTCGGCTGGCTCAAGGAGGAGTTCGACGCCCTCGGTGTCTCCTGGGAGCAGCGGGGCAAACGAAACGACGAGTACGTCGAGGTGTTGAGGACGGTCTGGTCCGGCAGTCATGTGGAGTTCCACGGGGAGTTCGTCGACTTCGAGCCCCTGACCTCGACCCCACCGCCGGCTCAGGGGCGGGACATTCCCATCCTCGTCGGCGGCGACACCAAGGTGGCCATGCGGCGGGCGGCCCGACTGGCCGACGGCTACTTCCCCGGGGAGTCCGACCCTGATCGCCTTGGCCAATTGATCACCACGGTGCGAGCTGCATGTGAGGACTACGACCGGGACCCTGAATCGATCGAGATCAATGCAATGTTCCCCCATTTTGCCGACCCAGCAGGCGGGATCGACACCATGCGCCAACTCGGGGTGGGACGGGTCATGGTCCCCGCCTTCGCCTTTGCTGGCGACGGAGGCCTCGACCGGCTCCGCCAGTTCGGTGAGGCCCATGTGATGCCGAACGCGGCATCTGATTGAGGGGCCACCCCTATCCAGGCCGGAGTCCGGCGTCGTGTTCGCCGAACGACGATCGATCGACGACACCTGGCCGATCCCAACCACCAGCGCCGTCCTGCCACCTCGTTCGAGAGGCAGACCAACACCGGAAGGACCCTATGAAACCCCACCAACACCAATACCCGAGCCGAGGAAGCCAGCGCCCATGATCGATCTGACGGGCAAGGTGTTCGTGATCACGGGAGGCAATGGCGGTATCGGTCTGGGTATCGCCGAGGGCATCGTGTTGGCCGGCGGTTCAGTGGTCATCTGGGGTCGCAAGGAAGACAAGAACATGGCCGCGGTCGAACAGTTGAAGGTGCTTGGTGGCTCGGCCACGGCCCATGTGTGCGACGTGAGCAATGAATCTCAGGTCATCGAGACGATGGAGCGCTCGATCGCCGACTTCGGGCGGCTCGATGGGTTGTTCGCAAACGCCGGGCGGAGCGGCACCGGCACACCGTTCATCGACCTCCCCCTCGATGAATGGAGGGCGGTGATGGCCACCAACCTCGACGGGGCCTTCATCACCCTGCGAGAGGCGGCCCGGCATCTGGTCGAACAGGGTGAAGGGGGCAGCCTGGTCGCCATCTCCTCGACTTCGGCCGTCCACGGAGCCGCCGGCAACGAGGCCTACGGCACGGCCAAGACCGGATTGAACGGTCTGGTCAGGGCGCTGGCCGTAGGCTTGGCCCGCCACCAGATCCGGGTCAACTCGCTCCTACCCGGCTGGACGGTTACCGAGCTGGCTACGCCAGCCTTCGAGAACGACGTCTTTCGGGCGGTGACGACCAAACGAACCCCGGTCCGGAGGTGGGCCGACCCCAGCGAGTACCGTGAGGTCGGAGCCTTCCTGGCCGACCCGACCCAGACGTTTCACACCGGCCAAGAGATCTGTTTCGACGGCGGGTACACCGTCTTCTAGGCGAAGCCGGAAGCGACAAGCCGGGTGCTGGCCACGAACTGGTAGCGAGTCCGCGGCTGAGATCAGCTCTTTCTGGCGTCGCTGCGGATGACCTCAGCCCCGGATGGATCGACGACCATCCCATGGACCCACTGGTTGTTGGCGTGGCCAACGTGGTGGAGACTGAACGCCGACTGGAGGGCGACTGGGAACCCCATGGCATCGACCGATTGGTTGACCGACATCTTGGCCAGCTTGAGTCCCATGGTAGGACGGGACGCAATCTTGGTCGCCAGGGCCAGGGTCTCGGCTTCGAGCTGATCGCGGGGAACAACCCGGTTGACCATCCCGATCTCCTTGGCTTCGACCGCCCCCATGGCCTCTCCGGTGAACAAGAGCTCCTTGGCCCGACGAGAGCCGAGCTCGAAGGCATGGGCG
>JAAETV010000728.1 GCA_024227975.1 Actinomycetes bacterium
CCATGTGGGACCGGCTCAACACGGGAAGCGGCTACGTCCAACCCGCCTTGACCCGCTTCCGCCACCTCCTATTGCTGCCGACGGTCGATCCGGCCAAGATTGCTGCCGCCACCGTTGCCGCCGTTGCCAAGGACAAGCGCCACGTCCGTATTCCCACCCGCTTCGCCGCCGTTCACATCTTCAACAACCTCCCCCGCCGGGCCATCGAACTGGCCCTGACCGGAGTGAAACTGCCCCTGAAGTAGGAGCCACGAGGCTAGCTCGAGGTTTGTGACTGAGCCTGACAGATGTTGTGTGGCGTGGCCCCGGGTTGAACCATGCCGACTGCGCCGTCGACTGCTCGGCTCAGGTGCAGGAGGCTTCGAAGATGCTGCCGACCGAGGCGTCGAGGGCGTCGTCGAACTCGGAGCTGCTCTGCTGAGCCGAGAGCCCTTCGCTGAGGGCCCGGGAGAAGCTGGCGACCATGCCCTTCTGACGAGACAGACGCTGGTTGGACTCCTCACGAGAGTAGCCACCGGAGAGGGCAACCACCTTCAACACCTTGGGGTGGGCGATCAGATCATCATAGAAGCCGTCAACCTCGGGCAGGGTCAGCTTCAACATGACGGGCTGATCATCAGCCTGGCGTTCGAGCTGGGCCAGAATGGCGTCCTTGAGCATGACCTCAGCTTCGGCCTTGGACGGGCTGTTGATGTCGACCTCGGGCTCGATGATGGGGACCAGGCCGGCCGCCAGGATCTGACGACCGATCCCGAATTGCTGATCGACAACGGCGTTGACCCCAGCCTGGTTGGCTTCAGCGATGACCGAGCGCATCTTGGTGCCGAAGATGCCCTTGGTGTTGGCCCGAGCCAGGAGGTCATCGAGATCGGGCATGGGTTTCATGACCTGAGCCCCGTTCTCGGAATCGGCCAAGCCGTTGTCGACCTTGAGGAAGGGGACGACCCGCTTGACCTTCCAGAGATAGTCAGCCGAGGGTTGGCCTTCGATCTCACGGTCCATGGTGTTCTCGAACAGGATGGCGCCCAGGATCCGGTCACCGTTGAAGCTGGGGCTGGTGACGATGCGGGCCCGCATCTCATGGATCTTGGCGAACATCTCGTCGTCGTTCGAGAACTCGTCTTCGCTGATGCCATACAGGCCGAGCGCCTTCGGCGTACTGCCCCCACTCTGGTCGAGCGCGGCTACGAAGCCATCTTCGCTCTTGATCTTGTCGAGTTGGGCCTGATCCATGTCCTCACCGTTCACCGTAGGGGTACTTGCTATCTCGCTGAAGATGCTACCCAGTTCCTAGCCCATCAAATCAGGATGATGGCGGGCTTCGCCAGCGATCGAGGTCGACGCGGTCGGCCAGTTGGGCGAAGACCTGGAGGCGGGGACCCTCGATCTCGCGACTGATGTGACCCTGACCAGTCTGGTCATCAGCCAGAAGCAGATCACCGGGGCCGAAACGTCGCTTGGTTCCGTCGCCGATCTCGATCTCGGTAACGCCCCGGAGATGGAAGGCGAACTGGCGACGAGGAGCGACATGGTAGTCCCATACCTCGGGCCCAGCGTCGCTGGTGTCACGAACGAAGATGGAGTCCATGGGGATGGCCGTCGACATGGCCCCCGCATCGGAGATGGCCAGAGGCAGATTCAACTCTTCGAAATGGCTCTGGCCGTCGTCGCCGCCGTAGATCCTTGTCACCAACATGTCTGCCATTGTGCCTCACGACAGCCGACCCTGGGACTTGTCGTCTACCGGATGTCGGGACCGACTGGCGGCGAGGCTTACCGAGCCGAGTGACCACCACCTAGAGTGCGCTCCATGACGCGGACACGACAGATTCCACGCCAGGAAGCCGACCCTTCGGTGATTCCTATCTACGACCGGCTCTTCGGGGATCGTGATCCGGTAGCCGAGCCGGGGACGGACACCGGCACCCCCGGCGACTGGTGGACAGTTTTTGCTCAAGCTCCTGATCTGATGAAACACATGGTGGCCGGGTTCGGGCTGTTCTCCAGCCCCAAACGTGAGCTACCGGCCACCTTGCGGGAGCTGGCCCTGACCCGAACCGGGTTCACCGCTGGCAGCCAATTCGTGTTCAGCCAGCACTGCAAGGCGGCAAGGCGGGCCGGAGTGATCGACGAGCAGCTCGAAGCCATCCCCGTCTGGTCGACCTCAGCAGTGTTCGACGAGGCCGAACGGGCGGTGCTGGCCTATGCCGACGAGATGGTCCTGGCCGACGGTCGGGTTCAAGACGCCACCTTCGAGGCCCTCAGTGCTCACCTCGGCGAGGTGGCCGTGATCGAGCTGACGTATGCCATCGCCAGCTACCGGCTCCATGCCCTGATGTGTCGGGCCCTGCGGTTGGAATATGACGACGTCGACGAACGCATCGTCGAAGTCGCGGCCCCGGATGGTGGTGACACCGACGTCATGGGCACCATCTCCATGAGAGACACCGCCGAGAGCTAGGTCCTCTCGCCAACCCATTGGGTGATGGCGTCGGCTACCTGGTCGCGGGCTCCGTCTGGCTGGAGGAAATAGTGATCGCCATCGAAGGTGAGCTTGGTCTTGTCGGTGGCGGCTACGGCATCGAGGATGGTTTCGGCGTCAGTGGGGAACACCCCACTGTCACCGCTGGCCTCGACCAGGAGGGTTGGGACGGTGAGGCGAGCCAGGTGAGGGGCAGCCTGGCACTCTGAGTCCTCCAGGCTCCACATCGACAACCAGGTGCGAAGAGAATTGATGAGCCCTACTCCATAGATCCCGCTGTTGGCCCGTTTGGGATTGCCGAGGTAGCAGCTGTTGGGGGGACGATCGTTGGGGTCGAGGGTGGGATCGACGAACCGGGGATCGGCCCACACCCGATTGACGGCGAACAGCCGGTCGCGGATACCGCCTTCGGCCAGTCGGTCCAGCTCGGCTTTGACCCAGGCCGTGATCCCGTGGTTTCGCGCGACCTGGGCCGTCCGGTAGCGGGCCACGAACTCAGCCGAGTACGGAGGACCGTTCTCGGGGTTGTAGATGTCGAGTGAGGGATCAGTGGCGAGCGGATCGTTCTCATCGATGACCGAAGCGTCCATCCAGTTGGTGAAGATCTCGGGCCGGCCGGGATGGGCCGACACGAACACGAACAGGTCGCCGGCGGGAAGGTCGTCGATCCCGTCGAGGGCCGGCATGCCGACCACTGGAGTCAGGTTCGGTTCGACCGCTTGGGAGTGATAGGCCCCCATCAAGGACCCACCCCCGGAGTTGCCGACGATGACGACGGTCTCCACCCCGGCCACCTCTTTCATCCAGCGGACCCCAACTCCGATCTCGGCCACGGCATGATCGAGGAGGAACGACCGTTCGTTACCCCGGAACCGGGTGTTCCATCCGAGGAACCCGTAGCCCCGCTCGGCCAGATAGGAAGCCAGGTAGTGCTCGGAGAAATCGATGTTGTAGTGGGTGGCGATGAACCCGACACTCGGGGATTGGCCGGCCGGTGTGTGCCAGATTCCCTGGCATGGATGGCCGCCCGCTCCGGCTCGGCCGATGACAGGAGACGGCAAGCCAACGAAGTGTCGATCGATAGTCATAGCCAGCAACCTAGGGTTATTGGATGAGCTTGGACCAGCAGATCATCAAGCAACTGGCTGAAACCAGGGTGATCGACTTCACCACCACCGGTTGTCGCAGCGGTCAGCCAGCTCGGATCGAGATCTGGTGGTTCCGGATCC
>JAAETV010000729.1 GCA_024227975.1 Actinomycetes bacterium
GGCTGTGGCCACAACCAGCGCTCCGGCGTCTGAGCCAATGGCTACTGAGAGCTTCCCGTCTGTTGCGACGTCATTGAGGGTTGCGGCCGCTGACGACGGTGGTGCACAACTATCGTGGTTGGCGGCCAGCATCTGCCGTAGCGCCTCTCGCAATGTCACTACGCGCTTCAGGTCGGCTCGTGTACGGACAGTACGTGTGCCGGTAGTGAGGCCCTTGTCGAACAGCCACCGCGCCGCGGTCGCCGGGCGGCTGAACATCTCGAGGTCGTCCTCGATGTTGTGGGAGTTGATGAACAACTGGACAGTGCGGAGGTCACCGGGGGCTGGATCACGACCTCCAGGCTCAAACGTGCGTTCTTCGTAGACACCAACCATTACGTATGTAGGTTACTCAGTTGTTGCGAGTGCTGGCGTCGGGGAAGTTCGTGGTGGTGAGCGGATTGTCGGAATCTTGCCAATTCGCTGCCAGATCCTTCAGATCGGTGCCAGAAGCTGATCACCACGAAGCAAGTCCCCCGATCGAATCAAAAGGAACCCCATCATGTTTGAATCGCTGAAGACCAAGCCCGCTGTTGTCGCTCTCGCCACCGTCGGTGTCGTGGTCGTCGGGTTCGGAACCGCATCGGCCGTCTCGGCTCATACCCGTGACGACGGCCCGGTCATCGAGAATGAAGGCGCGGCCAACGTCCCAGCCGACAGCACAATGGTCGGGAACGAAGGCGGAGGCCAGGGTGGTATGGAATGTGGTCCCCCACTCGGGATGTTGGCCGAGCTCATCGGTATCGAGGTTGACGAGCTGGTTGCTGCCCTCGACGAAGGTCAGTCGGTGTCCGAGATCGCCGAGGCCAACGGGGTCGACGCCGACGCTGTGGCTGAAGCCTTGATGCCTCCTGTTGACGGCGAGCGTCCTGTCGATGGTGAGCGCCCTGTCGATGGTGAGCGCCCAGCTGAGGGCGAAGGTGCCGAGATGCCGGCTGAAGGCCGACAGGACCATGGAGAGAGTTGTGCTCTCGACCAAGGCCCTGACGGGGCCGATGTCGGTGCCGACGCAGTGAAGCCCTGAGCCAACTCCCACTCAGGAGCTGCGCTACATGATCCCCAATTGATTGATTGGGCGCAGCTCCTGGCCCGGGCTCCGAGACGACCTCTTCCGTCTCGGGGCCCGCCTGGCGTTCCGGGATCGATCGTTGGTGCCAGACTAGGAGGGTGGATGAAGGCCTGGTGCGTCAAGGTGCTGCGAACACCGAGGGGGATCTTCTACGCCGTCGCGCCGTTGCTCTCGCCTGGTTCACCGTCGTCTGGAATGTGATCGAGGCGGTTGTGGCCATCGTTGCCGGCCGGGTGGCTGGATCCCTGGCCCTCGTCGGGTTTGGCCTCGATTCCACCATTGAGGTGGCCTCGGCCGTAGTAGTCATCTGGCAGTTCTCCGGCCTTGACGAAGAGCGCGAACAGCGAGCCCTGCGTCTCATCGCCCTGAGCTTCTTCGCTCTGGCCCTCTATGTCGCGGCCCAAGCGGCCTTCGATCTTGTCGGGGGCAATGAGCCTGAGTCCTCACCCGTTGGCATCGGGTTGGCGGTCGCATCGCTGATCGTCATGCCAATCCTGGCCAACGCGAAGCGATCGACGGGACGTCGACTGGGCTCCGCCACGCTGACCGCCGACAGCCAACAGACCTGGCTGTGTACCTACCTCTCGGCGGTGCTGCTGGTCGGTCTGCTCCTGAACGCAACGCTCAGCTGGTGGTGGGCCGACCCCTTGGCCGCGCTGATCGTCGCCGGTCTCGCCGTCAGAGAGGGCATCGAAGCGTGGCGAGGAGACCAATGTTGCGACTGACCGCCCTTCGAATAGGGGCAGGGGTGTGGTCCAAGAGCTAACGTCGGCGGAGGCATCCAGTCGGGAATGGAGTGAGACGATGAGCAAAGCACGTAGCGAAGAGGTGATGCGCCGCTACCTCACTGAGGTGCTGGGTGAGCGTAAGTTCGAGCTGATCCCTGACTTCGTGGCTGAGGACATGGTCGACCACACCCAGGCCATCCGTGGCCCTGCCGCCCTGGATGCTCACGCCCGAGGGTTCTGCGAGAACATCACCGACCTCGAGATCGAGGTCAAACAGATCTTCGCTACCGACGATGCGGCGATTGGCATCTGGCGTTGGCGCGGGACCCCGAACCACCCGATGGGAGTGTCGGCCAAAGGGAACCCGATCCATCCCCGGCACATCGCTAGCATCTTCCAATTCAGGGACGGGATGCTCGCGGACTACAGGCCGTTCGTGGACGCGGTCGATGTGGCGGTCCAGATGGCCACACCGCCCGCCCCTTCTGACGATGGGTCGTCGGACTGAACAGCACCAACGATCACAGCGGTGGATCGATCCGTCGCCGCCTACTCTGCTGCTGCGGCGGCCATGCGATCGGCGACGATCTCCAGTAGCTCTGGGGTGCTTTCCCACGGTGTGTTGGGACTGAGAACGCCAACGCGGGACACGATCCGGCCAACTTGGATGAAGTATTGGTCGTTGATGACGATCACTTCCTGATCGGGGGCGATCAGGGTGTTTGTCAACTCGAGGTTGGTGGTTCGCGGCTCGCCGATGTGATCTTCGTATGACTGGAGGCCGAACACGATTTCCTCGAACGGGTCGAGCTCGCCAGAGCTGAGAGCGACTTCTGCTGCCTGTTCGGCTCCCCGAACAATGCAGTCGATGGGTGTCTGCTCGGCCCAGACAAGGACGATGTCGGTGGCGGTTTCGCTGTCGGCGTAGATCCGAACACTATGTTCGATCGCGATGTCACCTGAGGAGAACTCGGAGGAGTCGACTTCCACCAGGAATCCGTCATGGTCGACGAGATCGGCGACGGACTCGCAGCCTTCGATGGTCCGATAATCGACCTCTGACTCGGCTTGCGGTGTCTCGCTCCATCCGGCCCCGAGATCACTGGCAACGAGGATGACGGATCGGGCCATCTCCTCCAACGTGGCCTCAGCGGTCGCATCGTCTGTTGTCGATGCTTCGGTCGTTGTCGTCGACTCCTCTTGGGTGTCAGTTGGCTCGAAAGCGAACTCGAACTCGCCGGCCGCGATGTCGGTGATGGTGAGTGTTGCGGTCTGAGCGGGGGCACCATCCAGCAGGATTTCGCAGGTCATCTGCTTGTCGACGAGAACGATCGCCTCTCCTCCGCAGTCGACTCCGTCGGGTACTAGGCCCGTGTTCGGGTTCTGTGCATTCAGCGTCTCGTAGAACAGTTGCTCGATCAGCGACCCCGTAACGACATTGGTGGTCTCCAAGTTGATGTGGTCCTCTTCATCCACAACACCATCGAAGTCGATGGTTTGACCATCTGACGTCACGGCTGTGCACTGGAATGTGGTTCCCACTTCTGGCTCTTCGACCTCGGGGCAGGCTGGGGTCAGCTCACCCAGGCCGATCTGGTCGGCCATGTCGCCAGCGATGAGCTTCTCCGCAGCCTCCTCGACCGTCTCGCCGCCGATGCTGAAGCTCGCCGAGCCTGAGCAAGCTGACATCACGACCACCATGCAAGACAGCACTACAAGTGCTGGCGCTCTACGACCCATTGAACCTGCCCTCTCCCTCTCCGAGCTACCAAAGCCCGATGTAGGGGAGAGGCTGCTCGCTCGCTCCGCATCCTACTGTCGGGTCCCCGGCACCCAACTGAGACCCCATCGGTCTACCCAGATCGCACCTCATGGTCAGGTGTTTGTCCGCTGTTGTCCGGGAGTCATGAGTGGCCCAACCCCGAGCACCTGCGCTACCTGCCCCCCGGCGAATGTGCGGTTAGTACCCGCCGGCTGCTTGTACATGGTGCCGTGACCCCTGCGAGACTGTTGGCATGACCGATGCACCCATCCTTCCTGGCCGACTGGGCGACCCGAACATGTTGATGAACACCGATCCAAGGTCGGATCCTCGCATGGTGGCGGCCATGGTCCCCTTGGGTCTCGACGGTGCGCCCGAAGCGGCACCAGTAGACATCAACTCACCGACCAGCGCCCTGCTCGAATACGCCATGGCGGCCGAGGAGGGTTTCGCCCTCCTCGGAGACGTACTCAGTGCCAACGCGCCAGCCATTACCAACGTCGATCGTCGCACCCAGGTGATAAAGGGTGTCGACGGCAACGACATCAGCCTGTACATCCACACACCGACCGATGTCGACGGCCCCATGCCCGCCATAGTCCACACCCATGGTGGTGGCATGGCCATCCTCGAGGCATCCAACGCCGGCTACATCCGCTGGCGTGATGAGCTGGCTTCCACCGGTTTGGTCGTAGTCGGAGTCGAGTTCCGCAACGCGGCCGGAAAGCAGGGGCCGTACCCGTTCCCCGCAGGATTGAATGACTGTTTCAGCGGCCTCCAATGGACACATGCGAATCGCGACGCTCTCGGGATCTCGAAGATCGTCATCTCCGGTGAGTCGGGCGGTGGCAATCTGTCCCTGGCCACAACGCTCAAGGCCAAGCAGGAGGGTGTGCTCGACGCCATCGATGGTGTCTACTCCCAGTGCCCGTACATCTCGGGTGTCTACGCCGACAAGGATCCGGCACTGCCATCACTGTTCGAGAACGACGA
>JAAETV010000730.1 GCA_024227975.1 Actinomycetes bacterium
CAACCATGGCACCAACCCCAAGAAGCCGATGGAGCAGACCTGTGTCGCGGATATGGACCCGGGGTGAGCGAACCTGCCGCTTGCTGATGTTTGCGTGCCAAGGCTGCAGCTGCCCCACGACAAGCGCGTCGGTCAACGCATCGACGTAGCGACGCATGGTCCTCTGGGATACATCGACCGAGCGGCCTATCTCCGCCCCGTTCCAAGTCTGGCCGTGATAGTGGGCCAGCATCGACCAGACGCGGCGCATGGTGGTGGCCGACAGGCCTAGGCCAAGGGCAGCGAGGTAGGACTCGGGGAGGCCGCCCCGCAACCACAACCGGTCGAGGTGGGTGGCGCCAACATCGACCAAATCGAACCCCGTCAGCTCCACGAACGCCACTCGCCCCGCCAGACTCTCGCCGCCAAGCCCCACCAGGTCAGGAGAAGCGCTGCCCAACACGAGGAAGCGCCCGGGCCTTCGATCCTCGTCAACCAGAACCCGCAGGATGGGGAACAGGTCGGGCCGCAACTGGGCCCCGTCGATCACGACCGTACCGGTCGACCCCGATAGCGCCAGTGTTGACTTGCCTGCCTGACGAGACCCGGTGAGCAACACCGCAGGCGCCTCGCCCAGCGCCTGACGCAACTGGCGCTCCGGTTGTCGACGTCGTATCAGCACCGCCCCAGATCAACATTGAAATACGGATATCACATGGCGGAATTTCAATGTTCCTACAGTGGGCGGTTTCGGACGCGCAGAACCCTGTCATGGCCACCGACCTTGGTGAATGCACGCAATCCTGACGTTCTCCCGTGGGAATGTCCTCGGTTTCATACCTGGCCCCGTCGACTGTGATGGCGTCAACCCGGATGTCTCGGTGCCGAAGAGCTGTGGTCGATCGATGATGCACGCCTCACCGTTCTTGGACTCACATAGTCTCAACAAACCTGACGCGTGTCGACACTTCCAACTGTCTCAGGTCAGCGCGGCTACGCATTGGCGACTCCGGTCTGTGACGAGCTGGGCGAGCCGTTCGGGCAGGTGGGATTCCGGACCCTCGACATTGGTCTCCGCTGCGGCTCGAGCCAAGGCGTCCGGCGCACAGGTCGCCAGGTCGACGACCCGCTCGACGAGGCGCCAGCGATCGAGCTTGAGCTCGTCGGCAGCGTGTTCCCATGCTGAGCGCCGGTCGGTACGTCGTAGCTTGTAGTCATCACCGATCTTCATCGCCAACTTGATCTTGTACCCGTCGGTGTCGTCGTGGGGCAGGTACGAGGCGACGTCGTACAGGGGCGCGAGGCGGACCTGGGTTCCGGCCAGCAAGAGGCCGTAGTTCTTGGCGTGAGCGTCGGTACCGACAATCAGCCAGTTGAAGCCCCATGCCGGATTCTGCTGGTCGATGATTTGCTGGCTGGCCGGTCACTCTCGCTCGTGGGAAAGACCACTGGTCATTGGTTCGATCGGACACCCATGGCAACGCGAATGGGAGTCCACCACCTTGATTGAGTTGTCAGTGAGGGTGGTTGCCGAGCCGTTGACTGGTCAGGCTCCGAATCCTCGCCGAGGGCTTGTAGTCCCTCACCAATCATTCGGTTACCGGTCCTGGGGTTCCGGTCTCATCCCAAGACGTCAGGCTCCCGGCCCGGTCGTAGGTGCAAGTATGATCACCGGCCGCGCTGTTGCCAGGCAGGTTCATGCCCTGATGGATGAGTTCACCATCACAAGCCCACCCACAGTAATCCGAGTCGCGGTCGGCACAGCCGGTCATCGTGGGGCTGAGATAGGTCCATCGACCTAGGGACCCGGCATCGTCCGGAGGTTCCGAGGTCGGTTCCACCGCGACGAGCAATCGGGCCGCGGATACTCATCATCGGGCTCCAGATGTCGACGCGAGGTGGAACCCTGTAAAGGCTTCTTTTTCATGCTCCGTCCGTCGGTCAGCCAATCGAGTGCTACTACTAGCCCATCGCCACGCCTGTTGGCTGGCGTGGCCCTGCTCGTTGGGGCCAGCTATCTCCTGTGGCGGACGACCACGCTCGGCAGCGGCTGGCTGCTCGTCGTGTCGGTCACGCTCTTCTTCACCGAGTTATGGGCCTACTGCGAGCTGGCCTTGCTCAGCTTCCAGGCCTGGACCCTGCCCGTCTCTCCGGGCGTAGACCCGGACCTGGACCACCACGATCAGCCCCGGCCCGACGAGCCGATCGACGTGATCGTGGTGGCTGCGGGCCAACGTCCCGATCAAATCGAGCACTCTCTCATGGGAGCGACGGCGCTGGCCGGCACGGGGCGAGTCATCGTCATCGACAGCCAGCATCGGCCCGAAGCAGCCACGGCAACAAGCTACTTCCCGGCTCAGTACCTGATCGATCCTGCCATCGAGAGGAATGCGGCAGCGAGGGTTCACGCCAACGCCGAATCAGAGCTGTATCTCTGGCTCCAGGCCGGCCAGGTGCCGATGCCAGCGGCCCTTCAGGTCCTACGCCGTCATTTCGAGGACAGATCGGTTGCCGTCGTCCAGAGCGCGGTCGGACTGATGAATGCGGAGTCGTTGATCCACCTTCGAGGAGGGCGAGATGATGAGGCTCTGATCCGCGAGGTTACAGGCCCAGCCATGAGCCGCTTCGGTGTCGCCCCCTGGTCGGGACCCGGATCGGTGATTCGACGCTCCGCCATAGACAATGTGGGCGGGTACGCCTCCGACAGTCCCATAGCCGTCGGTCGTGCCGCGGCCAACCTTCACCACTCCGGGTGGAAGACGTCCTATGAGGGCGGGGGCCATATCCGCGTGACCGCAGCCGAGACGATGGCCCAATACCTGGATGATCGACGGGCACGAGCCCGTAACGCCTTCGAGCTCCTGGCCACTGGCCTCCCGCTCGGTATCGGGATGCGGCTCCCCTTCAAAGCGCGATTGGCCCAGGTGGCCTCAATCGCCCCCTTCCTGAGGGGCATTCGCCTCTTCCTCCAGCTCATACTCCTCTTGATCGTGCTCCTGAGCGGGGAGCAACCATTCGAAGCTCCGGTCCTCGCCGTTCTTGCCGCGTGGGCCATCAGCGGGTCGCTCGGTGTCGTTGCCCGCTGGGCCCTCGCTCGGGGCTCGATGGCTATCGGTGATTTCGTCGGACACGGCTGGCGGACGGTAGAGACCGATTTCGAGGCCGTCGTCGATGTCGTCCACCAACATCGGGTCAGGTCGACAACCATGCCAGACCAGGCCCCAGGGCTAGCTGCGCTCGGGCGGCTGCGGTTGTTGACCGGGGCGGTCATCGCCCTCGATTTGGCGTTGTTGGCACGGGCGGTGACCCTGGTGGCTCATGACGCCCTACCGGCCATGACAACAGCATCCCGCATGGCCGTGCTCGGTATCGCCCTGTTGACCTTGGTCCCCATGGTCGACGTACTCCAAGTGGTCGTATTGACCCGGCAGCGGCGCAAGCACCACCGTCTCCAGGCTGACCTGACCATCTCGATCGATGGTACGCCGGCTACCACTGTCGACTTCTCTCCGAGCGGGGTCGGCGTCCAACTGGAATCAGCTCCGCCGATCGGTTCGACAATCAGATTCGCCGTCACCCTGCCCGCCCTCGATGGCGGCGACCAGGTGATCGAGGGCGAAGCCATCGTTCGGGCTTCTAGCCCTGATCCCAGCGGTTTGGTGCGAGTCGGCCTCGAGTTCACCGACCTGAGCGACCTGGCCCAGCTGGTCATCATCGCCTACTGCGTCCTTGGTCAAGCCGTATCGGCCGATCGAGAACGCGGAGTTCTCCTCGCGCCCGGACAGTTGAGCGTGGAACAGGCCGCAGGCCAGCACCGTGGGCTCCAGCTGATGACAGGCCTGGCGGTGATGGGCGGGGTGGCCGTCTTCCTGGCCGGCCCATCAGCGGCGGCAACGACATCGGCCGAGGACATGCTCCCGGTGCACACCGTGTGTGTGTTCCATGCCGATGGATCGGAGGCTGCCGACGCCACCATTGAAGGGCTCAGCCCGGGCGGCTGGACGCCCCTGGGGACGACCCCAGCCGATGGGTGCCTCGGAGTCGACGGCACCTACGAGGACTATGCCGCCAACTTCTCAGGCAACCGGGTCGTGGTTGAGGACGACAAAGCCACCGCAGGCGTGGCCAACGTCGGGCTGCCGAACCGCAGGGTCTTCGTCTTCAATGGCGACGGTGAGCTGGTCCAAGCCGAGGTCCGCTACCTCACCGATACCTGGGTCGATGCCATCACCACCAACGGCGAGGTCGTGATCGAAAGCCATCTGGCAACGACCGACGTCGAGATCGTTTGGGATGGTCAGCGCTTCGTGGCAGCCCTCGAAGCCGGCGACCTCATTCTCCAGCTCAGCGTATTGCGGGCCGACGATGGGACCAGCATTGCCGAAATCGATCGGGGAAGTGGGTGGGAGCCATTCGTCGACGGGATGAACACCCTTCCCGGCCGCCTCGCCGTGCGCCTCAGTGACGGTCAGGTCGCAAAGCTCGAGGTCCCAGCCGGCCACGAAGTGAGGCTCCCATCCGGAGCCACAACCGCCCTGGCCCCCGTCAGCCCGCCGACAACCACCGAGTTCGACTCCGAGCCCAACCCCACAACCACTTCCGGGCCCACAACCACTTCCGGGCCCACAACCACTTCCGAGTCCACAACCACTACCGGGCCTGAGCCCACAACCACTACCGAGCCCGACCCGACAACCACCAACGAACCTGACCCGACAGCCACTACGGAGCCCGACCCGACAACCACCACGGAGCCCGAGCCGACAACCAGCTCGGCAACAACCACGTCAGCGCCCAGTACTACGGCGACAACAGCACCCACTATGTCAGAGGCCGGGCCATGACCCTTCGCCGCGCCCTGGAGATCATGTTGGGAGTCGCCGTTCTGCTGTCGGCGGCAATACTGGTGGGCAGCGCCATCTCGACCAGTTCGGCCCGGATTTCGGCATCAACCGAGAGCAGTGGGTTCTTCACCTCGGGAGAGATCTCACTCGACCGTCCCAACTCGTCGGTTGATCTCCTCTTCAACGCCAATCAGCTCTATCCAGGCGCTACCGCGACGGGCTGCATGATGATCGAGTACACCGGCACCCTCCAGGCCGATATTCGGATCCATGGCTCGGTCAGGGGCGGAACCGGCCTCGAGAACTATGTCGAGCTCACGCTAGCCATCGACCGCTCAGGCCAATGTCCCATCGAAGGCCTGCCAGCAGATCTCGCTCGAGCCAATGACAGCCAATACTCGGAGCAGGTCGTCTTCGATGACAGCTTGGCCGACCTCTGGACGCGCCACGGCACCTATGCCCGCGGCATCAAGGTCGACGAGAGCGCCTCGACCGGCGAACAGATCGCCATCCTCGGAACCGCAGAACTAGTCGACGACAATGACGCTCAAGGGCGTGAGACCGAGTTCATCATCACGGTCGAAGCGCGACCATGACCGCACTCGAGTCGAAACCGAATCAGGTCGGGGCACCATCTCCACCGATGGCTCGATCTCCGGCTGTCACCATGACCGGTCATGTGGTGAAGCTGGTGGCTTGGATCCACATCTACATGATCTCGATGCTCGGTGGCTGGATCTTGGTGGCAATGCTGACAACGGGTTGGCAACCGGTGGTGTTGACCAGCGGTTCGATGGCGCCAACAATTCGCCCCGGCGACGTCCTCCTCCTCGACGAACATCCCGATGAACTCCTCGGCCAACGCTCTGTTATCACTTTCAGCCGCACCAATGACGATGACGGATCCGATGGGCAGCAGATCACCCACCGCATCTTTGAGGTGCTGGAGGATGGCCGTTACATCACCAAGGGTGACGCCAACCCCACCCCTGACACCGACGAGGTGGTACCGGCCGAGGTTCGAGGGGTCGGCCGACTGGTCATTCCTCTTGTCGGGCTACCGGTGGTCTGGGCCGAGCGGGGGGAGTTCGCTCCCCTGCTCGCCTTCGCGATCACCTCCGCCGCTGCCCTCTTCATCGCGGTGAAGCCCACGAGATCGAGGCGAGACAAGGTCAGAGCCGACTACCCGACAAGCAAGCTGGCTGACCAAGGAGTTCGCCTGGTCCGGATTCTGGCTGCGCTGATGATCGTGAGCCAGTTCTTCATCAACGCCGGCACCTTTGAGACCCTCTTGTCAGACCTCGGAGAGAGCCACCTGCTCCTACTCATGATAGGTGCCCTGGCCGCCATGAACCGGTTCTCGACGCACGGTACACGGAGCGATGACCCGGCAACCCAACTACGGATCAACAAGCTGGAGCTAGCCGGCGATACCACGATTGTGATCCTGCTGACGGCCCTCTCCGGTGGATCCGAGATCGGCTGGGTACTCATGGCCCTTCCCATCGTCGAGGCCGCCGTCCGATTCCGGTTGGCCGGCGCCCTGGTCCATTGGATGGTCATGGCCGCCATCACATACGTCACCCGCCTCTGGATCATGGAGCAAAGCAACGCCCCGATCAATGAGATCATGGCCGAGCTGGAGCAGCTACTCGACCAGCTTGGTGTCCTCCTCCTCGTGACCATTCCCGGCGCCTATCTCGCCGAGCAGCTGTTGTCTGATGTATCGACCCAGCGAGTGGCAACCGAGAACGCCGTCCAGCGGGGCCACCGGCTAGAGCATGTGGCCGAGATCAGCCATGAGGTCAACCGGCTCGGAAGTGAGCTGTTCGAGACACTGTCAGAGGCGACGCTCAAACTCGGGTTCGACGGGGCCGATATCTGCGCTCGTCGTCTGGGACGCGATTGGGTCACGATCGCCACCACCGGACTGGGGGGTATGCCGGACTCCGGTGAGGCCGGGAGCGGTCTGCGCTATGCCGACCTTTCCCACGCCGAGATCGTCGTCGACAACGATGACCCCGACCCATCCGAGCGCGAAGCACTCCACGAAGTGGGCATTGGCACCCTGATCCGAATCGTGCTCTCGAACGCCGACAACACCCAAGTTGCCTTGCGTGCCACGACTGCGGGATCAACCATCGCTGAGGGGAGCGTCGAAGCTCTACGCCTCCTGTGTGGCCAGGCGACAGTCGCCCTCCAGAACCAGAAGCTGATGAGTGAGCTACGAGATGTTCATGACGAGCTCGAACATCAGGCCACCCACGATGCTCTCACTGGCCTGCCCAACCGAGCCCGCTTCCTCCAGGAACTCGTGACCAGGCAGGCCGATGCTTCAAATCAGTCTCGTCGGCTGATGGTACTGTTCCTCGACCTCAACGGGTTCAAGCAGGTCAACGATACTCACGGTCATGAGGCCGGCGACCAGCTATTGAGGATGGTCGCAGGTCGACTCGAACAGGTGGTCGACGGGATGGGGATGGTGGCCCGGCTAGGTGGCGACGAGTTCACCATCTTGTTGAATCCCCTGACCGGCACCAGGGAAGCGATCACCTTTGCCAGCCAGGTTCACGCTTCGTTGTCGACCCCCTTCGAGTTGGGGAAAGCCAAGGCTCTCGTCGGTACCAGCATCGGCATCTCTCAATCCGAGACCGGAATCGACGAGACCGAGTTGCTGCGGCGGGCCGATGCCGCCATGTATGCGGCCAAGACAAAGGGGGGCAGCCTTCGAACGGCGATGTACGACCCCAGAATGGATGAAGGCGATCGACGGCGGGGTCGCCTCAGCGCCGAGTTCAAGGGTGCCTTCGAACGCAACGAGCTCCAGCTCGCCTATCAGCCCCTCATTGATGCCGCCACTGGCCTGATGATGGGGAGCGAAGCCCTACTTCGCTGGAAGCACCGGGAGCTCGGAGCCGTCGATACGGCAACCATCCTGGAACTGGCCGAGCTCTCGGGCCTGATGGAAGAGATGACAGCCTGGATCGTCAACTCCGCCCTCACTGCGACAGCCAGTCTCGACCTGAGCGACAACCCAGAGTTCTTCGTCGCCGTCAATCTGTCACCGACCGAGCTCGAGTCACCCAACCTGATCGAGACGATCAACGATGCGCTGATGCTGGCGAATACACCACCTCACCGACTCGTCATCGAGCTGAGTGAGCGACTGATCGCTGAGCGCGATGGGCAGCGGGACAATATCAACGCCCTGGACGACATCGGCGTGACTCTCTCCCTCGACGACTTCGGCGAAGGCCGTACCTCACTCGCCCACCTCGGTGGTGTGCCTCTTTCACATCTGAAGCTCGACCGGGCGATGGTCCGGCAGGCCAGCACATCGGAAGCCGACCGGACGATCCTCCAATCGGTCACCACCCTGGCTCAGGACTTGTCTCTGCTGGTTGTCGCCGAGGGGGTCGAGACACTTGAACAGATCGCGATGACCATCGACGCCGGCGCCGACCTCCTCCAGGGCTATGGACTCCACCGACCAATGACCTTCGCCGCCCTGGAAATACTCGTAGCGGAAGGTGCCCTACACCAGCCAGATCCTCGATGGCTCCTCAGTCGCCCCCTACAACAGAACCCGCCAGTACCGACCCGCCGCGCTGGCCGCAATCACCCCATCCCCAACAGCCATTACCAGATGGAGGAGGGCTAGCCATGGCTCGTCCCCTGTCGGAGCTCCGCTCTACCCCAACACAGCCAGAACGGGCTCGCCATGGCCTCCTCAACCAGTCGGCGGCTCGAGCCGTTGCCGCCGCCACCTCGGCCCTGCTGATTGCCACCCTCGTCATCAATCGGTCAGGG
>JAAETV010000731.1 GCA_024227975.1 Actinomycetes bacterium
GGGCGATGGCTACTTCCCAGCACGGGGAGCGCCCCAGGACCTGCTCGACCTGGCCCGCTCGACGGCGGAAGCCAACGGGCGCGACCCCGAAGCCATCGAGATCACCACCCAGCTACCCGACAACCTCGACGAGATCCCAGCCCTGGCCGCCCGCGGAGTATCGCGCCTCCTGGTTCCGGTCTCGCCCATGGCCGGGCTGAGCACCGTGATCAAGAACCCCGACGACGCCTCATCGTGGGCGGACACCATCGAACGTTACGCCGACCTCTAGGAGACCCCATGACCGATCCTCTCGTTGTCAGACAAGATGCTGACGGTGTCGCCACCCTGACCCTGAACCGACCCGAGAAGCTGAACGCCCTGACGCCAGCAGTGTTCATCGAGCTGCGCCAGCATGTCGATGCTCTAGCCGACGATGGGTCGATCGGGTGCGTGATCCTGGGTGGTGCTGGCCGGTCATTCTGCGCTGGCAATGACCTGGCTGGGATATCTTCCGGGGTCAAGGCCCCCACTCCCCACTTCCAGGCCGAGACCATCGACGCGCTCGAAGCATTACCCAAGCCCACAATCGCCAGAATCCAAGGCCACTGCTTCACCGGTGGACTAGAGCTCGCCCTCGGTTGTGACCTTCTGGTAGCAGCCGAGTCGGCCCAGTTCGGCGACACCCACGGTCAGTGGGGCCTCATCGCCTCCTGGGGTATGACGGTGCGCCTGCCCGAGCGAGTAGGGGTGGCCAAGGCCAAGGAACTGATGTACACGGCCCGCCGCATCTCGGGCGCCGATGCCGCCGCCATGGGCCTGGCCAACGCAGCAGTGGTCCTGGACGGCCTCGATGCAGCCGTGGCTGACCTGGCGGCCGAGATCGTTGCCAACTCATGGGACACCAGCACCTTCGACAAGGCCATCCTGAGCGACACCCGAGACATGGCTCGGCCCGACGCCCTGGCCTATGAGCGCTCGCACCCCTATGGCAACCCCCGGGACATGGCCGAACGCATGGCCGCCGGGGGCCGCTAGGGGCTAGAGGCCTTCGCTCAAGGGCCAGAGATCGGGGAACTCGGCGTCACGGTTCTCCATCTTGGCCATGAAGGCTTCGGCCATATCGTCGGTGTCGTACATCGCCGCGTTCCAGTTGGCGATGTACTCCAGACCGTCGGCCACACTGTGGTCGCGGGTGTAGCCCATGGTGGCCTTGGTACCCCAAACCGCCATTGGGCTCTTGGAAGCGATCTCGGCCGCTATTCTCATGACTCCCTCGATGAGAGCATCATGGTCGGCATAGACCTCGTTGACGAAACCTGCGTCCTTGGCTTCGGCTGCTGACCAGCGCCGACCGGTGAAGGCCAGCTCCCGCACGATCCCCTCGGGGACCAGCTTCGGCATCCGCTGCAGAGTCCCGACGTCGGCCGTCATCCCGATATTGATCTCGGCAATCGAGAAGAAGGCTGACTCATCGGCGTAGCGCATGTCGGCGGCGGAGACCATGTCGATCCCACCTCCGACACAGGCGCCCTGAATGGCGCACAGCACCGGCACCCTGGCCCGTTCCAGGGCGGTGAAGGTGTCCTGTAGCTTGAGCACGGAAGAGCGGAGCCGCTCGTTGCGGCGACTGGGGCGCTGCTTGGGGCTGGCGGCATCGCTGTCGTTGGGCCCGATGGCGTCGGAGCTGGTGAAGACCTCGAGGTCCATACCGGAACAGAAGTTTCGGCCGACACTCGACAACACGATGGTCCGGACATCGCCCGAGCTGGACAGCTCGTCGACGATCTGGGGTAGCTCCCGCCAGAAGGCGGGGATCATTGAATTGCTCTTCTCCGGCCGGTTCATGCGGAGGTGGCCGACACGGTTGGCCACCTCCACATCAAAGCATTCGTATCCCACGTACTAGGCCGCAGACTTCTCGAGGATGTGGATCCCGCAAGCCGAAGCCAGACCGATCACATGGGCCAGACCTACATTGGCTCCCTCGATCTGGCGATCGCCGCACTCGTCGCGCAGGTGCTGGCACACCTCCCAGATGTTGGCGATACCGGTAGCCGAGATGGGATGCCCCTTCGACTGGAGACCGCCGGAGACATTGACCGGCTTGCGTCCATCACGATGAGGAGCCCCCGACTTGAAGAAGTCGACCGCGCCCCCCACCTCACACAAACCGAGATTGTCGTAGTGGACGAGCTCGGCCGTGGCGAAGCAGTCGTGCAACTCGACGAGGTCGAGATCGTCGGGGCTCACACCGGCCTGCTCGTAGGCTTGGGCCGCCGCATTGCGGGTCAGGGTGTTGACGTCCGGCAGGACCTGACAGGCCTCTTCCCATGGATCAGAAGTGAGGATCGAAGCCGACACCTTCACCGCTCGGCGCTGCTGTTCCAGCGACAAGGTCTTGAGCTTCGCCCCGTTGGTGACCACGGCGGCCGCTCCACCGTCACAGTTGGCCGAACACATGGGGCGGGTGTTGGGGTAGGCGATCATGACATCGTTCATGATCTGCTCCATCGACATGGCCTTGGTGTAGGCGGCCAATGGGTTCAGGGTCGAGTGACCATGGTTCTTCTCGCTGATCTGGGCGAACAGCTCGAAGGTGGTGCCCCCGTACTTGTGGCCATATTCCATGCCGACCTGGGCGAACACACCGGGCATGGTGGCGGTACCGATGCGGCCGTCGATGTTCTCGACCGCTCCGTAGCGACCGGAAGGCTCGTAGACCTTTTCGTCCTTCTTGGGCTTGCCCCCGCCGCCGAGCAGACCGGCACCGGCCAGCTTCTCGACGCCGACGGCGAGACCCATATCGCACTCGCCAGCCTTCACGGCCATGATCGCCGTGCGCAGGGCGGTAGCCCCGGTGGCA
>JAAETV010000732.1 GCA_024227975.1 Actinomycetes bacterium
ATCAGTGTCAAACCGGGCTTCGAACAGATCGAACAGCATGCGGACGATTGTCGGGTGCTCAGCCAGCGTCTGTTCGACGAAGGTCATGCTGTAGGGGAGGCGGATCTGTTGCAGGTAGCGGGCGTAGGCCCGGAGCACGGCAACTTCCCTTGGTCGCAGGCCGGCCCTCAACACCAGCTGATTGAAGCCGTCGTCGTCGACCGAGCCTGACCAGACTGCGGCAAACGACTCTTCGACGAGGATGGAAACGGTGGTGAAATCGAGATCGAGTCCCTCGTACTCGAGGGCGAAGTCATACATCCAGACAGGGTCACTGCCCGCCGGCCGAACCTCGTAGGGACTCTCGTCGACAACCGTCACACCCAGATTCGTCAGGCTCGGCATCATCGACGTGAGCGAAACTCGCTCTCCCCGAGAGTAGACCTTCAGCTTGAACGAGTTCGCCGGGAGACCAGGCTTTCGGTAGGCGCTCAACCTCAGTGCCCCAGGCTCATCAAGCGACACGAGATGGGCCACATCGGCCGCTGCGGTTCTCGGATCGAACGCCGCCTGATAATTGACACCGAAAGCGTCTCCGAAGGCCCGGTGCAGCTTGAGCGCCTTGTCCTCCCCGAACTGAGCCACAAGGGCGGTGGCAAAATCGTCGTCCCAAACGTGGATCAGGGCCTCGACGCCCTCCTCGACATCGATGGCCTGACCCTCGGTCCTCCCCTCGACGCGGAGGACGAAACGCAGCCGGGCCAGCACCGATTCCGACATCTGAGCATCCCACTCGGCCAGTGATCCACCGAAGATCTCGATCAGGAGGTTCTCGATCCCGTTGCGGGTGTCAGTGGTGTAGCGGTCTCGAGGCAGGTAGACGAGCACGGTCAGGAACCGACCGAACAATTCGCGTCTGGCAAACACTCGGACTCGGCGCCGCTCCTGTAGACCAGCGATGGCAACTGCTATCTCCAGCAAATCCTCGGCTTCCATCTGCAGGAGATCGTCGCGGGGGTATTGCTCCAAGATCGTACGTAACCGCGTCTCATCATGACCGCTGACGGAGTAGCCGGCACGCTCGATCACCTCGGCAACGGTTCGCCGCACCTTCGGTATCACCGTCACGCTCCGGTTGTACAGCTCAGAGGTGAACAGGCCGAGGAACCGTCGTTCGCCCGAGATTTGACCGTTGTCGTCGAAGGTCTTGATCCCCACGTAGTCGAGGTACGAAGCTCGGTGTACGGTCGCTCGACTTCCGGCCTTGGTGAGGTTGAGCAGGCGCACCTCGTGTACCCGGTCCCTGGCTCCGGGTGGAAGCTCATCAATACGTCGTGGTCGCCCGAGATGCAGTTCTCCGCTGAGGATGCCCAACCCTGAGCCGGGCACGATCCGCAGAACCTCGACGTTGCCCTGGGTAGTCAGCTCATAGTCCCGCGCCCCAAGGAAGATGAAGTGATTGTCAGCCAGCCAGTCGAGCAATTCGCGGCTCTCAGCGACCTCGTCGGCATCGATCGGTAGCGGTGCTGACTGGAGGAAAGCCGATATCTCATGCATCCGATCCCGCATCGGTCTCCAGTCGCGGACGGCTGCAGCAACGTCCCCGATCACCCGCCTGAGGTTCTCGGTGAGTTCAGACTGATTGTCTTCGAGCGACTGACGATCGATCTCAACCGAGATCAAGGACAGCAACTGTTGATCGCCACCGCTTGCGTCGTGGGTCCAAGCGGGCACGATCGGGTGGAGGACGAGGTGGATGCCGATACCCAGCCGGCTGAGCTCCATGGTCACCGAATCCACGAGGAACGGCATGTCCTCGGAGACGATCTGCACGATCGTGTGATCGCTCCCCCATCCATCGAGCTCCACTCGCGGGTTGGCAACTTGGATCGCCACCTCGCCTTCCTCCCACGACCAGGCCACCGCTAGGTGATCCATAGCCAACCCGAACAAGTCCTCGACTCGTCTCGTTTCGAGGTCGGATTCATCGACGTGGGAGTAGTACTGGCGCAGGCTGGTTTCGATCTCTGGGCGATCGGGCAAGGTACTCAGTGCATGCTCGACCAACCGATCGATCACCGTGCTGACTCCAAGATCATCCGCCGTACTCATGAACCGACAGTAGTTCCAGCTGGACCCTGATGCCCGACCCAATCGTGGAGTCTGGCTGGACTAGCCTCGCTGTTTGTGTCGATGGGATGAGCCGGGACTCAGCGGCGACAATGGAGTCAAGGCGCAAAGGAGCCCCTCATGGGCCTGCATCAGCATGGACCGAGCCAGCGACGTCCCAGCCCGGTCATCTTCGTCGGGGTCCTAGCCCTGCTAGTCCTCGCCGTCGGCGGATGGTGGGCCCTCTGGCCCGACAACGAGACAGACACGACCACCATCGGTGCCGATGGTGAGCCCCAATC
>JAAETV010000733.1 GCA_024227975.1 Actinomycetes bacterium
TCCATCACGTACCCCGCTGAGCCAGCGTTGCTCACAGCAGTCGGGTGATCGTCCACCGGGACTGGGAGAGCCCGCCTTGACGATGTAGCGGCAGCTACATATGGTCGCTTTGTGACGTGCTGTGAGTCGGAATGGCGGCCGTTCGGCGGCGAAGGCGGCCGAGGAAGCACGCATCGAGACCGGCGCGTTCGGGTCCCCCAAAGGCATCGCCACTTTTCTGGCCGCACCCACGATCATGTCCTACGGCAACCAGGATCAGCTCGACCGGTTCATGCCAGGAATCACTCGCGGCCGCGAGGTCTGGTGTCAGTTGTTCTCTGAGCCGGGCTCGGGCTCGGACCTGGCCGGCCTGGCCACCCGTGCGGTCCGAGATGGCGATGAGTGGGTGATCACCGGCCAGAAGGTGTGGAACTCTGGTGCCCACCATGCCAAGTACGGCATCCTCATGGCTCGCACCGATCCCGAGCAGCCGAAACACCGCGGCATCACCTACTTCCTGATCGACATGGAACAGGAGGGAGTCGAGGTACGCCCCCTGCGGGAGATGACCGGCGATGCTGCATTCAACGAGGTGTTCCTTTCCGAGGCTCGGGTGCCGGACCGCGATCGGCTCGGCGATGTTGGTGATGGCTGGCGGGTCGGGCTCACGACCCTCGCCCACGAACGCGATCCCAACAACAGTGGTATGGGCGACGCAGTTGCGTTCAGCCAGCCCGATCTCAGTGCACCGGTGCAGGAGTACGCCGACGCCGTAGCCGGCAAGGTCGACGGGTTCGCCCTGGCTCTCGCTGGTGGTGCCAGTCGGATTCTCAACCAGATCGTCGAGGACTATGGCGCCACCGACGACCCGCTCGTGCGCCAGAGGCTGATGAAGGTGTTGGAGATGCGCCGAAACTCCCGCTGGGCCGGCCAGAGAACCGCCGCCGCCGTCAAAGCGGGGGGCGAACCAGGGCCGGAGGTCTCAACGCTCAAGCTGCTCGGCGCAGAAGTCGCCCGCCAGACCCGCGACATAGGGCTGCAGGCGATGGGGCCGACGGGCATGCTCTGGGGTGAAGAGACCCCAGAGAACGGTCTATTCCACGCCTATTCGATGTTCACCCCGGCCCTGTCGATTGCCGGTGGCTCCGATCAGGTACTTCGAAACATCATCGGTGAGCGGGTGCTTGGGCTCCCAAGAGAGCCGGGTGAGGCCGAACAGCGTGAGAAGCCCTGGTCCGAACTCCCTCACAACTGACAGCTGGCCCAACTCGGACGGGTTCGTCGATCGTCTTCGGCATGCGGCGATCCAGCACATCGACGATGACATCACCGCCTGATCGGTCGATTGACCCATCGTGACCTAACTCGCCAACCGTGGGAACAAGCCAAGCGCTGTCCGGTAGTCGATCGAGGCCCGGGCCGTGTCATCGAGGTCATATCTGGTGTAGTGATCGGTCATCAGCGCCACCCGCGGGGCCGGGGCATAGGGCCAGTCCGATCCGAACAACCGGGTGGTGTCGAGCAGGAAGTCAGCGACGAAAGCTGGGAGTGGCGAAGAACCCGAACCGGTCCGGGTGTTGGCGTCTCACGTCAGCTGCGTACTCGTTTACCGCACGGGCCATGTCGCAGGCCTCGGCGTCGTCGCCGAGATGGACACCGGGGGTCGACACCGACACCATTGCGGTCGCGACACCCAGCGAATCCATCAACTCGATAGCCGACTCGAGGCTCCAGTCGGGTATGGCCCTGCCGCCGGCATCGATGCCTTTGGCCGCGAGCTATTGGGAGTAGACCGGCGGCACCCCATGGTGGTGAGTATCGATCCGATCAGCCGCTTCAGACCTCGCAGGATTGCCCTCAAACACCATCGAGATTCTGACCACCGATCACAGCCAGGGCGCCAGAACGTAGCCGCTCGACGTGGTCACCTGATGTGGTTGACGACAGGTTGGTTGTCTCATCCGGATCGGATTCGAGATCGAAGAACTCAACTACATCGCCTGTGTCACGATCGAACGTGAGACGCCAGCGACCATCGGTTACCCCAACCCAGGTCGGCATGTGCGGGCGTAGTCGGATCATGCTCACAGCCAGATCGCGGTGTGATAGCGCGCCGTCGAGCAGGGGCAGGAGGGAGCGCGCCGGTGAACCATCAAGATGGACACCGGCAGCATCGAGCATCGTCGCCACCGCATCAAAGGCCTGCACCGGCCCATCGTGCACCACCGCCGCCGAACCCCCGGGGGGACGAACGATCAGCGGGATCCGAACCGATGAGCGGTAGAAGCTCATCTTGGCCATCAGATCATGGTCGCCGAGCATCTCACCATGATCAGCGGCGTACACGATCAGGGTGTTTTCCAGCTCTCCTCGTTGATCGAGGAGGTGGAGTAGCTCACCGATCTTCTGGTCGATCAGGGACACCATCGCGTAGTACTGGCGCGCCCCCGCCAGGACATACTCGTCGGTCAGCAGTTCGCTATGGGAGTGGCTGCGCAGCACGGCCAGATAGTCGGACCAGGCCTCATGGCCTGGCTCGGGGATCGAGGGTGCGGTCCGCTCGATATCGGCGTCGGCATAGTGTTCGGCCCAGACCGGATCACCCATGAGCGGCACATGCGGCTGCACGAACGACAGCTGCAAGAACCACGGCCGCTCTCCCGTCCGTTGGGTCAACCAACTCTCGGCTTCAGCGGCCAGGAACGAGGTCAGATCCAGCTCCTGGGGCAGTGGACTGGTAACCGCTTCCCAGTGACGCTCACCAACTCGGAAACGAGCCGCCACCTCATCCTGGTACGGCTTCAATACTCCATGGTCGCGCAAGAACCGCATATAGGGAGTGTCCTGGTTCCCGACATGCACATACCGATCGAACTCCTCGACCACATGATCGAACCCGAAACCGCCGATCCATTCATCCGCCGGTGGGGGGCTGTCCTCCGGGCCGCTCGGACCCATCGGCCACGACGAATAGTGGGTCTTGCCAATCGTCGCCGTCTCATAGCCAACGGCCTGAAGCGCCTTCGGAAACGTGGCCCAGTCCGGCGAGCACTCGCCAGCGAAGTTGCCCAGGATGCCGTGGTCGGTCGGGTACCGGCCCGTGAGCACGGAAGCCCGAGACGGCTGACAGATCGGACTCTCCGTCCACGCACCAGAGCACCGTAGCCCCTCCCCCGCCAGCCGATCGAGATTGGGA
>JAAETV010000734.1 GCA_024227975.1 Actinomycetes bacterium
ACATCGAAATCCATAGTATTGTGGTAAATAGATATTTAAATGCTGACTTCATAATATTAGTTTTTGCCTACTCCGGGTTAAACAAGATTATCAATTCACGTTCGAACAATGCCGGATCTCCAGGTTTTGGCAGAGGCTCGGCCTTATACACCGCATTTTCTATAGAAGCTCGATAAGTAGTCGTCCCGCCCTCGCATGCACCGAAAGTAACACCAAGTATTATACCACCAGGCCCCTGTAAAACGTGCACCTCACAATCCGGCATTTTCCCACTTTCCTGGGGTCGCCGCCAGTTACGTTCAATCTTCTGCTTTATCGCCAATGTGTAGGCATCACGCAACGAATTCAACCGCCGCTCAGTCTCCTCAGCCTCAATTGCAGCCTTAATTTCCGCCTGCTTGCGTCTCTCTTCTTCTTCTGCAAGCCGACGCTTTTCTGCCTCGGCCTTTTTCTTTGCCTCCACCAGGCGTTTTGCCTCGGCTTTTTTCTTTTCTTCGGCAATACGT
>JAAETV010000735.1 GCA_024227975.1 Actinomycetes bacterium
CCCCGGTGGTTGCCGAGTAGGCCACGACTCGTGCGTGATCTGAGCGCAGGCCGTCTTGGTCGACATGGAACTGGTAGTAGTGGCCACCGCTGTACACCCGGTCACCGACCACAACGAGGCGTTGGACGTCGCCGTCGGTGTAATGACGGGCGATCTCGCGACCAGTGGTGATGTCATAGACCAGCACCGCATTGTTGGCGCCAGCGAAGAACACCAGGTTGTTGACCGCAGCCACGGCGTAGACATTGGGAAACCATGAAGCGAGTTGGCCGTCGTCCCAGTCGAGAACACCGGGCACGAAGGCCCCTGTCGTCGGATCAAGAACGCTGAAGTATCCACTACCCGGTTGACCGCCAACGCTCGAATGGTTACCTCCGATGTAGAGCCGTGAACCGTCAGGGGCCAGGGCCACCGATCGGACTGGGCCGCCTGTGGCACGGGCTGCGAACACTGTCTCGGCCGACCCGTCGGCGAGACTGACCTTGACCACTCGTTGGCTCCGATGTTGGGGCGAGCCCACCGTGTCGAAGCGCCCGCCGGCATAGAGGTGACCGCCAGAGACAGCCATGTCGAACACGATCGGACGAGCGCCGGAGTCGGTAGTCAGCCTGGCCCGCCAGGTACGGTCAAGGGCACCGGTCGTCGGATTGATGGCGGCCAGACCCCGGGCACCCGTATCGCCTTCCACATGGGTGAACTCGCCACCGATGATCAGACGGGACCCGTCGGGAGACGCCTGCAGGGCGTAGACCGGCCCCTCCACGTCGGGACGGAAGCCAGATAGATAGTCGCCGGTGCGCGCATCGAACGCGGCTAGATAGGGCTGGACCGTGATCGGTCCTCGACTGTAAGGCCTCGTCTCGCGGAACTTGCCGCTGACATAAATCGTGTTGCCAATCTGCTCGATATCAAACACCAGATTGCTGACCTGGTCAGTCTGTGTGCCCGTCTGCTGGATGTACACGCCACCGGTAGGCGAACCCACCGGAGAGATCTCGGCGCCGGCTACCCCAGGCCATCCCGCAGTAGCGGCCAAGACGCCAGCCAGCATCACTGCCATGCAGACCAACGGCCTCATCATTGGTCGCTCTGTCTTGTGTCTGGCCACACCAATCCCCGCGTTCTAGTCGCTTGCTCGACTCCAACCGAAGGTACGAGTCAGGGTTCTGACAGGGAATAGGACCATTTCGAACCGGCGGAGGCCGTTCGACCCATTCCGCCCGCACATGGTGAACTGGCAGCATGGCCATTCGATCCCCCGCCGCCAAAGCCCACCAGACCCGGCCCCCGCCCGCTGCCCATCCGTTCCAGGACCCAAGGAGTTGCCCGTGAGCGGATCGTTCTTCGATCTGGTCGAGCTCGCTCTCACCCCTGAGCTCAACGATCTCCAGGCCGTCGCCCGACGACTGGGACGGGAGCGGCTGGCTCCGGCCGTCAGGGAGCACGAGCAGGCGGGCCAATGGCCCCGTGAGGTCATGGCCGTTCTCGACCAGCTCCCCCTGGGCGGGCTCGACCTCCCGACTCGACTGGGTGGGGCCGAATGGGGCTGCCTGGCCAAGACCGTCGCATTGGAGGCACTAGCCAGCGCCGATGCCGGGGGCCTCCCGGCCGCCGACCGCATCGGAGTCACGGTCGGCGCCATCGATGCATGCCCAGACTCCAGCGTCGTCGCATTGGTCGCTACCGCATGCGAAGCGGGCACCGCTCGTTGCGCCTTCACCGTTGCCGATGCTGACTTTCCCCGAGCCCGCCTGGACTGGAGCCCAGGATGGCCGGACCTCGGCTGGATTTGGGTAGCCGACGGCACAACCCTGCGGCTGCTGGGCGTCGACAGAGCGGCCCAAGCCCGAATCGAGCCGGTAACAGCCCTAGCCTTCCAAGCGTCGGGTGGTGTATCACTCGACCTGGACGAGCTACCACTGGTCGGCCAATGGGAGCTGGACTCGACAACGGCCCTCCAAGTACGCGGCCGCGCCCGCTTGTGGGCGGCGGCGGTGGCCATCGGTATCGCCCAGGCCGCCATCGAGGACACGATCGACTACGCCACCGAGCGAGTCGTGTTCGGCAAGCCCGTCGCCCACCACCAAGGCAACGCCTTCGATCTGGCGGCGGCTGCGGCCGGAGTCCACGGAGCCCGCCTCATTGTGCGCGATGCGGCCGGTGCCGTCGACCGGGGCAACCCCGACGCCGGCTATTGGGCCACCCAGGCTTGGATCGAGACCATGGATGCTGCTCTCGTTGCCACCAATGTCGGTATCCAACTTCTGGGCGGCCACGGATTCCTCATCGACCATATGGCCGAGAAGCGGTTCCGAGAGGCTCGCCACCTCGCCTTATTGGCCGGCGGACGTGATGCCGCCGAGTTCGACGTTGCCAACCACACCCTCGAGGTCGGCGACCCCCTCACCAGCGGGGAGACCCCATGATCGACCTGGACGCTCCCACTCGGGCCATGCTCGAAGAGCTCCGAAGCCTGGGGGCCAGCCATATCCGTCCCTTGGGACTGGAGGCCGACCGTACCGCTTCCCCTCCTCCCATCGATGCAGAGTTCTTCTACATCTGCGCCCGCCAGGGTGGGCTGGTGTCGAAGATGGTTGGCGAAGGCGAGGACCCGTCCGGGCTGGACTGGAAGCCGGTCCGGAACTTCCTTCTCGGAGAGGAAGCCGCCTATTGGGATCGGGGGGTAGCCCTATCCCTGCCGGGACCCGGGCTCGGTGGCCCGGCGTTGCGCAACACCGGGACCCCCGAGCAGAGGGAGCGTTTCCTCGGGATCTTCACCGATCCCACCAAGCCCCGCTGGGGGGCAATGGCCATGACAGAGCCCGAGGCCGGCTCAGACGTGGCCCGCATCCAGACCCGGGCTCGTCGGGAAGGCGACGGGTGGGTCCTCAACGGCCAGAAGATGTTCTGCTCCAATTCGGCCCGAGCCGACTGGGTCATCGTCTGGGCCACCACCGACCCAGCCCTGGGACGAGCGGGCCACCGGGCCTTCATCGTTGAGCGGGGCACCCCCGGCTTCGAGATCCTCAAGATCGAGCACAAGATGGGCTCTCGCGGTTACGAGACGGCGAGCTTCGCCCTCGATGACGTTCACCTGCCCGATGACAACCTCCTCGGAGGCGAAGCCTTCTATCAAGCCAAGCGGGGGTTCAAAGCATCGATGGCGACCTTCAACCTGACCCGTCCCCTCCACACCGCCCACGGGGTGGGGATGGGACGGGCCGCCCACGACTTCGCCCTCGAATTCGTGCGGTCTGAATACCCGACCCATGGGCGGCGCCGGGATCGAGCTCTGGAGCGACTAGCGCGGATCCGCCGAGGGCTTCACACGGCGCGGATGATGTACCTCTATGCCGTATGGTTGGCCAAGAGTGGCGAGTCGAACACCTTGGAGGCCAGCTACGCCAAGCTGTACGCCCCGCCGGTGATCCTCGAAGCTGTGGTTGCGGCCCTGGACATCTGCGGCGAGGCCGGCGTCCGCAACGACGTCATGCTGGAGAAGCTGTATCGGGACGTGAAGATCCTCGACATCGGGGAGGGAACCCAGCAAGTCCAACGAGTGGTCGTCGCCCGCCAGCTGTTCGACTTCCCCCGCGACCCCTGAGGCCCAGGGGTCCCGATCCCCGACCGGCCGGGATCGAATCGTCGGTGCGATCAGCGATCAGCGGCCGGTGAAGTCAGCGTCGCGCCGTTCCATTCGGGCCCGCATTCCTTCGGTCGCATCATCGCTGCGCATCACCGCCTCTACCAGGGCGTCGGTGTCGGCGTGCTCGATCAGGTCGAAATGGTCTAGCTGACGCTTGATCGTGGCCTTCATGGCCCGGAGGCTGAGAGGAGCGTTGCGGACCAAGCGATCGACAATGGCGTCGACGGCTTCGTCGAGCTCCTCAGCGGGTACACAGCGGGCAATCAGCCCCAACTCGGACATCCGGGGAGCGGGAACTGGGTCGCCGAGCAAAAGGATCTCCCGGGTCAGGACCGGGCCTCCCACCTCCATCAGCTTGCGGGTCAGGAACCAGGTCGGTGCCAATCCGATCTGGGCCAGGGACATCCCGAAACGAGCCGAGTCCGCCGCCACCACGAAATCACTGTGGAGGGCGAGCTCGTTGCCGCCGGCTATGGCGGCACCCTGCACCACCGCCACTACAGGCAATGGCCACGATTGGACCCGATCGAACAGGGTCTCGACGTTCTGGTCCTTGCTGATCCCACCGCTGAGATCGAGCCCGGCGCAAAACACGCGGCCCGTACTGCGGATGACGGCGACTCGCTCCTCGTCACCCGGCCCCTCAGCCTGATCGAAGGCTGCTTCCATGCCCCTCAGCATTTCGCCATCAAGGGCGTTGCTCTTCTCCGGACGGTTCATCACCACCGTCCGGATCGCCCCACTGACTTCGACACGAACCTTGTCGGTCATGTTCGTCTCCTCGATCCGTTTCTGGCTGGCCTTCGACGGCCGACCCTAGTTTCCCACGCTGCCGAGACTAGCCAGCACCGGTCTACTGGCTTGAATCACCCGGGTGAAGACGGATTCTCGACTCCTGCGAAGTCGGGACGGGTCTATGTTGTCGATAGCTGATCATCAGGGAGGGATTGGGGGTATCCACCGTTGATGACCGACAAGACAGGCGAACCTGAAACACCTGGGGGCAGCGAGGACGATCTGCTCTCCCAAGTGGAACAACTGCGGGAGCAGAACGACGAACTGCGCCGTGAGCTGGCGTCGGCGAGCCAAACACGAGCCACCGGCTGGCGTCGTCGCTGGTTGTCGATCTCGTGCGCGGTTCTGGGTGGGATCTTCCTGCCACTGGCCGTGATCACCCTCTGGGCTCGTGACACGATGCTCGACACCGACGAGTATGTCTCGACCGTGGCCCCACTGGCCGAAGATGACGAAGTTCGGGCCGCGGTCAGCTCCAGAGTCACCGAGGCCGTGGCCGAAGCAGCCGACTTCCGTGGTATCGCCGAGGCGACGCTGCCCGAAGACGCGCAGATACTAGCCGGACCCATTGAAGCTGGAGCCAAGAGCCTCATTGCGGAAACGGTGGACCACATTCTTGCGACCCCTGAGTTCACTGAACTGTGGGAAGACGCCAATCGAGTGGCCCATGAGAATCTGGCGGCCCTGATCACGGGAGAGGGCAACGATCTGGTAGCCACCGATGATGGGCGGGTTGTGGTGAAGTTGGGGCCCGTTGCCCAAGACGTGGTCCAGCGACTCGATGATGGGCTCGGCACCGAACTGACCTCACAGATACCGCCTGAGCAGCTCGACGCTGAGATGGTCCTGGTCGAGTCGGAGGAGCTGGCCGATATCCAGGACCAGGTTGGCTGGTTCAATAGCTTGTCCTGGTTCTCACTGGTCTTGGCCCTCGGCTTCCTGATCGGAGCGGTGGCACTGGCCGAGCAACGTCGTCTCGGTGCGCGCCGGCTCGGTCTTGCCGTCATCCTGCCCACGCTCTTGGCCCTCTTGAGCTATGCCTGGGCCCGGGACCAGTACATATCCGGCCTACCCGACGATCTCGCCAACCCCAAGGCGGCAACCGCAATCTTCGACATCCTCACCCGGTTCCTGCCTCAAACATTCCGAGCTCTCCTGGTGGTCGGGGTCCTGGTCTTGGTTGGGACCTGGGTAGCCGGGCCTTCTCCCAGCGCGGCCAGAGTCCGGGGAGCGTGGGACATGCTGCTGGGACGGGCCAGAGAGAGTGGTACAGGGCGAGAAGCGGGCCCCGTGATCCAGGGGATCGCTGCCCATGAGCGGGCTCTTCTCACCCTCACGGCTTCACTGGGAGGGTTGGCTCTGGTCTGGTGGACTCATCCCACTGGGATGGTCGTCCTCCTCGTCGCCGCCACGACCGTGGTCGCGGCGGCTGGTGTCCGTCTCGTGGCCGAGGTGGGGCGCCGATCAGAGCCATCCTCGGACGACGCCCCTAGTCCTGCGACGGGCGAGCCAGCGGTGGCTGCGTCGTCGAGGAGATCACCCGGGTGAAGGGCTCGCATACGCTATCCGTGGAACCCAGCAGCTGCGATGGTGGGTTGACACATACGCGGTGATCTCGGCCGAGGCCAGCAATGGCCCGGGCGTGGACTACCCGGATTCATGGAGAATGGCGATGGCAAACCCAGATGCAGGCTGGTACAACGATCCGACTGGCCGCTACTCAAACCGGTATTGGGACGGAATGAGCTGGACCGATTCGGTCAGTAGTGGTGGCTCCAACTCGATCGATCCGGTGGCGGCCCATGAAGGGCTCTCTCCCCCCGCGCCCGGCACCGATGCAGTGTCAGCGCCCCAGCCCACCTCGGTCGCAACCGAAACGAATCAGGGCGGAAGCAGCGGTGTAGTCGGAATCGTCCTCGGTGCATTGGCCCTTCTCATCGCCATCGTGCTCGTGATCGCATACGTGACGGGTGGGGACGACAATGAGACACCCACCGACACCACCGATGCCCCAGAGGTAACACAGCTCCCTGAAGGAGAGTGAGTCGCTAGCAAGCACGCCGGAGAGACAAGGTGAGTAGTCAAGGGTTCTCGATCGATGGTCGAACGGGTCACTACTGGCCGAGTTGGAGGGGACTGGATCGGGTCATCTCGACGGATCTGCGGTGTTCGGGTGGTCCCCTCTCGAACCGGCGCCAGACAAACTGGTGGCCGATCACTTCGCCTCGGTGTTGGAAGAGGGGGTAGGGATAGAGCTGGGTGGGATCCAGCGCCTGCCCGGCGTCAGGGGGCAACTCCACGCCAAGGGCTTCGGCCGCCACACATTCCTGTGCGGCCAAAGCGGCTCGGGCAAGACCTACACCCTCGGGATCATCCTCGAGCGTCTCTTGCTCGACACCGATATCACGATCGTTGTCGCCGATCCCAACTCGGACTATGTGAATCTTCAGACACTACGACCTCAGTCCGAAACCGGTCTGGACGACGACCAGTACCACTCACTGGTCGAGCGCTTCGGGACGGTGGCCCAACGGATTCACGTCTTCGGTGGCGAGACATCCCCCAATCGCCTCCAGGTACGATTCGGGCGGTTGACGACCGAGCGCCGCCTGGGTTTGCGAATCGAGAACCTCGGCGTCG
>JAAETV010000736.1 GCA_024227975.1 Actinomycetes bacterium
GACGAAGAAGACGACGACTGAGGCTGCCCCTGATGGGCAGTCCACTAGCCCCGCCGTCAGCTGAACGAGAGCGAGACCTTTATCGCGTCATCGGTAGCTGGGTCGTTGGCCAGGTCGAAGGCTGGGCCGATGTCTTCGATCGGTAGCACATGGCTCACGATGCCCGACACGTCGAGCTCACCGCCGGCGATGATGTTGGCCGCGACCTGGAACGATGCCAGATCAGGTTCGTCCTGAGCTCCGTAGGTCGACCAGGCCGTAAGCCGCTTGCGGAAGAAGTCGTGGAAGTTGACGGGAACCGGATCCTGGGCATCGGGTAGCCCGAACCACAACATGGTCCCGTCAGGACGGGCCAGGTCGACGCTCTGGAGCAGGGTCTGGCGTCGGCCAACAGCCTCCACCACATGGTCGGCCCCCATCCCCCCGGTCTCATCCATTACAGCCTGCTGGAGGGCATCGCCATGATTGGCAACCACCAGGTCGGCCCCCAACTGGGTCGAGAGTTTCATCCTGGCCGCGGTGAGCTCGGCGGTGATGACCTTGGCCGCCCCCGCTCGTTTCAGCAGGTGGGTGAAGAACAGGCCGGCCGATCCCTGGCCGAGGACGACGACGGTCTTGCCGGTCACGTCAACGGGGTTCTTGCGTAAAGCCCAGATCACGGTCCCCAGCTGCTGGGCCATCAGCATCTCGAGTTGTGGCCGGTCGGTATCGGGCAGCTTCAGGCAGTAGGAGGCTCCCAGGGTCTGGTACTCGTTGAAGCAGGTGCCGACATAGGCATTGGGAACGGTCAGGACCATGTCGCCGGGGGCGAAGTCGAGATGTCGGCTCTCGACCACCTCGCCGATGCCCTCATGGCCGGGGAAGCCATGGTTGCATGGCATCGGCGGCACATCGACACCATGACACACGATGTGGAGGTCACTGCCGCAGATCGAGGCATAGCTGCTCCGGACTATCAGGTCACCATCTGCGGGCTCCCAGACTTCGGTTTCCTCGCAGACCATCCGGCCGACGTCTACCATCCGGCCTGCACGCATCTTGTCCATATCGCAACCTTCCTCAGCCAGCTAGGGCGGCTTCCATAGCTTCGAGCCCTGCCATCAGTGCGGCCGCCCCGTCGGAGTCAAC
>JAAETV010000737.1 GCA_024227975.1 Actinomycetes bacterium
GGCCAAGGAGTACATCCGGGCCGGCGACATCTTCCAGGTCGTGTTGTCCAAGCGCTTCGATTTCGATCTCGACGCCCAGCCCTACGATGTCTACCGGGTGCTTCGCCAGATCAATCCCAGCCCCTACATGTACTTCCTCCGTCGTCCTGAGCTGACCATTGTCGGTTGCTCTCCCGAGCCCCTGGTTCAGGTCAATGACGGACGGGTCATCTCCCGGCCCATCGCTGGCACCCGCCGCCGGGGCCGGACCGACGAACACGATCGGCTCATGGCAGCCGAGCTCTTGGAGGATCCAAAGGAGCGGGCAGAGCACGTGATGCTCGTCGATCTGGCCCGAAACGATGTCGGTCGGGTCGTCGAATACGGCTCGTTGACCATCGACGAGATGATGATCCTCGAGCGCTACAGCCATGTCATGCACCTCACCTCACAGGTCTCTGGCGATCTGGCCCCCGGCCAGTCGGTAATCGACGTGTTGCGGGCCACCATGCCGGCTGGGACCGTCTCGGGGGCACCGAAGGTCAGGGCGATGGAGATCATCGATGAGCTGGAGCCGGTGAAGCGGGGGCCCTATGCCGGTGTCGTCGGCTATCTCGATTTTTCTGGGAATCTCGATACCGCCATCACCATCCGGACAATGTTCTGCGGACCAAATGGGGCAACGGTCCAGGCCGGGGCCGGGGTTGTCGCCGACAGCAGCCCTGAGCTCGAAGACAAGGAGTGCTGGAACAAGGCCAAGGCTCTGCTGGCTGCGGTCGAGCCTGCCCGACGGATGTCACGCCAGCGGCAAGCTGTCAGCGAACCAGCGGCTGTCCTCGTTCCACCGGCGGGGTAGTGGGCCTCAGCCCGGAAGGCTCGCCAGGCCCGGTGAGCCCGCCTGGCTTGGTCGGGCCGTCGAGGTTCAGCTCGGCTTCCGGGGTCGGCTCACCGTCGGTTGTCTCTTCGGGAAGATCCCAGCGGTCCTCGATGGCGCCCCAGACCTGGTAGGCCACCCAGGTACTCCCGGTGAACGTGATGTGAACCCCGTCGGGGGCCCTGGCCACCCGCTGCTTGCCTTCTTCATCGATCAGTTGGGCCTGGAACCCACCGTCTGGTCCTGTGAACAGGGTGTAGATGTCGACGAAGGTGACC
>JAAETV010000738.1 GCA_024227975.1 Actinomycetes bacterium
CGTGGGCTTGGCGTTGTTCACGGGGCGAGTGGCCACGATCAAGCAGGATGTCATCTCAGCATCGCGTGATTCGGCCAGGGCGGCATCGGCGCGACAGTTCGCCGGGCCGGCGGCAGCGGACGGCGAGACCGCAGCAATCCAGACTCTGGCCGCTCGAAACGTTTCCTGTGAGACGTTGACTGTCAGCGTTGATACCACCAACTTGACGCCTGGCGGGTCGGTGACGTCGACCGTGACCTGTGTGGTGGATCTCTCTGATGTCACAAGTCTGCTTGGGCTTCCCGGGTCGGTGACTATGGACGCGACGTCGACGGCGATTGTGGACAGGTTCCGAGGGGGTAGTTGACGTGGGGGCACTGCAGCGGGCTTGGCATGTGCTGGGTGACGAACGCGGGTCGGTGATGACGTTCTGGCTGATTCTGCTGCCGATACTGGTGGCAACGATCGGTCTGAGTTTCGATGGCGCCCAGATTCTCGCTGCTCGCCGCGAGGCGCTCGACAACGCCCAGAATGCGGCTGTCGCGGGGACACAAGGGTTGGACGAGACAGCGACGCGGCAGGGAAACACAAGTCTCGACCCGTCGCTTGTGGCTGTCGAGGTCAACTCGTACTTGTCGCTCGTCGGTGCAACGGGTTCGCACACGACTACAGCAGAGACGGTGACCGTGACTGTGACGGACACCGTTGACATGGAGATGCTGTCCATTCTGGGGATCAACCAGAAGACGGTGTCAGGGACCGCGACCGCAAGGGTCGTCCGGGGAGTGGAAGGACCAGATACATGAGGACTCTTCGCCGTTCTACCGGCTTGCTATTCGACGTCACGCGGGCATGCGCCGCCGTGGCTGTAGCGGTGGGGTTCGTAGCGGTTGTTCCATATCTGTTGGTTCGCTACGTCGGAAATCCGTTACCGACAGGTGTTCCCGCTTGGGACGAGGTGGTCCTGAGCTTGCAGAGCAGGGAGGTAGACGACAGCCTGATCGTCCAGTTCCTCGCCGTGGTTGTGTGGGTTGTCTGGGCGCAGCTCCTGATGAGCTTCTTCGTCGAAGTGAGAGCTGCTGTTCGGGGCGTGAAGACCTCTGCAGTGCGAGGCCTCGGAGCAACGCAGTGGCTTGCCCGTCGTCTTGTCGCCCAGTTCACTGTTGCGACAACGCTGTTTGTGCAGGGCAGTGTTGGCCTTGCGGTACCAGTGGGTCCGGCTCTTGGCGATGTCGTGGCGGCTGAGGTGATGATCGACGAACTCGGGACAATCGTCGACCCACGTCCCGGGACAAGTATCGACCCACCTGCTGACGTAACGGCCCAAGGGTTCATGGTCTCGGTCCAGACGTCAGACACCCTGTGGGATCTCGCTGAAGGCCATCTTGGTGACGGCTCGCGGTGGACGGAGATCCGTGATGTGAACGTTGGCCGGGCCATGGCCGACGGGACCGTACTGGATGCGGACTTCGTCACGATCGGGGGGAACTGGTCACTGCTAATACCCAGCCATCAAGGCAGCGAAGTCCCCTCGTCGTTGGTTTCAGGCGACACCGTCATCGGCGCCTGGCGAGTGGAGCCTGGCGACCACTTCTGGAAGATGGCCGAGACAGTCCTGGAGGAAGGCTGGGGCCGACCAGCTACCGAGGTCGAGGTCCGCGAGTATTGGCTCGACATAGTCCGCCACAATCGCGGGCACCTCATCAGCCCTGGCAACGATCCGAACCTGATCTACGCTGACCAATCGTTCGAGGTTTATAAGATCAGTCGATCGATTTTAACTGAACGTTAAAATAAGACTAAATTAAATAAATATCGTCTTTAAGTCTTTAGTTAGTTTAAAATAGAGCTAAAATAAGACTAAAATAAAGTAATTTAAACTAAGGTAATTTAACTA
>JAAETV010000739.1 GCA_024227975.1 Actinomycetes bacterium
ATCGGCACTTATGTGGGTAATCGTGTCAAACGATTTCGTGATATGTGGGTAATCGGTGGTCATGGTTGGGCTTGTTGGTTGCGGTCGATGAGCATCTGGAAGAGGTCAACTCGGTGGTGCTGATCTTGTTCGGCGGCGTGATCCCGCTGAGCCTGCAGAGCCGGCTCGAAGCTCGGGTCGGTGTTGTAGTAGGCGCACGATTCGCAGATCGACTCGAATTGGCAATCGATTTGTGGTGGCCGGTTGCACCAGCCGTTGCCCAGCATGGTGTGGTGGTATTGATCGGCGAGGCTGGCCATCCCGACGGAGCCGTTCCCGTTGGCTCTGAGCCCATTGGGTTTGGTATAGAGCGTATCGACCTGATCGGAAACAGCGTCGTAGGCGTCGGCAACGGTCTGGTCAGCGACCCGGGCATAGACCAGGGTCATGCGCAGGGTTTTGTGGCCCAGCATGGCAGCGACGGCTTCGAGGCTCATCCCGCGGTTGATGGCCTGGGTCGCCAACGTGTGACGGAGCTGGTGGGGGTGGACATGCCCGATCCCGGCAGCCTTAGCGATGCGGTTGAGGATACGGCTGATCTGGTGCCGATTCAGTGGCCCGCC
>JAAETV010000740.1 GCA_024227975.1 Actinomycetes bacterium
ACCGATGCCGTGACCAGTTCCTGAGCCGTCATCTGGAAACAGCCGTCTCCGTCGACGGCCCACACCAGGCGGTTTGGCATCGCAGCCTTGGCTCCGATGGCAGCGGGGATGGAGAAGCCCATCGTCCCCAGACCACCGGAGTTGACGAAGGTGTATGGGTGGTCGAAACGCCAATACTGGCTGGTCCACATCTGGTGTTGGCCGACCCCGGAGGCCACGATGGTGTCGGCCGGGCAGCCGTCTCGCAGGTGCTCCAGCACGTATTGGGGTTTCAGATAATCGCCAGGGGCCGATTGCTCGTAGACCAGGGGGTACTTCTCCTGCCAGCCCGAGAGCTGCTGACGCCACGCCTGATGGGAGGCGAAGGCTGACTCGCCGCCTCGTTCGGTGATCTCAGCGACCAGGTCCTCCATGGCCAGCCGGCAGTCTCCTACCACTGACACATCGGGGAGGCGAACCTTGCCGTGCTCGGCGGGGTCGATGTCGACATGGATGACCTTGGCGTCGGGGGCGAAGGCTCCAACTTTGCCTGTGACGCGGTCGTCGAAGCGGCTGCCCATGGCGATCAGCAGATCAGACTGCTGGATGGCGCTCACGGCGGTGTAGTTGCCGTGCATCCCGGGCATGCCGAGGCACAGCTCATGACTGTCGGGGAAGGCACCGCGGGCCATCAGCGTGGTGACGACCGGGATGTTGCCCATCTCGGCTAGCCGGAGCA
Source organism: Actinomycetes bacterium (assembly GCA_024227975.1). The sequence continues at coordinate 719 of JAAETV010000740.1, forward strand.
AGACCTCGGCCCCCCGGGCCTTGAGCACACCACCGCCGACATAGAGCACGGGTCGCTTGGCTGTCACCATCAGCTCAACGGCTTCGGCAATGGAGGCGGGATCGGCGTTGAGTTGGGGCCGATAACCGGGGAGGTTGACGGTGTCGGGGTAGGACCAGGTGAAGTAGGCGTCTGGGTTGTTGGCGTCGACGATGTTCTTCGGCACATCGATCAGGACCGGGCCAGGTCGCCCGGTGGTTGCTATGTGAAAGGCCTCCTTGACCGCCCTGGGGATGTCCTCGGCCTCGGTCACCAACATGTTGTGCTTGGTCACCGATCGGGTTATGCCAGTCGTGTCGCACTCCTGGAAGGCGTCGGTGCCAATGGCGGCCCTGGCCACCTGGCCGGTGATGCAGACCAGGGGGACGGAGTCGAGATAGGCGTCGGCCAGGGGGGTCACGACATTGGTCGCCGCTGGCCCACTGGTCACCATGCACACCCCGGGCTTGCCCGTGACGTGAGCGTAGCCCTCGGCCATATGACCGGCCCCCTGCTCGTGTCGGACCAGCACATGGCGGATCTTGGAGTCGATGATGGGGTCGTATACCGGCAAGATGGCGCCACCGGGGTAGCCGAAGATGACTTCGACGCCTTCCATTTCGAGGCTCTTGATGAGGGCCTGGCCCCCGTTCAGCTCGGTACCTGCGGGCGACATCAGTTGTAGCTCCTGGTCAGTCGGTCAAAATCAAGAAAGCCTCCCGCTCGGTGGGGAGGCTTGGCGCACGCGGTCGTCGATAACGCGTGCGCTAGGGAAGTACGAGTACGTCGAACGTGCTAGCTGCCGGCCCGAAGCCCTCAGTAGTCACGAACGTGGTAATCACCGAGTCCAGTGAATCAGGGGCGACGGCAGTATCCAACCTGATTGATGCCCGCTGACTCGCTCACGGCCTTGGAGGAGGCTAGGAACGTCGTATGAGCTACACGATTCTCTGGCCGGACATGCGATGGAGCGAGCAGCGCACCATCGAACAGGACTCCGTTGCCCCCGATGGTGAAGCCGTCTTCTTCGATGGCCATGATCAAGTCCCGGCTGAGATGTGGGCTGCCGCCGATGCCCTGATCAGCGTGACCGACATTCCCGATGAGTACCTCCCCCGGTTGGAGCGGTGCCGGATCCTGGTCACCCCCAAGGTCGGGTTCGACAATCTCAATACCGCTCGGTGGGGGGACCGGGGTATCCCGGTATGCAATGTTCCCGACTATGGGACCCAGGAGGTGGCCGACCATGCCCTGGCCTTGCTCCTCTCCCTCATTCGCTGCATCCCCATGCACAACCGCCGCCTGGCCGCCGATCCCATCGCCAACTGGCAACCCCGAGAGAACCCCCTGTCCCGCCGCTTGTCCCGGTCGGTCTGTGGGGTGGTGGGCCTGGGCCGGATCGGGACGGCCTTCACGGTCCGGGCCAAGGCCCT
>JAAETV010000741.1 GCA_024227975.1 Actinomycetes bacterium
CTTTGGCTTCATCACTCCGCTGGGAGCGAACGGGGCGAGATTGGCGTTCGAAGTATCCAGAACTTCCATATGGATTTTCGAGGCTGGACCGATATCGCCTATTCGTTCCTGATCGACCGGGTCACTTTCGCCATCTACGAGGGTCGTGGGCCAGGTGTCCGAGGTGGCCACACTCTTGATCACAACGGCATCTCGCACGGCATTTGTGTCATGGGTAACTTCGAGAACGACCCCGTCCCTACGGGTTTGGTGAGACAGGTCGCGGCGTTGGTACGACACGGCCACGGCCAAGGTTGGTGGCCCGAAACCCTGACCGGTGGCCATCGCGATATCAGGCCGACAGCCTGCCCGGGAGATAACCTTCATGTACAGATCGACGAGATCAATCGGTTGGCAGTCATCAACGAGGAGGTCGACGAAATGATCTTGCGAAAGGGAGCAAAGGGCAAGGCCATCACCATGTTCCAAGAAGGCCTGTTGGGCTGGAACGCCACCGCGCTGCCTCAATTCGGGGCCGATGGAGACTTCGGTGATGAGACCGAGGTTTGGGTCCGGGCCTTCCAAACCGCTCAGGACCTCGCAGTCAGCGGGGCCATCGATGGCGTCACGGCTTCGCTCATCCTCGAATTCCGGACTGACGGAGACGACTCGGCCTGAGTTCTTCAGTCGTGTACGTTGCGGGACCAGGCCAACTACTGACGATGACCTGCAACATGGCCCGGAGATCGGGCGACCCAACCGGACCTAGCGCTGCTCCGGCTCCACTACTTTCGTAGCCTCGGTCACAAGCTCTCGGCCCCCTGGAGCGAGACGACCATCGAAGCAGCGATAGCGGCCCGCTCAAGCTCGTACGCTGTGTACTTCGCCAAACCGTCCTCTGACGGCCGAGACGCCATCCAGAATCTTCGAGAACGCGGCATCACCATCGGACGGGTGTCGAACTGCTCTCGCGGCGTGCGCGATGCGTTGGTCGAACACGAGATGGACCGATGGTTCGACCATACGATCCTGTCAGCAGAGGTCGGGGCAATGAAGCCAGCAACTGAGATCTACTCGCTTGCAGCCGAAGCGCTCGGGGTAGCGTCGACCGAGTGCCTATGCGTCGGCGACAGCAGCGACAATGAGCTGGAAGGGGCTGCCGCTGCCGGCATGAACCCGATCCTCTACGACCGCACCGGGACCGGAGCCTCATCGGGTTTTGCCACTGTGTCGACTCACCTGGATCTGTTGGCCTTCGTCACCCCACTTCCTCGCCAGGCTGATCAGAGTGAGGAGGATTCGTCGGGCGAATCCCTCGCCGCTACCTCAGCGGCTGCCTCGACCCTGGTGACGTATGCGACCCAGTCGATCTCGTCGTCACCGGGCAGGCTCGGATCTGCAGCAAACCGGCCGGCCTGACCATCGATCAGCTCTCGGACGATGTCGAGGTGCCCCGCATGCCGTGATGTCTCAACTGTCATGTGCACCAGTACCGTACGCAGAGTCGGATGGCGGCGCTCCAGTGGCCACCACGGCACCGTGCCGGTCCCATCAAGCTGAGTGACAGCGAACGTCTCGGTGGCGTGCGCCCACGACCGGCGGTAGAAGTCCCGGACCCACCCGCTGGTCTCAGCGGCTGCGGCGAACATGTCGTCGTTTGCCATCGCGTCCGGACCGAGCCAAGGCATTGGCTTCGGCCACGGGCGCCCGAACACGTCTCCGAAGTAGCCAGCTTGGACACTGGCGAGGTGCTTCACGATCCCCAGCAGGTTCGTACCCGTTGGCGTCAACGGCCTACGGAGCTCGTATTCACTCAGCCCCTCGAGCTTCGCCAGCACCTCTTCGTTCAGCGCCCCCAGCGATGCAACCAGCTCAGCCTTCTCGTCAACCACCGCAGCAAACCTAGCTGCATCAAAGCCCCCAGAATCGGCACATATCTTTGTAGTCCTTAGCGACAATCCGACAGTGCTTGACGTCGGCCAGCAGCTGGCCGTGGCAAGAGCGAGGACATGAGCGAGTCAGAGTACGGTTCCCAGATTCATCGGTCACCCCGCCAGGCGTCCAAGGCGACGTCGTCACTCAGGGTGGTCTGCAGCCCATCGGGCCCCGACGGCCATCGGACGCTGTGGGTGATCTCGCTTCCGATCGCCTCGGCCACTCGGAATCGATGCCGGCACTGGGGCATTCGTCAGCTGCCGAGAGCTGGGTCCGAGGTCCGTCGCATCAGCGTGGATTGGCCTACGTTGGCAGTGAAGCCATGCCGTTTGTAGAAGGCGAACAGGTCGGGTTGGCAGACCAGTTCCACGCTGTTGGCCGATGCCACGTCGGGGAGGTCCAGCACTACTTCCAGCAGTCGATCGCCGAGGCCTTGGCCACGACAGCTGTGGTCAACGATCACGTCTAGGACCATGGCAAGGTAGCACTGGTCGGAGAGGATCCTGGCGAAAGCGACCAGTTTGCCGCTGACAACGAGGCCGACAGTCGTGGTACTTCCGGCAACGATCTGTTCGATGTCGGAACGAGACCGATCCTTGGTCCACCACTCGCGACTGAACAATCGAAGGATGTCCTCTACGTGGTTGGTCCCGACCGGTGAGACGACTGAGAAGGTCATGCTCAGAGCATCGCACGAGGCGTACACACCACGATCACTCCGACCGATGCGCAACTCCCTGACATCGTCGAATCCCACACAACCACCACTCCTCCTCAGCGTCGGCGCTAGCCACGGTACGTCGGCACCTCCGGCCCACTCGGGATCACTTCAAAGTCACCTGCTCAATGGGGCCGATAGTGGTGCAGCTTGTTGAGCGTGTCAGCTGGGGTCTACCTCGATGAAGTCGACCTGAC
>JAAETV010000742.1 GCA_024227975.1 Actinomycetes bacterium
CACGTCGACATCGCTCGGAGGCACCCGAAAGGCAAGCTGGACTGATGCCGAAGTCGGCACCGATGGTGAACCGTCGTAGGGGCGACCGCGGAGACGCAACGCCAGAAGGGATCCTCCGACTCGTAGCTCCACGAACTTGCCGGGGATCTCACGGCAAATAGGAAAGCCAAGTACATCAGCGTAGAAGTCGCGCATCGGCTCGATCTCTGTACAGAGGAGCATCACGTAGTCGAGGTTGCGGATCGTGCCGAGTCCCGTGGGTTGGTTCATGCACCCAGAATGACCGTTGTGGGGGCCGGAAACGCGCCACCCCGGCCACTCCCGCTCCTCGCTCAGCGGTCGAGGGCTGCTACCGGCCGAACGGTTGGACTCAGGGGGTCGGCCTCCAAGGGGCGGGCGAACCAATCCTCGGCCGAGGTGGCAGGCCCGGTACGGCGAAGAGCCGACTTGATCCGGTGCACCCCGGTGGCATCGTGGTCCCCTATCCGACTCGCCAGCTCAGCCACACACGACAAGACCTCGGATTCGGGGACGCTCTGGTGAGCTAGACCGAGGGACACCAGGGTGGGGCCGGGGAGGCGGTCGCCGAGGAGGGCCACCCTGGCGGCCAGGGCCTCGGAGTGACGGAGGCACAGCCAGGCCATGTTCATGGGGGCCGCCATCCCCTGCTGGATCTCACCGACCTGGAGGAAGGATTCATCCCCGGCAATGAGGAAGTCGCAGGCCAGGGCAAGGGCAGCTCCCCCGTTGACGGCGGCCCGCTGGAGGGCCCCGATGAGAACAGCCGGCAGATCGAACAAGGCTCGGTGGGCTCGCCGCCACTCCTGGCTGAAAGTGGGGACCCAGTCCGGTTGGGGGTCGGCCCCGAACTCCTTCAGATCGAGACCGGAACAGAATGCATCCCCGGCCCCCCGCAGCACGACCACGGTCACCTCCGGGGTGGAGCCCAGCTCCTCCAGCCGGTCGGCCAGCTCGGTGGCCATCGGCCCGATCAGAGCATTGCGACGCTCAGGTCGATTCAACACGACGGTGGCAATACGGCCGTCGTCTCCGCTGCGTTCGACTAGCACGTACCGGTCCATGTCGAGTGTCCTCATCTCCGACCATCGGCCGGGCCGGTCTGACCGAACAATAGGGCCCTTCCTCCCCACCAGCCAGGAACAGTTCCAGGGTTGATGGCTACTCTGAGCAGGGTGACGACCAAGGTGATCGCCATCGAGATCACGACCTCCGATCCTGATCGGTCGCGCCAGGTCTGTCGGACTGTCTCCGGCACGGACTCTGAGCAACGAAAGGGGGCAGTCTGGTTGCCAGTGGGAGACACCTGGCTCATCCTCCGCCCCCGTTCCGACTCGGCCGGGGCTGACGGTGTCACCGCCATCGAGTTGGAGGCCGACGATCTGGCGATGCGGGCAGCGGCAATCGGTCGTTGGGAACCGGACCTCAGCCACGATCACGAGCGGCTGGAGTTCGAGATCAACGGCATCAGGGTTGGCATCAGCCAGTCCGGCTCGACCGAACTCCCCGTGGATCCTGGCTCTCCCAACGGAGCCACGCTCGACCACCTGGCCCTTCTGGTTGCTGATCTGGAGCAGGCCAGCGAACGGTGGCGGGCCATAACGGGAGTGGAGGCCGAGCAGATGGGCTTCCATCCCCTCTCCGACGGGGCCTTCTCAGCAGCCCGAGTCCACCTCGGATCAGCCATGATCGAACTGGTCTGCCCGACGCCGGGCCACGATACCCCGATGGCCTCCCGGCTCATCAGCCGGGGGGAGGGACCCGCCGCCTTGGCCTTGCCCGTCGGTGACCTCGGGGCAACGCTGGATCGGCTCCGGGCCATGGAAGTGCGGGTCGACCATCGTCCACCCCACTGGATGATCCACCCCCGCCACGCCTCCGGAGTACTGGTGCAACTGACCCCTCGAGTCGAGCACTGAGCCAGGAACGGCCTGGGGACCGCAGCGCTCCGGCAAGCACTGCGATCCCGGTCATGGTTCAGGCCCCCAAGACCGAGGGTGCCCGAGCGGCTCAGTTGGCGATGGCGTCGAGCACATCGAGGCGTCCGGCCCGGCGAGCGGGACCCCAAGCGGCAACCAGTCCGGCTATTCCAGCCACAGTGACCAGGATCAAAATCCTGGCGACGGGAACGGCGAGGGTTGATGTGACCGAGGCGGGCAGGGCAACGACGGCCGCCCAGCCGAATAGGATTCCGACGCCAACCCCCAACACAGCACCCAGAAGGGCGACCAGCGCCGCTTCCAAGCGGATCATGGTCCGAAGTTGGCGCCGGCTCATGCCGACGGCCCTCAGCAGGCCCAGCTCCCGGGTTCGCTCGAAGACCGATAGGGCCAGCGTGTTTGCGATCCCGATCAGGGCGATGATCACGGCCAGAGCCACCATCACGTTGACTGTGGCCAGGGCCTGGTCGACGATGCCTTCGAGGGAGTCGAGGAAGTCACTGGCGGTGGCGATGGTGACCATTGGGTAGGTCTCGGCAATCGGGGCGAGAGCCGCTTCGCCCTGGGTCGGGGTCACTCCATCAGCTAGTGAGAACCCGATCCAGGCATCGGAGGACTCAGCCCCGACCTCGGTCCAGGTGGTGAGGTCCAGTAGGTAGCTCTCCTCGACGATGATGTCGTCTTCATAGATGCCGATCACGGTGAGGTCGCGGTCGACCCCGGCGGCAAAGGTCATCGACACGATGTCGCCGACCCCGATCGACTGGGCGGCCGCAATCTCGTCAGAGATCAACAGGGGATCGGAAACTGCGGGTTCGACGGCCACCCCGCTGCTGATGGCGAGATCGAATAAATGCTCAGCGGCCACCAGGTCGGTTCCGATGATGTCAGTGAGCTCCCCACCGACGTGGGCTTCGTCGTAGCGGAAGCTGGCAACTGGACCGGTCTCGGACAGGGCATCGAGGTCAGCGGCGACGGTGGAAGTGAATAGGCTGTCACCGTCCTCATCGACAAGATAGTCGGCATGAACCGAGCTCTCGAGGGTGGATCGGAGCTCGGCCTTGACCGACTCGCCAACCACCAGAGCCATGGCCACCAGGGCCAGCCCGATCATGAGGGCGGCGGCCGTCGTTGCTGTCCGCTGGGGGTTGCGGCCGGCATTGTCCCGAGCGAGGCGGCCTGAGACTCCGAACAGCCGGCGCCCTGGCCACCCCAACACATTGGTGAGAGGGACCGCGATCACTGGACTGACCATGGCTAGCCCGGTGAACATCCCGATGGCGCCAACCGCAAGGAGGGCAACAACCGATGCCGTCGTCGAGGCGATAAACAGGCCGAGAGCACCAGCTACCCCTCCTGCACCCAGGAGACCGGTTCCGACCAGAAGCCTGGTCCGCCCACTGGCGGCCCCAGCCGCAGCCCCATCACGCAGGGCAGCTATCGGGGGAACACTCGAGGCCTTGCGGGCCGGTCCGATAGCCGAGACCAATGTGGCCCCAATTCCGACGACGGCGGCCACGATCATGGTCCGAGCCGAGATGATCACGGGTGAGTCGGGGAGTTGGGCGCCGATGGCGTCGAACAAGGCCCGAAGGCCAAAGGCGACCCCGACCCCGACCCCGATTCCAATGACCGAGGCGGCTGAGCCGATCACGGCCGCTTCGGCCAGGACTGAGCGACGCAGCTGGACGGGATCGGCCCCCACCGCCCGCAGCAATCCGAGCTCACGGGTTCGTTGGCCCAACACGATGGAGAAGGTGTTGTAGATGATGAAGATCGAGACGAACAGGGAGATCCCCGCAAACCCGAGCAGGATGTTGCCGACTATGTCGATCCCGCTGTTGAAATCGGCTCGCTGCTCGGATTCCAGAGTGGCGTTGTCGACGATCGCCGCTCCGGGTGCGAGCGCCGCCAGTTCTGATTCGACGACGACTCGATCGGCGCCATCGTCGACGGCGATCTGGATCGAGTCGTAGCCCTCGGTGCCAACCAGTTCTTGGAGGGCGGGGAGATCGAACTGCATCAGGGTCGCGCCCAAGGTGTCGTTGTTGGCCCCGAAGCTGACCAACCCAGTCAAGGTGGCCTGGGTTCGGCCCTGGGGAGTGATGAAGTCATAGGTCTGACCGACCAAGAAGCCATGGTTTGCGGCGGCATCGAGGTCCATCGTGAACTCACCCGGCCGGCGGGGTGGCTCGCCCTCGACCAGAGTGAAACTCGACAGGCGGGCATCGTCGATCCAGGCCATGGCCAGTTGGGGCGGCCCGGCGGCCGATATCTCGTTCCCGTCGGCTTTGATGGGGCGGATCGTGTTCTCGGCGTCGATGATGGGAGCCGCGGCCACCACTCCTTCGACCTCGGCCACCTGACCGAGAAGGGCGGGTGACAGCGGTTCGGATCGGCCGAGGTCATCGACGGGACGGACCTCGAAGTCAGTTCCTTCGACAATCTCTCCCGAGAGGGTGTTGAAACTGGACCGCAGCCCATCGGTCAGCACGAACGACGAAACGACGAACGAAACGGCCAGGATGACGGCGAAGGTGGTGAGGGCGAACCGCAGCCGGTTGGCGGCGAGGTTCTTGAGGGTCAAGCGCAGCATCTGCATGCTCCTTCTGGTTGCGTCGGCTCAGTTGCCGAGGCCGCGCATGCGGTCGAGGATGGAGTCAGGAGTGGGGAAATCGAGCTGATCGACGATGCGACCGTCGGCTAGGAACACCACCCGGTCGGCGTGGGATGCGGCCCCGGGATCGTGGGTGACCATCACGATTGTCTGGTCGAGTTCGACAACGGCGCGGGCCATGAAGGCCAGGATCTCACCCCCGGTCCGCGAATCGAGATTGCCCGTTGGTTCGTCGGCGAAGATGATCTTCGGTCGGCTGGCCAGAGCACGAGCCACAGCCACCCTCTGCTGCTGGCCGCCCGACAGCTCGGATGGGCGGTGACGGAGGCGGTCGCCCAGACCTACCGCGGCCACAACATGGTTGATCCAGGATTGATCGGGGCGGACACCGGCCAGGTCGAGCGGCAGGGTGATGTTCTCGATGGCGCTCAGGGTGGGGATGAGGTTGAAGGCTTGGAAGACGAACCCGATCCGGTCCCGTCGCAGCCGTGTCAGTTGCCGCTCGTTGAGCGACGACAGATTGATGTCGCCGATGAAGACTTCACCGGCACTGAGCTGATCGAGGCCAGCCATGCACTGCATCAAGGTCGACTTGCCCGATCCTGATGGGCCCATGATGGCTGTCATCTTGCCGGCGGTGAAGGAGACGTCGACATCATCGAGGGCCACGATCTCGGTGTCGCCCGAGCCGTACACCTTGCGTGCCCTGTGGGCGGCGGCGGCGCTCACGCCCAATCCGGTTCCGGTTGGAACGGGAGCGTCGAGGGTGATTGACATGCCGGATACCTGCTTTGGAAGAGTCAGTTGGTTACTACTCCGAACTTAGAAAGATTGGGATCAGCCGCCCATCGGGTCTTGTCCTGATAAGACCCTCACCCGACCCGGAGACCCCTCAGGGTTCCGGCCCCGTATTCTCAGGGTCGAGGGTCGGTGGGCATAGGGGGCGGACCATGATCTAGTGTCCCAATGACTGGGGCCGACCGGATGGTGATCATCCGGGACCCGCAGTCAGAGGTGTCGTCGAGCTCGAAAGGTCCGGTCATGCAGATCCTGTTCAGAGGGGGCAAGCTCTTCGACGGTCAGAACCCGCCCATTGAGGGGCGGAGCGTCCTGGTCGACGACGGCAGAATCGATCGGGTGGCCCCGGACGGGGACTTCGACGGTTATGCCGGCCAGACCGTCGACACGAGCGGTGGCACCCTGCTACCCGGACTGATCGACTGTCATGTGCACCTATGTCTCGGGGGTGACCCCAACCCTCTGGCTCTGGGTGCAGGCACTCCCCCAGGTCAGATTGTATTGGACGCCCTGGGTAGGGCCCAGGCGACCCTCGCCGGTGGCATCACCGCCATACGCGATTGTGGGGGCAAGGACTACCTCGAGCTCTCGGTTCGCGATGCTTGCAACAGTGGAGCGCAGATGGGTCCGACTATCCGAGCGGCCGGTCGCATGATCTG
>JAAETV010000743.1 GCA_024227975.1 Actinomycetes bacterium
ACCAGTGGGAACGCGTCAGGACGGCCTGCTGCTGCACGCATCTCCGGGCAGTTCGACGGGGTGCGAGCGCCCTGGGAGGCGTTCACGCAGGGCCGGAACGGCGCCCCTGAAACGGGCAGCGGTGTCTGCCGCGCGAAGCTGTCTTCGATGGCCCTTACACGTCGTGGGATACTCGTCCGAGCCTCGCTCTTGGCGGTCGCCGTAGCGGTGCTCGTGGTCTTCGTAGTTTGGACCCGGCAAGCACGTGCGCGGGTGCCATGGGAACGACACCCAGAACGAATCCTCTACTGCGACCGGACCTACCGGCGCAGCGAAACCTGGTTTGCGATGTCCGCTTCAGAGATCGACAGTCTGGCGATCGGCGGATCTGCGCCGCTAGAGCAAGTCGGGCGGATTCCACCGCTCGTCGGGCAACCAATCCTCGCCCGAGACTCGGTCCGCCCAGAAGGCTGGTCGGGGTCTTGGGAGCTCTGCACTTCGGGGCTTTGGCTCGAAATCAGTGATGACAAGTACACCTACTACGGCCTCCTCGGCGGTCCCTGAGCGGGGCAGACACACCACCCGGACACGTATCGCGCGCGCTCGACATCACTCGTCGACTGCCCTCGAATCGACCCGGCCTTCGCCGACCAGATCGATACCTCTCGGGGCAACTCGGGCCTGCGTGCCAGCGCACATTATGCGTGGCACATGTTTGATCGCCCAGACCACTCGATCGTCCCTGCCGGTTGTAGGGCGCCGATACATCACTCACATCATCGTGGGGATGCCGGTTTCGCCACTAGCCGCGATTTTCGACCAGATTGGGGGCAGCCCGACCATCAAGTCTCTTTGCTGTAGCCGTGGTCATACTCGGCGCCACTGCTGTCGCCGCCTATGAGGGACTCCTGGTCCTGCTGGGGATTGTCTGACTGGGCCGATCAGCGCGATACCTGGCGAGTAGACCTGACTGCTAGCGTCGCGAGTGCTGCATCGAAGGGTTCTGCGGGTTCGACCAAGCTCAGTATCGGAATAGGAATGGCGGTTGGCGTGATCCCCAGCATCCTGCCCCCGGTGGTCCCCCAGTCCCCTATACCTCAGGGGGGTCGTCATGAAAGCATGGCTGTCGTTGATGGCACTATTTGGCCTGGCCGTCGCCAGCTGCAGTAGCAATCCGGACCCCTCCGGGTTGGCAACCGACATCACTTTCCCATCGGCGTCTTCCTCTCCCCTTCCGGTGACCGCTCGCCTGACCCCAAGCAGCCAGCCGCCCACCACCACCACCACGACTAGCACCGCTGACTCGACCACCACCACGACGGTGCCGATCACGACCTCGTCGACCGTGCCACCACCTACGACGACACTGTCGACCACCACTACCACGACACTGTCGACCACGACTACCGCGTCGACAGCCCCAGACTCCACAGCACCGGATCCGTTCACAGGTGAGGGGCTCGCTCTTCTCTCACCCCGCGGCGTGCCGGTGGCCATCATCGAAGCAACCACCGACGGATACCTGGTCCGTTCACCCTGCTCGAACACCGTCGAGGTCACTGGCGGTCAAGTGATCGGCCCAGTGTCGGTTGTGATCGATCCGGGTCATGGCGGAGCACACGACACCGGAGCAGTGGGGCCGAACGGATTGGTGGAACGGGACCTGAATCTGACGGTCGCCGAGGCCGTCGAGGCCCAGCTAGCAAACCGGGGCGTGAGCGCTGTCCTGACCCGAACCGGCAACTACCCGACGCTGCTCTCGGTACGCGCCGCCCTGGCCGATCGGCTCCAGGCCGAGGTGCTGGTGTCGATCCACCACAACGCCCCGGTCCATCAGCCCTCGGACGATCCTGGTACCGAGATCTTCATCCAATCGGGGTCGTCCGAATCCGGGCGGCTCGGCGGGGTCCTGTACGAGTCGATCGTGAACGCACTCCGCCAGTTCGACATCGCCTGGACCAGCGCATCCCAAGCCGGTGTCCTTCAGGTGCTGGAACCTGGAGGCGAGGACGCCTACGGCATGATCCGTCGCCCAGCGACACCGACCGCTCTCGTCGAGCTCGGATACATCGCCAACCGAGCGGAGGCCGAGCTGTTCGCAAGCGATCGGTATGTCAGCGTCGCGGCGGTAGCAATTGCCGATGCCGTCGTGAGCTACCTCACGACGGACACCACCGGGTCAGGATTCGCCAGCGAGCCACGAATCTTCACCCCGAACCCTGCACCCGACGCCACCCAGTGCACCGACCCGGGACTCTGATTGCCATCGTCCAGGCCAGCACCATGACGACAGCGCTTGCTGAGCATCTACCCGGTCCGTTCACCCCGCTCGAACACCGTCGAGGTCAGCCCGATCGACGACCGGGCCGGTGAACGGTAGCTGGCCGATGAATAGCTACCACGCCGGCCTCTCAATCAGAGTCGCGTGTTCCCAATCGACCTCCGGCAGGCCATCGGAGTTCTCAGCCCCACCCTGCACTCAAGGATCGAAGACCGATCCGGGCCACAACAGTCCGACGGGAGCGTCCTGAGATGCCCAGGGCCATCGATGCCATACTCCGGCAACTCACTGGCCTCTCCGGTGAATTCGAAGCGGGCGGTCCTGCCACCAGCGTCGGATTGAGCGATCAGCCATGTCCCCAGCACCCGCCAGGGATGGATGAAACACCAACTTCCAAGTCTCGTCAACATGACAGTTCCTCCTCTACCTTCGACCAAAGGTCGTTCGGTATCTCTTGAACGAGCGGGCGTCGCAAATACGACACGCAAGCCAAGATTCCCCCGAGATTCCAGGTCTCCGCAGCAGAATTGAGCCGACACGACGATGCCTGGATCCAACGGAGCCGCACACACCGCCTCCGTCCAGGCCGAGTTGCTCGCTGACGTCGGGCGGGGCCGCACCCTCGTCGAACTCGCTCCGTTCTCGGATCCTCATGGTTGTGTAGGAGAGGCCGCCTCGTCGCTCCTGAGAGCCTCGAGTCGGGATTCTGTGCTGTCGATATGAGGCAGCTGGGAGCGTGGCTCGGGTATCGGTGACCGATCAGGACTGGCCGGATAGCGGGGTCAACGCGACGACTTTGCCATAGTGATCTGACCTTCCATCGGGTCAGGGTTGTGGGGCCTACTCATGGCAGATGGTGGCTCGTTGGGTGAGGAGGGTGCGTTCGGCGGTGTTGTTGGTGAGGCTGGCGGCATGGGTGAAGGCGTCGGCGGCCAGGGCGTACTCGCCGATGCGTTCGAGGAGGTCGCCTCGGGTGGCATGCTTGAGGGGGTAGCCGTCGAGGGGCAGGGGGTCGATGATGGCGAGCGCGCGTTCGGGGCCGTGGACTTCGGCAAGGGCGATGGCGCGGTTGAGAGCCACGATCGGGGTGGGGGCCAAGGCGTGGAGCTGGTCGTAGAGGTCGAGGATCTTGTCCCAGCTGGTCTGGTCGGCGGTGTAGGCGTTGGCGTGGACCGCGGCGATCGCGGCTTGGAGTTGGTACGGGCCGGGTTGGTTTCGGCGAACGCATCGGCGGACCAGTTCGTGGCCCTCGCCGATCAGGTCTTGGTCCCAGAGTGTGCGGTCCTGGTCGGCCAGTCGGACGATGCCGCCGGTGGTGTCGACCCGGGCCGGGCGGCGGGCTTCGGTGAGGGTGAGGAGGGCGAGGAGTCCGGCCACTTCGGGTTCGTCTGGCATGAGGTGGGCCAATACTCGGGCAAGGCGGATTGCTTCGGCGCTGAGCTCGGCTCGGATCACGTGTTCGCCGGAGGCGGGGAGGTAGCCCTCGTTGAAGATGAGGTAGACGACGGCGAGCACCGGTCGGAGCCGGTTCGTCAACTCGGCGGCGGAGGGGACTCGGTAGGGAATGTTGTTGTCCCTGATCTTGCGTTTGGCCCGGGTGAGGCGCTGGGCCATTGTTCTGGGTTCGACGACGAAGGCGCGAGCGATCTCGTCGGTTTGCAGACCGCCAATCAACCGGAGTGTGAGCGCGATTTGGGCTTCGGGGGCCAGGGCCGGGTGGCAACACATGAAGATCAGACGGAGGCGGTCATCATCCACTGTCGGCTCCTGATCGGTTGGGTCGGGGGCGGATTGGTCGGCGAGGAGGACGGCTCGGTGATGTCGTTCCTCTCGAGTGCCCTCGCGGCGGAGCCGGTCGATGATCCGGTTACGGCCGGTGGTGATGATCCACGCTCCTGGGGCGGGGGGTAGCCCGTCGATGGGCCATCGGGCTAGTGCTCGAGCGAACGCCTCCTGGACCGCTTCCTCGGCGAGATCGATATCACCGAATCGGCGGACCAGTGAGGCGATAGCGCGCCCGGATTCCTCCCGGAAGACCGACCCAATGCGTTCGGCGTCGACCGGGTCGGAGCGGTCAATCACACTATGCGGGCGTGCTGGAACGAGCGGACCTCGATGGCACGGCCGACACAGTCCGAGGTCTGCGCCGCCCAGTCCAGCGCCTTGTCCAGATCCGGCGCGTCGACCAGGTAGATGCCGGCGATCTGTTCCTTCGCCTCGGCGAAGGGACCATCGGTCGTGAGCACCTCATCGTCTTGGGCTCTCACCACGGTTGCGATGTCAGCACCATGGAGCGCCCCAGAAAACACCAGCGCATTCTCGGCCTCCATCCGAGCCTCGAGCGCGTTGACCTTCGCCATCATCTGCTCCATCTGGTTCGGATCCGGTGGTGGGTGACTCTCGCCCTCCACCGAGTGGACCGACAATAGGTAATGAGACATCTCTTCTACTCCTTCATCGTGTTCGGCGAGTCCCGACCGTCGCCGGTCATCAGGTCCCGAAGCCCTTCGCTGCCACCAGCTCGGCCATCACCACATCCGGTGGCCCAGCCAGCAGCGACTTGAAGGTCTCCATGGCCTCCTGCATCTCGGCTCCCTGTCCGTGATTCTGCATCGCTTCCCAGCTCGGGAACAGCGCGAAGAACGTGTACTGGTTCTCCTGTCCCCTGCTATAGGCGTACACCTCCA
The DNA here is from genome assembly GCA_024227975.1 of Actinomycetes bacterium. The sequence goes on from JAAETV010000743.1 coordinate 4,948, forward strand.
CGTTCGTGTCGCTCGTCAGCGCCTCGGTCTGGGCCGCCACCGCGGCGTCCATCTCGTCGGACTTGCCGTCCTGGCACTCGAACCTGCCGCTCATCGCAACCTTGGCCATCGTTCATCACTCCTCCGGTGCAGATGCACCATCGCTTGCCTGTCACCCCCTTATACGAACGGCAAACCCCCGATGCGACAAACCGGCACCAGAAACTCTCGCAGATGACCGGCATTCGACGCCGCCAGCTCGATCAGCCGCCAATCACGACGCACGACGCGACCCGCACCCCCACTCACAATCGCGACCCAGAACGCTCCAAGACGCACCGCACCGCCGGCAAAGTCGATAGCTGCCAACATCCATTCCTGGGCTTCATCGCAGACTGGGCCGGTACTTCTGTGTCGATGATC
>JAAETV010000744.1 GCA_024227975.1 Actinomycetes bacterium
CCCTGATCGACCACGGTCTTGGCGTTGCGGGAGGCGACATCGCGGGGCACCAGGTTGCCGAAGGCCGGGTACTTCTCCTCGAGGTAGTAGTAGCGCTCCGCTTCGGGAATCTGGGCCGCATGACGGGTCTCGTCGGGATTGCGGGGAACCCAGATGCGGCCGTCGTTGCGGAGCGACTCCGACATCAGGGTCAGCTTCGACTGGAACTCGTCGGCTGCTGGGATACAGGTGGGGTGGATCTGGGTGTAGCAGGGATTGGCGAAGTACGCCCCCTTGCGATGGGCCCGCCAGGCTGCGGTCACATTGCAGGCCATGGCATTGGTCGAGAGGTAGAAGACGTTGCCGTAGCCCCCCGTAGCCAGCACTACGGCGTGGCCGCTGTGGGAGCTGATCTCGCCTGTGGTGAGGTCGCGGCAGACTATGCCGCATGCCTCGCCGTCCTTCACCACGACGTCGAGCATCTCCATATTGGTGTGGAGCTTGACCTTGCCAACGTCGACCTGGCGCATCATCTGCTGGTAGGCCCCGAGTAGGAGCTGCTGGCCGGTCTGGCCTCGGGCGTAGAACGTCCGGCTGACCTGGGCCCCGCCGAAGGAGCGGTTGTCGAGCAGACCCCCGTACTCACGAGCGAAGGGCACTCCTTGGGCCGCCATCTGGTCGATGATGTCAACCGAGACCTCAGCCAGGCGGTGCACATTGGCCTCACGGGAGCGGTAATCGCCTCCCTTGACCGTGTCGTAGAAGAGGCGGTGAACACTGTCGCCGTCGTTGCGGTAGTTCTTGGCCGCGTTGATGCCGCCCTGGGCCGCGATGGAGTGGGCCCGGCGGGGGGAGTCGTGGAACGTGAAGGCCTCGACCTCGTAGCCGAGCTCACCCAGGGTGGCCGCCGCCGAAGCTCCAGCCAGGCCGGTGCCAACCATCAGAATCTTGAACTTCCGCTTGTTCGCAGGGTTCACCAGCTTGATATCGAACTTGTGGTTGTCCCACTTGTCGGCCATCGGGCCGGCGGGAATCTTGGCATCAGGAAGCATGGACGCTCCTACCTATATCCGGGGATCGAGGTCGATGATGCCGGCGAGGACAGCGATGGGAAAGCTGACATTGCCGACGAAGATGATCAGGGCCAGACCCGAAGCGAGATGACGGCGGAGCTGGTTGTAGGCCGGGTTGTTGACGCCGAGGCTCTGGAACATGGAGTAGGCCCCATGGAAGATGTGGACCGCCAGCAGAGAGTTGGCCACGATGTAGACGATGGCGACCACAGGATTGGAGAGGCTGCCGATGACATTCTCGTGGGGGTGACCCCTGACGAAGTCGTAGCCGGGGATGATGCCCCACGTCAGGTCGGCCAGATGGAAGACGAGGTAGGCCAGCACGACGATGCCGCTGATTCGCATGGTGCGGGAGGCGAAGTTGGAGGCCAGCCAATCACGCTTGGATGTGTATGGCGTGTTGGAGTTCAGGTTCATCCTGGTCAGCGAGTAGGCCGAGTGGATGTGGAGGGCGAAGCCGGCGGTGAGTCCGATCCGCAGGAGCCACAACAACACGGTGCGAGGAAATAGCGGCACCAGGATGTCTCGTAGGAACTCGCCGTAGATGTTGGCGTCGTAGTCGAGGCCACCATTGTGCTCGACTACGCCCAGGTACAGCTTCAGGTTGCCGATCATGTGAGCGACGACGAAGCCGAGCACCATGATGCCGGTCAGGGCCATCACCCATTTCTTGCCTACGGCAGTCTGGTAGAGGTTCAGCGGGAACGGCATCTCCTTGCGTCGTTCACGCAAGGGCCGAAGCGCGCTGTTCAGCTTCGGTGTAGTTGGTGCGGCCACCGGGCGACCTCCGGAAGAGAACTCGACTTTGGGGATTTTGCACTGCGGACCATAGCGTGCGAGCGACGATGGGGCCGAAAACCGACCCTGAGTTTCGCAGGGCCGAAACCTGGGGCCCAGTGACCAGTCGACCTCTAGCGCCCGCTTCGCTGGGTCGATCTCGCCGTTATCGCTTCGCTGGGAGGAATGATCACGGTCTGATACCGGTTCGTAGCGAGCTCGTCGGCGGCCTCCAGTTCGAGATCGATGACCAGGGCCCCCGTGAGATCGGGGACGTCGAACCTCAGGGTCCCGACATAGGAACAACTGTCGGCTGGGAGCTGGCCTTCCCATCGTCTCTCAACCTGCCACTGGCCCAGCCGAGCTCTGGCCGAGACGGTCAAGGGGCCGAGATCGGAGCGGAGGTCGCTGATGGCATGTATCGCCAACGCCAGTTCCTGGCCGGGGGTCACGATGGGAGGAGGTATGTCGCCGACGACCACGATTGGTCGGCAGGCATCGACCAGGGCATTGAGGGCGGGCTTGGCTCGACGGGCAGCATCGAGGATGCCGAAGCCACCAGCAGGGTCACTGTCGAAGAGGCTGATGACGCAGAAGCCACCGGTCGGCCGGTACTTGAGGCGGCGAGCAGTCTCGACTTGGGTGCGGATCAAGTCGGCTTGGTACCGCCGGGTGGCATCGGCCCAGCGAATCTGATCGGGGTAGGCCCCTTGGGGGAGGTAGCGAGCGAAGGAGCCCTGCTCGGCCCCGGCCCAGTCAGCGCTCTCGGTGGTGTCGTCGGCAATCGACTGGGAGCCGATGGCCCCGATGAAGGTACCGAGACGGGGCCATCGTCGGATTAGTTCGGCTAGGTCCTCGGCTCGTCCCGCTCGCCAACCGAGCCAGAGGTGGGAGTCGCTTTCGGTGAAGTCGATGAGGTTCGGCAGGCTCCCTGATCGGGTAATCACTGATCGTGAGGGATCGGCGGCCCGGAGTTCCCGGCGGATGATGGGATCGAGTACCGACCGGCTCCAACTGGGAAGCATGTGGCGGCTGAGCTGGCGGCCCTTGATCAGTCCCTTGTTGGTCTCTGGCGGGGGGAGAGGGGGTCCATTCGGTTCGTCGTGGCCACACCAGGCCACAATCGAGGGATGGTGGCCCAGTTCGTCGATTGCGAGGCGAGCCAGATGGCGCGCCCCGGGACGGGCCCGGGTCGAGTAAGTACCGACGAGGGGCAGGTCTTGCCAGATCAAGATGCCGAGCTCGTCGGCTGCTCGGTACAACTCCGGTCGGGTGATGTGACCGTAGACCCGGATGAGGTCCAGTCCGGCGTCTCGAACCGAGGTCACGTCTCGCCTCAGCTGGTCAGGGTCGATGGTGGCCAGGAAGCGGCTGTGAGGGCCGACGGCGATTCCCTTGATGAAGAGGCGCTCCCCGTTCACCTCCCACTGGAGCCCGTCGACCGATGCTGAGCGGATGCCGGTCCGCCAGTGGCGGCGATCGCTGACGGTTGGGGTGGGCCCCGACTCTTCGCTCGTGGTGCGCACGGCGATGCTCACGTCGTAGCAAGGCTGGTCGCCGAGGGCGGCTGGCCACCACAGCTGGGGGGAATCGACTGTTGTCGTCCACTCCAGATGGTTCTCACCCGACGCAAGGTCGTGTCCTGCTGCCCCACCGGCGGTCGATCCGTCGGGGCCCACGACCGAGGTGTCGATTCGGGCCGGACCTGCTTCGGCTGCGTCGAGCTCGACCCGAAATTGGAGGGTGGCCTGCTCAGGGGTGGCCTCGACGCATAGGAGTCGAGCCTGCATGATGGCGATCGGGCCTGTCTCGTCGATATTGACCTGACCCCAGATCCCGCCCGGCGACCCCGGCGGGGCCAGGGGGCCAGATTGGAGGGCTCCGGTCAGGGTACGCTTGGCTCCCGATCCTGGCCTGGGGCATGCCACTTCGACAGCCAGCAAGTGGTCATTGTGGCCATCATCGACAGCGGGGCGTGGGGTCAAGAGCTCGCCTACCTCGAAACGGTGCTGGGCGAAGTAGGTGCCGATATCACCGAGATGGTGGCCGTCGAGCCACACCTCGGCATTCGACAAGACCCCGTCGAAGCGAAGCCAATGCCGTCCCCCGTCTCTCCGATTCATCGTGTCCTCAGCCTGGGTGGGGAAGGAGAAGCGGTGGCGGTAGACGACGGGTCCGTCGCTGTCGGCCAGGGGGGCGATCTGGCCCCAATGACCGGGAACCGGGATCAGGTCCCAGTTGGTGTCGTCGAGGTCGGGGTCGGCCCCGTCTCGTTCGAGCTCGGGTGAGCTGGCCGCCCCCCTCCATTCACCGGAGAGTTCCACGGCAACCCTTCTGGCACTGTTGCCGATCGTTCACCCTGCGACTCTAGTGGGGACGACCTCCCCAGCCCCCTCGTGCGGCCGATAGCACACGGCAGAGGTCGTGGCACTAGGGTCGTTGCGTGGTAGATCGAGCTGACACCTTGGCCGCTCTGCGAGAGTCGAAATGGGTCTCGCTCAGTGTCAAGGAGGAGATCCGGCGGAACGCCATTGGCAAGATCCGATCCGGCCAGCCCCTGTTCCCGGGGGTGCTTGGCTACGCCGATACCGTGTTACCCCAACTCGAACACGCTGTCCTGGCCGGTCACGATGTGATCTTCCTCGGCGAGCGTGGCCAGGCCAAGACTCGAATGATCCGTTTGCTGACCGGCCTGCTCGACGAGTGGATGCCGATCGTTGCCGGCTCGGAGATCAACGACGATCCGTACAATCCGGTGTCGGCTCAGGCCAAGGACCTGGTGGCCGAGATGGGCGATGACACACCGATCGCCTGGGTCCATCGTGACGACCGCTTCGGGGAGAAGCTGGCCACTCCCGACACCTCGATCGCCGATCTGATCGGGGAGGTCGACCCCATCAAGGTCGCTGAGGGTCGCTATCTATCCGATGAGCTGACCCTCCACTATGGTCTCGTGCCCCGGACCAACCGGGGGGTGTTCGCCATCAACGAGCTTCCTGATCTGGCCGAGCGAATCCAGGTCGGTCTGCTCAACGTGTTGGAAGAGCGAGACGTCCAGATCCGGGGCTACAAGATCCGCCTCCCGCTCGATGTCCTGCTGGTTGCTTCGGCCAATCCCGAGGACTACACCAACCGGGGTCGCATGATCACCCCTCTCAAGGATCGTTTCGGGGCCCAGATCCGCACCCACTACCCAGTCGACCTGGACATCGAGATCGCTATTGCTCGCCAGGAGGCAACGCTGCCCACCGACAACGATGGGCTCACGGTGACGGTTCCCGCCTTCATGGAGGAGCTGGTGGCAACCTTCACCCAGCTGGCTCGCTCCAGTCCCCAGATCAACCAGCGGTCCGGGGTTTCGGTCCGTCTGACGGTTGCCAACTTGGAAACACTGGTCGCGGCCGCCACCCGTCGAGCCTTGAGGCTGGGGGAGACCGACGTGGTGCCCAGGATCAGTGATCTCGACTCCCTGATTGCTTCGACGGCGGGCAAGATCGAGATCGAATCGTTGGAAGAGGGACGAGACGACGAGGTCATCGACCACCTCCTCCGAGGAGCGATCCTGACCGTATTCAAGGAGAAGTTCTCGCCCGAGAGCATCCGCCAGGTGATCGATGCCTTCGACGAGGATCTCACCATGAGCGCCGGCGACGACCTCCCGGTTTCGGCCTACGCCGAGATGGTCTCTTCGACCCCGGCGCTGGCCGCTCCTCTAGCCGGGCTCACTGACGACGGCGGCTCCGCTGCGGTGCGTGCTTCTGCCGTTGAACTGTTGCTCGAAGGCCTTCATCTATCGAAGCGGTTGAACAAGGACAGTGTCGGAGGGCGAGCCAGCTACCGGGCGCGAGCTTGAGATTTCCCTGGACGCGACGTGCTTGAAGCTCGCTCGGGCCCGGGTATCGTACGGGCCCATGGCGGAACAGCTGGTCCCCATAGTGAAGGTCTCCGACGCCAATCAGGCTGCCGAATGGTACGGCCGGCTTGGCTTTGCCAAGGCCTTCGAGCATCGCTACTCCGAAGAGTTCCCGGCCTATGTCGGGGTCGTCCGCAATGGGATGGCCCTCCACCTCTCCGAGCATGTCGGCGACGCCACCCCCGACTCATTGGTGTACCTGTTCGTCGACGACGTCGACGCGTTGGCGGTCGAGCTCGGAGCCGAAGTAAGCGAGTCACCTTGGGCGCGGGAAACGCAGGTGACCGACCCTGACGGCAATCGCATCCGCATCGGCACCCGCCGCCAAGACCGCCACGACTGATCTCACGATGCGGCTGGCCTCAGGGTTGGCCTCTAGCGGATCTCGTCGAATTCGCCTGCTTTGCAGCCAGCGATCCAGGCCGCAAGTTCGTCTCGGGTGAAGACGATCATGCCCTGCTCGGGGCTGTTGCTGTTGCGCACGAGAACACCTTCGGTGATCTCGGCCAACTCGACACAAGCACCGTTGGCATCGCTGAACGAGGACTTTCGCCAGGTCAGATCTTGGTCGGGGTTCGGTTCAAGCATCGGTATCTCTCCACTGTGGTCGAAAGCAATTCGTCGGATTGATCTGCTGTGAGGGAAACTCTCGCCAAGTAGTGAAAGAGCTCAACGTGAGATTCTATTGCACCCAGCCCATCGTAGTAATTGAAGCCGGCGAGCCCTTGAGTGCAGATCATATAGGGAGCCATCGTTGCCTCCGAGGCAAACATCCAGAATGACCCACAGACCACGTTGTTCACAGCCGGGCTCTGGGAAGGAACAATCTGAAGGTGCACGCTCGGCTGTTGTGAGGCATTGAAGAGGTGATTGATCTGTTCGGCCATCACGTCGGCACCGCCTGTCTGACGATGCAGTACCGATTCGTCAATGATGCAGATCAGTTCCAACGGTTCTGGCCTACGAACGAGCACTGCCTGGCGGGCGATCCGGGCCTTGACCCGGTCGGCGATGGCGGTTTCGGAGAGGGGTCGCCAATGTGCTCGCATGACGGCCTCGATATAGGCGGGAGTCTGAAGCAAGCCAGGCACTGTGAACGGCTCGAACGTCTGCACTCTTGTCGCTCCCTGCTCCAGCGATGCGAAGTGGTCTAGCCAGGGAGGTACCGAGTGTCCATCTGGCGCCAGTCTGGCCATGTCAGTGGCCAGTAGTCGCTCGAGCTCGGGAAGGGTGATCTGGAGAAGTCTGGCCAGTGGTGGGCGGTGCTTGGCTCGTGGGGTGGCCTCACCACGTTCCCATCGGGCAATCGATTCGCGCGCCACACCCAGCTGTTCGGCCAACGTTTCCTGGCTGAATCCGACCTGGTTGCGGCGCGCAACCAAGTCAACACGGCGGGATGACATTGGACAAATCCTAGCCTTTGTCGAAGAGTGGTGTAAACGTTTCAGAGACTGCCTGGTGAATATTGCCCCGTCCGATCAGGCTCAGAAGATGACCCGAAAGATGCTGCTCTTGGACCAGAGTTCAATGGTGGCTATCGATGCTGTGGGCGACGACCCTGTGAGGGTTCGACTCG
>JAAETV010000745.1 GCA_024227975.1 Actinomycetes bacterium
CTCCACCCGGCGACCCGGTGTACTTCTGCTTCGAGTCGCTGGACCAGGCGGGTCGAAGCCCGGACCAGCTCGAAGCTGGCCAGCAGGGCGTCTAGATCGGTCGTCGGGGCAGCCTGGGCCACGGCCTTCACTGCCGCTCGTTCGAATCCACGTGCGTCCAGGGGCTCCGACATGACGGCCATGGTAGGTCGTGCCCTGCCTGCTCCCGATGAGCATGTCGGGCCAAGCCTCAGCCCAGACTGTTCAAGAACCCGATGAGCAACTCGTTGGTCGCGGCTGGCTGCTCTTGTTGGACCCAGTGTCCGCAGTTGTCGAGGATGTGGGAGCCGATCAGGTTGGGCAAGGTCTCGCCGAAGCGGCCGATGGCCCGCTGGCCGAGCTGGGTCGGGCCGTCTCGATCGCCGCCGATGAACAAGGCCGGCACCCTGATTGGGGCCTGGCGCCAAGGAGCGAGCTCGGTCCAGTCCCGGGTTATGTTGCGGTAGCGGTTGAACCCGCCGGTCAAGCCAGTTCGCTCGAACTCGCCGACATAGAAGGCAAGGTCCTCATCGCTCAACCAGGCCATCTGACCCGGTCCTGGTTGTTGGAGCCGTTCTCTGAGCTCATGGCCGCGAGGGACAAAGCCCATCGAGGGTTTGGTTGGATCGGACTCGCCCGAAGCGGTGAAGTAGAAGCCCCGTAACCAGCCCTCGAGGTCGGCTTCGACCTCGGCCTCGGCCACCCCCGGTTCCTGGAAGTAGTCGATGTAGAAGAGGTCCTCGCCGGCCAAGGCTCGCAAGGCATCGAGTGGAGGGGTGTCGCCCCGGGGGTTGTATGGGACCGACAGCCCGGCAACGGCCCTGACCCGATCCGGTCGTAGCAGGGCCGTATTCCAGGCAATCGGGGCGCCCCAGTCGTGGCCGACGACGACCGCCGTTTCCACTCCGACATCGTCGATGACCCCAATCACGTCGCCGACGAGGGAGGTCATGGCGTAGGCCTCGATGGGGCCAGGAGCGGCAGAGCGGCCGTAGCCCCGGACATCGATAGCGGCGGCCTGGTATCCAGCATCGGCCAGAGCCGATAGCTGGTGGCGCCACGAGTACCAGCTCTCGGGAAACCCATGGACCAGGACGACCAATGGACCCTGTCCACAGTCGACTCGGTGGATCCGGTGACCGGACGATAGTGATGTGCGATGAACGAGCTCAGCGGAGGTCACTGGGCCAGCATGGTGCCCATGATCGGCTTGGGCCAACTACTGAGGCCTCAACCACAAGGGGAGAACGTGCCGATGGGTGGGATCGCTGTCCGCGCTGGATCGGCTGACTCGTGACTCAAGGGTCGATTTCTGCTCACGTACATTGTGAGTTTTTGACATGTTGGTGGCACCGTCCACTGACAATGCCATTCGATAGTCCCCAGCCCCCGGAGAAACCGTGACGCTTACCGATGAACACCTCGAACTGTTGGCAAGGACCAATGAGGACGCCCAGGCCACAGTACGGAAGGTAGCGAACAACGCTGACACCATCTTCACCTGGGACTATGAGAAGGGGACCAGAACTGGGCTCAACAAGCTCTACGAGAAGGCCAAAGGGGCCCAGTGGAACGGGGAGACCGATCTCGACTGGTCGATCGAGGTTGATCAGGAGGCGTTGATTCGCCAGGGCGGTATTCCCGACCGTGATGCTCTCGCCGAGCTCGGTATCGACATCACAGGTACCTCCTTCGAGAAGTGGGGAGAGAAGGAGTGGCTCGGCCTCGAGGTCGAGTCCGAGAACTGGGCTCTGAGCCAGTTCATGCACGGTGAGCAGGGTGCGCTGGTGTGTACAGCCAAGATCGTGGAAACGGTCCCATGGATCGATGCCAAGTACTACGCCGCGACCCAGGTGATGGACGAGGCCCGCCATGTCGAGGTCTTCGCCAAGTACCTCGATACCAAGCTGTCGGGTTGGTACCCCGTCAATACCCACCTCCAGGCTCTGCTCGATGACATCATCAACGACTCACGCTGGGACATGGTCTACCTCGGTATGCAGGTCATGATCGAGGGTCTGGCTCTGGCCGCCTTCGGCCACATGATGAACCAGACCCAGGACCCACTTCTCAAGCAGCTTCTGCGCTATGTCATGAGCGACGAGGCTCGCCATGTTGCTTTCGGTGTGTTGAGCCTCCAGGAGTACTATGGCGAGCTGACCGAAGCCGAGTTGCTCGATCGTCAGGAGTTCGCATTCGATGCCGCCATCCGTATGCGCGACCGGTTCCAGCGCCAGGAGGTATGGGAGCGGGTCGGGATCGATGTCAAGGAAGCAGTCCGGACTTTCACATCGGGTGATCCCAACGCTGACCCGTTCCAGCAGCTCCTGTTCGCCAAGATCGTGCCCAATTGCAAGAAGCTCGGATTGCTCGATGCCAACGACGGCTGGCTGCGCAAGAAGTTCGAGACGATGCAGGTCATCCAATTCGAGGATCTTGCAGACACCGAAGCCGAGTATGAGCTATTCGACGCCACTGGTACCTGATCTCGGTCAGTGGTGACCTGGGGGTATGGCGGATGGGGACCGCTCGGTTCCAGTGTCATCGGGCGATGGAAGCGTCTTCTCCCAAGAAAAGGCTTCGCAAGGCGAGAAGTTGGGCCCTCTGGCCCTGGACGTCGAGCCACCCATGAGGATTCGCTGAAGTCATGCACATATTGATTGCCACCGACGGGCACCTCGACCCCAAGAAGGCAACAGAGATGGTCACTCGTATGCATCGACCCGACGACATGGTGACGGTCCTGACCGCGGTCGAGCACCCACGACAGTTCCTTCGGAGCTACGCGGAGGAGACCGGTGTCGACGAGGTCGCCACCATCGCCCACGAGGCGGGGCCCGGAGTGCTCGGCATTGCAAGCGGGGCCAAGGTAGCCGAGAGGCTCGCGCCACTGCTTCACCGCGAGCAGACAGAGGAGTACCCCGCCGAGCTCGAGCGCTACTTCGCCACGACGGCACGGCGTCGCGTCGACCATCTCATCGATCTCTTGAAGGCCCAAGGGATCATCGCAGAAGCGGCGTGGACTGCGACCGACCACCAAACGGCCGACTCAATTCTCGATGCGGCCAAGCGAGCGGACGCCGACGTGCTCGTGGTCGGCAGCCATGGCCAGCGCCGGTTCGAGGGAGTGCTCGGATCGACCGTTGACAAGCTCCTTCGGCGAGCATCGATACCCGTCGTCGTCATCACCTAGCTATCCTCCAGCTTGGGCTCTGGTCTCCAACGAGGCGGGTCCGATGTCGATCCACTCTCGGCTGCTGGCGTCCCATTGCTGTAGCGTGCCAGCTGCGAGATCGAGCTCTGCTATCTCGGGGGAGCCGGTGAGCAAGAAACAGGGGCTACTGGCCGTTGAGAATCTATGGTCTGCGACTGTGGGTTGTACTGGGAACCGGATCACGATGACGGGGGCTGCAGTCGGTGCCGGAGCGGTAGCCGTTGGCGCCATGTGGCTGCCATGGTTTCGATCGGGATCGGCCGGTC
>JAAETV010000746.1 GCA_024227975.1 Actinomycetes bacterium
ACTCATCGGGCTCAGCCTCGTCTCGTTCGCCCTGGTCGGCGGGCTCAACTTCATCGCCGCTCGACGGCTGCTCGACACCGGGGCCCGAGAACAGTTGTCGAGCATCGGTCAGGCCCGGGCTCGCAGTATCGAGCAAGGAACCGAGCGGCTCCGCAATCAGGTCTCGGCCGTGGCCGCCGACCTCGCCGTGGCCATTGCCCTCGAGGAACTGGATGAAAGCTACCAGGAGCTGGCAGATGTCGACCTCGAGCCCGAGCTCGAGGCCGAGCTCGACATGCTGTATCAGGATCGCGTTATTGATCCGGTCGAGGAAGCAGGCCTGGGCTCGATCGACATCAACGACTTGCGTCCTGGTACATCGACGGGTCGCTACCTCCAGTACCACTACATCGTTTCCGCCGCTGCCGTCGGGCTTGAAGGCCCTGATGTTGCCGACCCTGATGACGGTTCTCGCTACAGCGCCGTGCACGCAGAACACCACCAGTTCTTGTCGGAGCTCATGACCACGCTCGGTGGCGTTGATCTCCTGCTCATTTCGACCGAAGGGGAGATTGTCTACTCGGTGGAGAAGCGGATCGACTTTGCAACGAATCTTGGCGCGGGCCCATACCGCGACACGGTCCTGGCTGAGGCTGTTCTCCAGCGGCTGTCCCAGATCGCAATAGGGGGCTCGGTCATAGCCGACTGGGAGATCTATCTCCCCCGGGGTGGGCGACCGACCCTGTTCGTCATCGCTGGGGTACGCCGTGGCACCGAGATAGTTGGCGCCGTGGCCCTACAGGTGCCCTCTGAAGCCCTGAGCGCGATCACTACCGCCAATCAGGAGTGGGGGGCCGTTGGTCTACCAAACGGTGAGAGCTATGTCGTTGGACCCGACACCGTTCTGAGAAGCGAGAGTCGGTTGTGGATCGAGGATCCCGGGTCCTTCCTAGGCCTGGTCGATGACCCCGATTTGGCGTTACTGATCGAGACGCTCGGCTCACCCGTTGGCCTCCAGCCAGTCGACACGGCCCCCGTCTCGGCTGCACTCGACGGCCAGGTGTTCGAGGGGACATCGACCAACTACCTGGGCCAGAGGACATTCAGCTATGCCGCGCCTATCGATATCGAAGGCGTCGACTGGGTAATGGTTGCCGACACCCCTCTCGGCGACGCCCGAGCCGGGTTGTATGACTACGGGGGGCGTCTGGGTCTGGCTCTCCTCCTATTGCTGCCGATCGTTGGCTTGGTCGGATACTTCCTTTCTGATCGGCTGGCTCGACCCATCCCACCGCTGGTCGAGGCGGCACGAGCGGTTGCGGGAGGTGAGCGAAACCCCCGGATCGCCTATGTGGCCAACGATGAGCTGGGCGACCTCGGGCGATGGCTTGACCAAACCGCGGCTGACCTCGACCGGCAGGAGCGAGAGCTGGAGGCTGAGTTCGAACAGAAGCGTCGACTGCTCCTCTCCGTGTTGCCAGCTCGATTGGTCGATTCCGAGGGAGAAGTTGGCCGTGCGGCCGAGTCGGTTGAGCCGGTGACCGCGGTGGCGGTCGGCGTTTCGATCACCGGTGAGGGAGCACACGGCGATGAAGGCTCATTCGTGGAGACCCTTGTCTCCATCTCGCGTATCGCCGAGGGTGCAGCCGCCGAACGAGGTCTCGAGCCGGTTCGAGTGGGCGCCGACCAGTATCTCTTCCTGGCCGGAACCGGATCGAAGGAGGATGGTGTTGGCGAGGCCCTTTCCTTTGCCATCGACCTGGCCTCGGCCACCCGACGCTTAGCCGAGCAGGAGAGTGCCTCGATCTCCATGCACATAGGTATGTCGACGGGCCCCGTGGCGACTGGACTCTTGGACAGCGGCAGTCTCACCTTCGGTGCCTGGGGAGAGCCGGTACGACGCTCCCTAGCCATCGCCGCGCTAGCCCGGTCGGATGAGATTCTTGTCGACGCGACCACCGCCCGACGAGCCGAATCGATGGGATTCGATTGGGTCCCGGCCGAAGATGCAATCAGTCTCGATGGTGTGCCGATGTCGTTGGCTTCTCTGAATCGAGAAACCGAGCAGCCTGACGGCGGATTCGGAGCATCACCCGGGTGAACCGCAGAGTAGCTCTAGACGCTGTGTCGTCTGCGGGCCAGAGTCATAGAACAAACGAAGTGCCTCTATGCGAGCACATTACTGAGATTGTGAGGACAAATGATATTTGCACAGGGTTGGGGAGTCGGTCAGGTTCTCTGGTCGATATTCTGGTTCTTTCTGTTCTTCCTTTGGATCTGGCTGATAATCGCCGTATTCAGTGACATCATGCGGTCAGAGCTGTCTGGGTGGGGCAAAGCTTTGTGGACGATTGGAATCATCGTCCTCCCGTATCTGGGGATATTCCTCTACCTGATCATCAATGGCGGTGATATGAACCGGCGGTCGGCAAACGAGGCCAAAGCGTACGAGGAAGGGGTACAGAGCTATATACGGAATGTTGCGGGGCAAGGCAAGAGCCCGAGTGATGAGCTGGCCGACCTGGCGGCACTTCATCACTCTGGTGCCATCAACGACCGCGAATACGATCAAGCGAAGGCCAAGGTAATCGCCGGCTGATCGCTCGACAATGGTCGACTGGTTCATCGGACGAACCGACCGGCCAGCAGGTGCTACGAACCATGCAGGCCACGTGGTACTCCAGGGACTCCGAGGGCGCCGTCGCCCGGAGAGATCAACCCTTGCAGTACCG
>JAAETV010000747.1 GCA_024227975.1 Actinomycetes bacterium
GCTCGCCACCGAGCTCCGATTCCTGCAGCGATGGCTTCCCACCGTCTCCCTCACCGCCGCCCAATGGGGCATCTGTATCCTTGCCGCAACAACTGTTCTCGTCGTCGACGAGGGACGCAAGATCATCGAGCAGCGCAGAACAGTTGCGCCCGGTCCGGCGGTTGAACTAGAACCGAGGCCAGCGCCCGAGGGCCCCGAGCAGCATCGCTATCAGCTGGCCGGCTACCTACTGCTGGCTGGGATCGTCGCCACCCTTGCTGGTGTGTCGGCTGACTTCACGACGCCCGATCAGGCAGTGAGCCAGCTCATCAACGGAACGACGAATGGGTGGATTCCCCTGCTCTCATCGCTTCTGGCCATCGTCGTCTTCCCCCGATTCAGACGTGGCAAGTTTCCAGCGATCATCGCTGTCTCAACGGTCGCCTTCGGTGCGTTGGCTCGGGTGATCTCCGTCCGGACCCTGGAGGACGTCGCACGAAACTGGGGCTGGTGGGTTGCTCTAGCCGGGGCCAGTCTCCTCCTAGCAGCCACGGTCCTGGCCACCGTGCTGCGGCTGGCGAATCGTCGCCGGGATCCACTTCGCCGGCCACGGGGACTGAAACAGATCGGCGGCGTGATCGCCCTCCCCATCGTCATCATCGCCCTCTACGCCATGGGCCAGATTCTCGAGATTCAAGAAACGGTCAGTTGGCCGCCAACCCCCGATGCGATCACCGCCGACACCGCCCAGCGCACCACCGAGCTCTTCGCCGCTTCCAACACCGCGCCAGCCGATATCAAGTTCGACTATGCGTGGTCGACCGCAGCAACGGTGGAACCATGGCCCGAAGGAGTCGAGTTCTACCCGCGACTCTTCGCCGACATCGGGCAGGCCAAGTCCTCGATACACATCATCATGTTCGGCTGGAAACCGGGCGACGTATCTGACGATCTGGTCGAGATACTCGAGGCAAAACGAGCCGAGGGGGTAGAGGTCCGTGCAATCGTCGATGCAGTGGGGTCGAGCCCATACACCGATTCCGTCGATCTGTACCGCCGCCTACAGGCGGCCGGAGTCGAGGTCGTAGTCAACGACTCTGTGCCTGTCAGCGACAAGAACGCCAGCCAGCTCACCCTGCCGCCGTCCGATTCTGGCTCGGCTGAAATCGGCCGGACCGACCATCGCAAGCTGTATGTCATCGACGGCACCGTCGCCTGGACCGGCGGAGCCGGCATCGAAGATCATTTCCGCGACGGTTCGTTCCACGATGTCTTGGTACGGGTCACCGGCGACGTGGTCCTCCAAGCCCAAGCGGTGTTCCTCACCAGCTTCGCCAGCCATGATGCGCCCCTACCGAGTGATCTCGGACCCTACTTTCCCCAACAGCCCCTGTCCGGGACGACACCCATCGCGCTCGTGCAGACCATCCCCGGTGGCTTCTCGTCGGCGGCACAGCAAGTCCGCCAGATGATCGACCAGGCCGAAGAC
>JAAETV010000748.1 GCA_024227975.1 Actinomycetes bacterium
GACACCAGCACCGGAGCTGATGACGACACGGCTGAAGACGAATCTGTCTCTGCCGGCGATGAAGCCGAAGGCGACGTCGATACCGAGGTCGAGGAGTCGGTAAGCACCGACCGGACCTATGGGGGCGACATCTCCGTCGGGCTCGAGGCCGAGGCGACGGGCCTGCGCCCGTGGGAAGAGCCGTGCTCGTCCCCCTGTATCAACATCTCGACCTCGATCTACGACAAGCTGATCGAGTTCCGGGCTGACGGGACCTACGGCGGATTCCTCGCCGAGTCGTTCGAGTCCAATGACGATTTCACTGAGTGGTCGCTGACCCTGCGTTCCGGTGTCACGTTCCACAATGGCGTGGAGTTGACATCGCAGACCCTGGTCGACATGTTCGAGATCCAGAAGACCGGTGCGGCCTCGTCTGGCCGTATCGCCGCCTCGTTCTTGGCTGACGTTGAAGTGGTTGATGATCTGACGGCGAAGTACATCCTCAGTCAGTCGAACTCGGCCTTCATTGCCTACCTGGAGCGCATTCCACTCGGTCTGGTCTTCGAGCCTGCGGCAGCCGCCGCCGATCCCGATGGCTTCACGTTGGCTCCGATCGGTACCGGCCCGTTCATGATGGACAAGCGCGACATCGACAATGAGACTGTCGTCGTCCGCAATCCTGACTACTGGGGTGTCGACCAGGATGGCAACCAGCTGCCCTACCTCGATTCCATTACCTGGAAGCCGATTCCCGACGAGGGGACCCGCCTCGACTCATTGCTGTCGGGCACGGTCGACGCCATGCAGACCCTTCGTCAGGGCACCATTCGTGATGCTCGTGACAACTCGGACAGCATCGTCCTCTATGAGTTCCAGGGCAACAATGTTGGTGGTGGCATGTTCAATGTGGCTGCCGCCCCCTACGACGATGTTCGGGTCCGTCGAGGCCTGACCCTGATGAACCAGCAGGAGGCGGTCATCGATGCCCTGGGTGGCACCGGTATCTCGCTGCCCGGCACCCAGTGGTTCAGCCCCGACTCCCCCTGGTACTCCGAGGCCGCAGCTGCCGCCTGGCCTCAGTTCGATCCCGAGGAGGGAGCGACGGTGCTCCAGGGCTACATCGACGATCCCGATCGTTCCGATGGCAAGGCTGTTGGTGAGAAGATCGAGGTCGAGCTGTCGTGTCCTCCCGATCCAACACTGATAGCGGCGATGCAGGTTCTCGAGCAGGAGTGGTCGAATTCGGGCTTGGTCGATGTGAATCTGACCCAGTACGACCAGGCCACTCACATCAACTACGCCCTCGGAGCTGACCCTGACTGGCTGGGCGAGCATGGGGCCCATTGCTGGCGCTGGAGCTCGGACCAGGATCCGTCGACCGAGCTGAACCGTCAGTTCGCTCCCTACAACCTGGACAACGCAACTGAGGTTGGCCTGGAGGGTGTCTTCACCCCGACGAACTACTTCAACTACTTCGACGCTGACATCTTCGCTGATCTGTCGGCGGCCATTCAGACCGACGACTTCGAGACCCGCAAGGCGCTTTATGAGTCGGTCATGATCAAGATCGCCGAGGATGTCCCAGTCTGGTACTCGGGGCACACCGCGACGATGATCGCCACCATTCCCGAGGTCCAGGGCATCAACGGCTGGGTCCTTCCCGACGGCACGCTCGGTGTCGGCTTCCCGGCGGCCGAGGGTCGTTGGCACGAGGTCTGGCTACAGCAGTCGTAGCCTGACCAGTTTTTCCGACTGCTAGGTCCCTGGGTAGGAGCTCTCATTCATGACCAAAGTGATTCTCACACGGCTAGCCCGCCTCTTGGCGACGCTACTCGCTGTGTCTTTGCTCACCTTCTTCATGACGAGCCTCCTACCCGGGGACCCGATCAATGCAATCCTCCCTCCTGATGCACCTCGCGATCAGGAGACGGTGGAGGCCATTCGGGCCGATCTCGGGCTCGATGATCCAATTCCGATCCGGTACGTGAACTGGCTGTCGGACGCCGTCCGAGGTGACTTGGGCAAGTCATACATCACCGATCAACCAGTTGCCGACACCATCAAGCAACGACTACCGGTCACGGCGGAATTGGCGCTCGTGGCTGTCGCTATCGCCCTCTTGCTGGCTATCCCGATCGGGGTTGTCGGTGCCTACCGCCAGGGTCGAGCCATCGACCAGGTGTCGTCGGCCGGGGTCCAGGTCGCTCTATCGGTACCCAACTTCATCGGTGGCATCTTCTTGATCTGGCTCTTTGCCGTGAAGCTCAACTGGTTTCCGGCCACGGGCTGGGCCCGGCTGACCGACAAGGGCCTCTGGGAAAACTTCAGGGGCGTCATTCTTCCTGCTACCGCCCTGGCCATGACCCAGATGGCCATATTCAGTCGGCTGCTTCGCTCCGACATGATCGCCACCCTCCAGGAGGACTTCATCTTGTCGGCCCGGGCCAAGGGGCTCAAAGACAGCTACATCCTCTTCCGCCACGCTCTCCGGCCCAGCTCACTCAGCCTGGTGACGATCGCTGGGATCAACCTCGGCGCCCTGCTCGGGGGCACGGTCGTCATCGAAACGCTCTTTGCTATCGGAGGCCTCGGCTTCCGCCTCATCAACGCAATCAATGCCCGCGACATCCTTGTCATCCAGGGCATTACCGTCTTCATCGCCACCGTCTACGTCGTGATCAACACGATGGTGGACCTGTTCTATCTCGCTATCGATCCCCGGATCCGGAGAGGCTGAGCTATGACCGACACCCTCCCCAGTGACAAGGCGAGTGGGCTGAGAGGGGCGCTGCCCCTCGATGCCGGAGAGGTAGGCGAGGGCAAGGACAGACTGGGCCCGATCGGGCTCTTCCGGGAGATGCCGTGGCCGGTGAAACTGGCCGCCCTGTGGTTGGCCTTCATTGTGCTGGGGGCGATCTACGCCAAGATCGATGATCTCCTTGGGCAGGCTCTCCCCCTCCAGGATCCGAATCACCAACCCCGATTCGGCTCCGGGGTCGAACGCACTGAGGGCCCTTCTATGGACCACTGGCTTGGCACCGATGTCTTGCGGCGAGACGTATTCGCCCGGATCGTTCACGGTGGCTGGGTGTCGTTGATTGTGGCCACCACTGCTGCCGCCTTCGGTGTCGTCTTTGGTGGGCTGATCGGATCCTTCGTTGGCTATGTGCGGGGCCGGACAGAGAATGTCGTGATGTCGGGCATCGACGTCATCCTGGCTTTCCCGCCCCTCATCTTGTTGTTGGCCATGGTCTCCATCTGGCAGGTTCGCAACCTCTTCGTGATCAGTCTGGTGATCGGCTTCCTATCCATCCCGGCCTATACCCGGGTTGCCCGGGCCAACACTCTGGCCGTTGCCAATCGGGAATTCGTCCACGCTGCCGAAGCCATCGGCACCAAGAAGAACTCCATCTTGTTTCGAGAGGTCATCCCCAACGTCTTGCCAACCCTGCTGGCCTACGCCCTGGTGCAGGCCGCCTTCGTCATCGTCGTCGAGGGGACATTGTCGTTCCTGGGTCTCAGCGTCCAGCTCCCTACCTCCACCTGGGGCAACATGATCAACGAAGGACGCAGCGAGATCAAACAGACCATCCTGGTGGTGCTGTGGCCCTCACTGGCCCTCACATTCACCGTTCTGTCGCTCAATCAGGTCGGTGACTGGCTCCAGAAGCGGGCGGCGTTCCGCTCATCAGCTCTCTAGGGGGCCGGGTGGCGATAGGGGCATCGACCCGGTGGAGCGATGCCGGCAACCCTCTGGGTTGCCGCAAACCGAGCGGTCCTGTCCGCTAGACCCCAGGGCCATTCGTCACCTTCTGAGCGGCCGGCTACCGTCAGTTCATGGCGATGACAACCGCGACCGAAGGTGGCTTTGGAGCTGAGACGAGACTCCTGAGCGACGAGCAGAAGGCCTTCTACGATCGCAGTGGCTATCTCCAATTGGAGTCATTGGTCGGCACTGAGTGGTTGACTGCACTACGCAGTGCGGCGCAGGAGTTCGTTGAACGCAGTCGAACCCAGACCGAATCTGACCGGGTGCTGGACCTCGAACCAACCCACTCCGCTGACAACCCCCGACTGCGCCGCCTGGTGTCCCCTCTCGACCATCATGAGACCTTCCACCGCTTCTCCACCGGAGGCCCTCCAGCCCAGCTGGCCATCGAGCTGTTGGGCAATCCGGTCCGCTTCCACCACTCGAAGCTCAACTACAAGTGGTCAGACGGTGGGGAGGAAGTGAAGTGGCATCAAGACATCCAGTTCTGGCCCCATACCGACTTCTCTCCCCTCACCATCGGCGTCTATCTCGAAGATGTCGACGCCGAGATGGGACCGATGGGGGTACTACCCGGTAGCCACCGAGGAGTCATCTACGACCAGTACCGATCTGATGGATCGTGGGCGGGCGCCATGAATGATGCCGATGTAGCAACCATTGACTTCGACCAGGTGGTGTGGCTCCAGGGCCCGGCCGGGTCAGTCACGATTCACAACGGCGCCATGGTCCACGGATCGGCGCCAAACCAGTCACCCCGGTCCCGGCCCCTGCTGCTTCAGACCTACTCTGCCGCCAACTCCTATCCCATTGCTGGGATCGGGGCCAACGGGGCCACTGGCCCCAACGGTGGACTCATGATCGGGGGTGCCGCTGACCAGCGGGTCGAGATCGAGGGGCGAGCCATGCATGGAGCCCCCAACTGGTCCAGGCAGGGCCCGCCAACCATCTTCGGATCCCAGCAAGGCGATGCCAAGAACGATGGCTAGTACAAACCCAAGCGACACCGAGCTGCGTTCCCGTCTCGAAGGCGCCTGGTCGGGTCGGATCAGTGGTTGCCAGCTCGGCAAACCCGTCGAGCTACTGTCGATGCGCCAAGGCCGTGACGCCCTGAGCGACTACCTACGCATGGCCGGAGCCGTCCCCGTCCGGGATTACATACCTCTGGTGCCAGACACCCTGGTGGCCAAGCTCGCCCCAATGAGCTGTCGTGGCAACTTCGAACGGTCTGAGCCCGACGACGACATCAACTACTCGGTCCTGGCCTTGATCATGCTCGAAGCTCACGGGGCCGATCTGACCACGGCCGATGTGGCCCGGGCTTGGCTGGAATATCTCCCCGGAGGCATGGTCTTCACCGCCGAGCGGGCCGCCCTCGTGACCCTGTTGCAGAAGGCCAGCTATGGGTTCACGGCTGGGTCTGAGCCGGGGTTTGATCTGACGGAGTGCAACGACAACGAGTTCAATGACTGGATCGGGGCCCAGATCAGGGCTGACCTGTACGGCTGGGTCTGTCCCGGTCGGCCAGAACTGGCCGCTGATCTGGCCCGCCATGACGCCGAGTTGTCTCACCAAGACGAGGGGGTCTACGGAGCCATGGCCGTTGCCGCCATCGGAGCTCTCATCCCCGCCACCCCTGATCTCGTGGCCGCGGTGTCTGGGGCCATGGACCTTCTCCCACCCGGCTCGGACTGTGTCGAGGCCATACGGGTGGCCATGGACGAAGCCACCAACGACCGAGGCCCCGATGAGCTCCACCACCTCTATGGCCACCTGTCTCCCGTCCACACCGTCAACAATCTGGCTCTGGTGGTGTGGGGTTTGTTGCAGGGCCGAGACGACTTCTCCCGAGCCATCGGCGAGACGGTGGCCGCCGGGTGGGACACCGACTGCAATGGGGCGACCGTCGGCGGCCTGTGGGGGCTCAGTGGCCGTCCCATTCCGTCCTCGTGGACGGCACCCTGGAATCGACGGGTTGGGGTGACCCTGGCCGGCGCGGCCGAAGCCAGCCTCGATGACCTGGTCGAGAGGACAGCCATCGTGGCCGAGCGACTGGGTATCGCCGGCTGAGTGGGGCGCGGCTACGAACCCCGGACCCAGGAAGGGCTAGGAAACTGGTTCGGCACCGAGCCCGGGGCCCTCGATAGGTGCGACCCGACCGTCGACGACGGTCGGCAAGGGGGCAGGGTGGGAGAAGGCGACTCCCTCAGGAACCCAGGGGAGCTCGAGCCAGCGGCTGGCCGGCGAGGTGAAGGCCCACTGGATCGAGGCATAGAGTGCTGGCCCCAGTCGGAAGTTGTGAGGACACAGGGCCACGTTGTACAGCTCAGCCAGGGCCCCGACCTTGCGGGCGGCGGTGAGACCCCCGATCTTGGTGATCTCGGGCTGGAGGTAGGCCAAGGTGCCGGTAGCCAGGAGGCGGTCGAAATCCTCCAGCGTGTACTCGTTCTCTCCGCCGGCCAGATCACAGTCGACGGCGGCCCCGACTCGGGCGATGGCTTCATGGTCTCGCATGGGTCGAACCGGCTCCTCGAACCACACCACGTCCAGCTCGCTCAACCGGCGGCCCACCCTGATGGCTTCAATCGGATCGAAGTGGCCGTTGACGTCGACCATGATGGCAAGCTCGTCGCCGAACTCGTCTCGCAGCAGGGCCGTCAGTTCGGGGTCGAGCTCATGCAACTTGATGGCATCGAAGCCATAGTCGACGGCCCGCTTGGTCTCGCTGATGAGCAGGGCCGGTTCTCGCAGGGGTGGAAAGCTGGCATAGGCCGGGATCGAGTCTGTGGCCGGCCCGCCCAGCAGAGAGGCCACCGAACAGCCGAGCCGCTTGCCCTTGAGGTCCCACAGGGCCAGGTCGAGGCCCGATAGGCCCATCAGGAAGATGCCTTGATCGGCATAGCGATAGCCCCAGTCCCAACAATCGGACCAGATGCGTTCGATGTGATCGGCTGCCCTGCCGATCACCCTGGGGGCCAACAGGTCATTGACGACTGAGGCAATAGGCGCGGCCGCCCGAGGCGGCTCGTGACGGTCGGCGATCCCCCACCACGCTTCGCCGACTCCCTCCCCTCCGTCGCTATCGCCGACCCGGACGATGCAGTTGATCAGGGCCTCCTGGGCCAGGATCTCGGCCTTGACGTACTCGATCGTTGCCACCACGAGACGCTACACCGGGGAAGAGAACGGCGGGTCGTGGGATTCAACGGTTGCCGTGTGGCAGTGACCGGCCTCATGGCCGAGACTCGATCCATGATCAAGCTCACCTTCTGCCTCCGACGCCGCCGCGATCTCAGCCCTGAGGAGTTCTACCGCTACTGGGAACATGAGCACGGACCCCTGGTCCGGGAGCGGGCCGCCGCCCTCGGGGTCCGTAAGTACCAGCAGGTCCACACCCTCGACGAGCCTGAGCTCCACGCCTCCCTGCGCGAGCGCAACGGGGGCGCTCCTGAGCCCTTCGACGGGATCGCCGAGGTCTGGGTTGACGATGTCGAGACGTTCAGGGGTGGGAGCGGCACCCCCGAGGCTCGCCAGGCGGCCAGGGATCTGCTGGAAGACGAGGCCCGTTTCATCGACCTGGCCAACTCACCCATGTGGCTCGGTCGGGAGATCGTTTTCTACGCAGAGGACAACCCCATCTAAGGTCGATGGGGTGAGAACACAGTTCGGCTCCTCCCTCGCCTTCCACCGACTGATCCCACCCCCTCCAGGCTGAGACCGCGGCCGCTTCTGAGACCAGACCCACAACCGAGCGAACCAACCGAGGAGTTTTGCCATGGCAGCTATCGATGATCTCCGGGATGAGATGCGGGTCTGGCTGGCCGAGAACTGGGATGGTGACCTCACCGTCCGGGACTGGTGGCAGAGACTGGCCGACGCCGGCTGGCAGTTTCCCCACTGGCCCCAGGGGTTCGGAGGGCGCGGCCTGGGTCCGACCGAAGCCCGGGCGGTTACAGCCGAACTGGTCGACGCTGGAGCGCTCGGTCCTCCCTTCAGTCTCGGCCATGTGATGGGCGGGCCCGTCGTCATCCAGAACGGTGACGAAGACCAGCGGACCCGCTTCTTGCCGTCGCTGGCCAATGGGACCGAAGCCTGGTGCCAATTCTTCAGCGAACCTGAAGCCGGTTCGGATCTGGCCGGGCTGCGGACCACGGCCGAACGTGATGGCGACGAGTGGGTCGTAACCGGGCAGAAGGTGTGGACCTCTGATGCCAAGAATGCAGCCCGGGGCATGCTGGTGGCCCGCACCAATTGGGATGTACCCAAGCACCGGGGTCTGGGCTACTTCATCATCGAAGTCGATCAGCCCGGGATCGAGATCCGGCCCCTCAAGCAGATGAACGGCCAAGCCCACTTCAACGAGGTCTTCTTCTCCGAGGCCCGCGTTTCCCACCAGGATCTGATCGGGGGCGAAGGCGACGGTTGGGCAGCGGCGGTAGCCACCCTGGCCTTCGAAAGGGCTGGCCTTTCGACCCAGGTCCCCGGAATGGTGACGGCGCCTTCCGGTGAGAGGGCCGGGTTCCTCGACCGGCCTGCCGGTGAGCTGGTGGCCAAGCCAGTCCAATCGGCCGTCCGCACCCGAGCTTTCCGCTCATCGACCGAGATCGCCAAGCTGGCCCGGGAACGTGCAGGTACCAGTGATCCTCTCCTGCGACAGGAGTTGACCAAGCTCAAGGCCATGGGCCAGGTGGCCAACTGGTCGGCCCAGCGGGCCCGGGCCGAGGCCAAAGCCGGCCAACAACCGGGTCCTTCGGCCAATCTGGCCAAGCTCAGCGGTTCCCACATCTCTCGGGTCGCCCGCGATCTGGCTCCCAAGGTCTTGGGACCGGAAGCCATGTTGGCCGGGTCAGACGCCCCGGCCAATGGTGAAGTGACGAGCATGGTTCTCAGCGTGCCGTCGAGCTCAATCGCCGGCGGGACCGACGAGGTCCAGCGCAATATCATCGGTGAGCGGGGCCTGGGGCTACCCAAGGACATCCAGGTCGATCGGGAAATGCCTTTCCGCGATGTCCCTCGATCCGGCCGTTAGCGAGCCAGTTCCGTCACCGAGTTTGTTCCACCTCAGCGACGGGTCAGCGCCATGATGACTGCCGCGCTGGGAACAACGACGACAATCATGGCCGCCCCGACCGACAATGACCCAGTGTTGGCCAAGGCGCCGACGGTGACTGGGACGACAAACGCTCCGATCCTTATCCCGGCGGTGAGAGCGGCTAGAGCGGCCCCTGGTCGCCCTGGAGCCTGAGCTGCGTCGTCGTAGAGACGGGGAAACAGGACCGAGGCACCCAAGCCGGCGAAAGCGAACCCAACGATCGACGGGACCAGGGCAGGGCTGAGCCCACCTACGATCAGACCGGTCATGCTCATCAGCACCGCCAGGCGGATGAGGGTGGCGGAGCCGAGGGCCACTGTGAGACGGTCACCACTGAAGCGTCCGATCACCATGCCGGAGGTGACGGCAACGAAACCGAGCCCCGCCACCCCGTCGCTCGCGGCCAGGTCGTCGGCTAGGCGCAGGGTGGCCCAGTCGGCCGGGGTCACTTCCATGGCAATGGCGGCGATGGCCAGCACCGCGACCACGATGGCTGCCATCCGAGACGAGCGCCGAGCGGGCTCGTTCTCTGAGGTCTCAGGCGGGGGCTCGTCGGTCGGCAACAACCGGGGGGCGACACGGGCCAGGGTCATGGCCAACACCGCGGCCACCGCCAGAAGATGGGCTTGGAGCGACAATCTCGATGCTGCCGCCGAGGCTCCGAGACCACCGACGACGGTGCCGGCGCTCCACAGGCCATGGAGGCGGTTGATGACCGGGGTCGGTTGGCGAGCGCTGAGCCATGAGGCCTGCATGTTCATGGCAACATCGACCACCACATCGAAGAGATGGAGGATGACGAGCCCCAACAGGAAGACCATGGGCCCAGAAGCCAAGCCGATGAGGGGTAGGGTCACGATCAGGCCGATGGCACCACCGATCATGGCCCGCCTGGTACCGAAGCGCTGTATCACGGGACCGCAGATCGCGCTGCCAGCCAGACCTCCGAGCGAGCCCAGGGTGAGGAGCAGACCAAGGGTGGCCAGGTCGATCTCGATGCGGTCCCGGATTTCGGGGAGACGGGGGATGAACGAAGCGAACACCATCCCGTTGATCCAGAACTGGGTGGCCACAGCTCGCAGGGAGCGAATGTCTGACAAGCGGCGGACCCTAGCGCCCCTGCATTCTGGTCACCCGATTAGCCTCGGTCTCGTGGTATCGCGGAGATTGGAACGGGGGACCATCCACCGAGGTGACAGCGAGGATGTCATGACCAAGGAAACTGACTACATCGCGGCTGCTGGCCTATCTGTTGGCCGCGACCTATACCGGTTCTGCACCGAGGAGGCACTCCCTGGAACTGGGGTCGATCCCGATGCCTTCTGGTGGGGATTGGCTGGCCTGGTCGATGAGTTCAGTCCCCGCAACGCCGATCTGCTGGAGATCCGCCAAACCATGCAGTCAGCCATTGATGCATGGCACGGCGAGCGGCTAGGCCAGCCCCACGATGCCGTCGCCTACCGGCAGTTCCTGAGCGAGCTTGGCTATCTCCTGCCCGAAGGACCAGGGTTCTCGATCGAGACCGACGGTGTCGACCCTGAGATCAGCTCCGTGGCTGGCCCCCAGCTCGTCGTCCCCGTGACAAACGCCCGCTATGCCCTCAATGCCGCCAATGCCCGCTGGGGCTCCCTCTACGACGCCTTCTACGGGACAGATGCCCTCGGCGATCTGGCTCCCCCTGGGCCCTATGATCCGGAGCGTGGAGCCCGGGTCATCGACCGGGTCCGCTCATTCCTCGACGATGCCGTCCCCCTGTCGGAGGCCTCACACCGGTCGGCAATCGCCTACCACGTCATCGGTGGCGGCCTCGCCGTCACCCTCGACGATGGGTCGACCACCACCCTTGCCGACTCCGCCCATCTTGCCGGCTACAACGGTGACCCGGCTGCTCCGACCAGGATCCTCCTGACCAACAATGGTCTCGGGATCGAGCTGGTCATCGATCCCTCGGACCCCGTCGGGGCCGAAGATGGGGCCGGCATCGCCGATGTGATCCTGGAGTCGGCAGTGACGTCGATCATCGATTGCGAGGACTCGGTAGCCACCGTCAACAGCGCTGACAAGGCCCTGGCCTACCACAACTGGTTGGGCTTGATGACGGGGGCTCTGACCGAAGAGGTGACCAAGGAGGGCTTGACGTTCAGCCGAGCCCTGGAGTCAGATCGGACCTACCTCGCTCCCGACGGCTCACCCCTTCGTCGCCCCGGAAGGGCCCTGATGCTGACGCGCAACGTCGGCCACCTGATGACGACCCCGGCGGTACTCGACCGCGACGGCCGACCCATCCCCGAGGGCCTTCTCGACGCCCTGGTGACGGTGTTGTGCGCCAAGCACGATCTAGCCAAGGCGCCGATCGAGCGCAACAGCCCGGCGGGGTCGGTCTATGTGGTCAAGCCCAAGATGCACGGACCCGACGAGGTGGCCTTTGCCTGTGATGTGTTCAGCCAGGTCGAGTCGATTCTGGGCCTCGCCCCCAACACGGTGAAGATCGGGATCATGGACGAGGAACGTCGCACCACCCTCAACTTGGCCGAATGCATCCGGGCTGCATCGTCGCGGGTCTGTTTCATCAACACCGGCTTCCTCGATCGGACCGGTGACGAGATCCACACGTCGATGAAGGCCGGGCCCATGGTGCGCAAGGTCGACATGAAGGCTCAGACGTGGATCTCGGCCTACGAGGACTGGAATGTCGATGTGGGCCTGGCCTGTGGATTCCAGGGCAAGGCCCAGATCGGAAAGGGGATGTGGGCCGCTCCTGACCTGATGGCCGACCTTCTCGAGCAGAAGATCGGCCATCCCCTCTCAGGGGCCAACTGTGCCTGGGTTCCCTCACCAACGGCGGCCACTCTCCACGCAACTCACTACCACGCCGTCGACGTGACCGCCCACCAACAGGAGCTGCGAGAGCGGCTCGACAGCTCAGGTCCTCGGGCTACCATCGACGACCTCCTGGCCATCCCCCTGGCCCCCGACACCTCATGGTCGAACGATGACATTCAGGCCGAGTTGGACAACAACGCCCAGGGCATCCTGGGTTATGTGGTCCGCTGGGTCGACCAGGGGGTGGGCTGCTCCAAGGTCCCCGACATCAATGATGTCGGCCTCATGGAAGACCGGGCTACCTGTCGGATCTCGTCCCAACACATGGCCAACTGGCTTCATCACGGGGTCGTTTCCGAGCCCCAGGTGGTGGAGACGATGCGCCGAATGGCGGCCATTGTCGACGCCCAGAACGCCGACGATGAGCTATACCGGCCCATGGCCCCTTCCTATGATGGTGAGGCCTTCCGAGCGGCATGTGATCTTGTCTTCTCCGGGGTCGAGCAGCCGTCGGGCTACACCGAACCCATCCTCCATGCCCGCCGTCGTCAACTCCTGGGCGACGAGTAGCCGGCATCTCGGATGACATCTCCGAAACGATGAAGCCACCGCTCTGGCGAGTGGCTGTATTCCTCCAGGAAGTGGTGCTCCACTTCCCAGGCCTGATCGATGCCGAGCTTGTCGGCTAGTTCAGCTTGAGTCAGCCGGCCTTCACTACCTTGGCCAGGGCTGCCACCCCGGCTCTGATCGTGTCGTGATCGGGGTGACCGAAACAGAGTCGGAGACGTCGACTCCCGTCTTCGGCATCGGCCGACCAGCCAGAACCGGGGTTGAACTCGACTCCGACCTTGGCCGCAGCTGGAGCCAGGGCGGTGGTGTCGGTTCCTTCTCCGAAGGTGAGCCACACATAGATCCCGCCCATGGGAGGAACGACCTCCACCAGGTCGCCGAACTCCTCCCGGATGGCGTCGACCATGACCTCACACTTGGTCTTCAAGGTCTGGATCAGGTGCTCGACATGATCATCGAAATGGGTGGGGGCGAACTCGGCCAGCGTCAGCTGCTCCAGAGCCCCGGTCCCAGCGTCGCTCTTGAGTGCCAGGAGCTGACGGATCACGGGTGGGTCAGCCACCAGATAGCCGACCCGAAGTGAAGGAGCGATCGACTTGGAGAATGACCCGCAGTAGATGACCTGACCGTTGCCATCATCGAGAGCGCGGATGGAGGGAGGACGGTCGCAACCCCAGATGAGGTCGGCGTAGCACTCGTCTTCGAAGATCGGGATCCCATGGGCCCTGGTCACATCGAGCAGGCGTCGTCGACGTTCAACGCTCAGGACCGAACCGGTCGGGTTCTGGACCGTGGGGATGGTGTACAGGTACTTGGGCTTGATCCCCTGAGCAGCCAGATTGTCGAGCAGCTCGGCCAGATGATCGACGTCGATCCCCTCGTTGTCGAGACGGACCCCGACCAGGTCAACGCCCCGAGCTTGGAGGCGGCTGATCATGCCCCCATAAGTCGCCTGTTCGACGATGACGGTGTCTCCCGGGCTGAGCAGAGCCCGGTTGACCAGGTCGAGGGCCTGGAGCGATCCGGAAGTGATCAGGATCTCATCGAGATCGCAGCTCATCGAGGCCCTGGTGGTGAGGGCATCGGCTACGAAGGTTCGGAGTGGCTCGTAGCCCAGGGGGGAGCCGCCCAGGTTGTAGGTGGCCAGCGCCTGTCCCTCGCGTCGCAGGGCTGTCACCGCTGCTTCGGCCAGCCCCGCGAAGGGCACGCTTGGCCCGTCATTGTGGCCGCCGACGAAGCCGAACTCGGGGCCTTCCTGCCACTCGGGGGCTGCGGGGGGAAGGTCAGCCCGAAACGCCGATGCCATATCGAAAGCCACCATGATCTCCTCAGGGGTGTTCCACTAGGTTGCAGGCACAACCTAGAGGTGTCAGCGGGACACCTCAATAATCCTCGGCCGACCCCGGGGAGCGCCAGCCAAACGCCAGCAGTGACGAGGTAGCAGAGACGATGGCCTACGAGACAATCCTGACCGACCTCGAAGAAGGGGTTTGTGTCATCACCTTGAACCGTCCTGAGCGGATGAATGCCTGGAATGACACCATGGCCTCGGAGATGGGCCTGGCCCTCGATGAGGCCGAGAGCGACGACGAAGTTCGGGTCGTTGTGGTGACGGGGACCGGTCGCGCTTTCTGCGCTGGCGCCGATCTCTCGTCGGGTGAGGACACCTTCGCCAAGACCGGCGATGAGAATCCCCATCGGGCCGGGACGCCGAAGACGATGCCGTGGGATCTGTCCAAGCCAGTGGTGGCCGCCATCAACGGTCACGCTGTCGGGGTTGGTATCACCTTCCCCATGACCGCTGACCTCCGCTTCGTTGCGGCCGAGGCCAAGATCCAATTCGCCTTCGTCCGGCGGGGCATCATCCCCGAGCTCGGCTCGTTGAAGCTGCTGAGCCACATCGTGGGCCGCCAGATCGCATCTGATCTATTGATGTCGGGCCGGATGTTCAGCGGGACCGAGGCGGCCGAGATGGGGCTGGCAGCCCGGGCCCTACCAGCCGACGAGGTCCTCCCGGCGGCCATGGCGTGGGCCCGGGACGTTGCCGCCAACACCGCCCCGGTCTCGGTGGCGGTTACCAAGAGGCTGATGTGGGAAGACGCGATGCCCGAGGTCGAGGCTTTGTTCAACAAGGAGCTCCACCTCCTCCCCTGGCTCGGTGGCCAACCGGACGCGGCTGAAGGGGTCTTGGCGTTCCTGGAGAAGCGGGACCCTGCCTGGTCGATGTCGATCACCAACGACCTACCCACCCTCGACGGCTGACCGACAACCGCCCCGCGACCACCGAAGGTGCCTAGGGCTCACATGATCACGGGCCCAGGATCAGAGAGCCTGGATCTCACCTATCAGATCAGGAGGAAGGTCGGCCGGAACATCGGGCGAGGCACTGGCCCCAATACTGTCGCTGATACCGCCGAAGCGCTCAGCGATGGCGGGCACGATCTCGTCGTGGCGTCCGACGGCGGCGAATAGCCTCACCACATCGTCGTCGATGAGGCCCGCCATCTGATCCCAACCATCGTTCTTCGAGAGATGGTTGAGTTGCTCGCCCAGGCCAACGAGGTCGTGCTGATCGAGGACCGGCCAATAGGCCCGGGTCGAGCCGTAGAACCCAATCCGGTAACGGACCCAGTCGACAGAAGAGGCCACCGCCTCGTCGGTAGCCCCGGTGCAGAGGAACCCGCCACCAGCGATGGAGAAGTCGCCCCTGCTCCGACCGCTCTGGGCCAGGCCAGTGTCGAGCTCGGGGAGGACGGCGGCCTCCAGATAGTCGCGGGTACAGAAGGCGTGCAGCCGAGCACCGTCGGCCACCCGGCCCGCTGCTCGGAGCATGCCCGGTCCAACGGCGGCCATGGTGATGGGGGGTGTTGGACCCTCGAGGGGTTCGGGAGTGAAGTTCGGGGTCATCAGGCTGAACTGATAGTGATTACCCTGGAAGTCGAGACGCTTGCCCTCAGCCCAGGTCGCCCAGATGGCTCTGATGGCGAGCACGTACTCTTCCAATCGGGGTGCCGGGGCTGACCAGGGGACCGAGAAGCGGCGCTCATTGTGCCCCTTGACCTGGCTGCCGAGCCCCAGCTCGAACCTTCCACCCGAGGCCCGCTGCAGATCCCAGCCGAGATTGGCCATCACCATCGGGCTCCGGGGAAAGGCAATGGCCACTCCAGTGGCCAGTCCGAGGGTTGTGGAATTCACCGCAGCAACGGCCAGCGGAAGGAAGGGGTCGTGGCGGTTCTCCAAGGCCACCACTCCGTCGTAGCCGTCGGCCTCGATCTTGGCGATGGCGGCAGGGACCTGGCTGAGGTCGGCCTGAGGCAGGGTGGTGTGGATCTTCACTGGTCCTCCCCATTGCCGTCGCCGGCTGGGCTCGTCCCTGGTAGCACGTCGGCGAAGAGGTCCCACTGCTTCCAATCCGGCTGAGGAGGTTCATAGTCTGGGGCCGGAGCGTTTGGCGACAACTCGCCCGAGGAGATGTCATGCACATAGCGGGGGCAGTTGATGAAGGTCCGGCCGACGCTCACCTCGACGACGGCTTCAGCTCCAACGAAGGCATCGACCGCGGCCTCATCGGTCAGGACCCGGGCTCGGCCGTGAACCCGGATTCGGAATGGGTGGTTGTCTTGGCCGATGAACAGCATGCCGATGTTTGGTGTGTCGACGATGTTGCCGAGGCTGCGGTACATCCCGTTGCCGTCATAGCTGGGAAAGCGGAGAGTGTTGTCATCGATGACCTGAACGAACCCCGGTCGACCCCCCTTGTATGAGACATCAGGGAACCCGTCGGGGTCTACAGTGGCCAAGAAGAAGTAGCTTGCCGCTTCGAAGGAGGCTCTGGTCCGTTCGTCGATGAAGTCGTTGATGATGATCTCGGTCAGCCGGTCGGCCAGACGGCGACTGTCAAAGGTGTCCTGGAGCTGTCGGGCTCCGGTTCCGTACAACTCGCCAACATCGATGTCCATGATGGTGATCCTAGATCGGAGTCGTGGAGGCCGACGAAGTGCCCCTTCGTCGCTCACGAGCAAGGAGCGGGCCTCGACCTCAACGGGTAGTCACCGGGTTGTGCCTGGACCCACGCAGGCTGTGAGCCCGTCATCATCTGGCGGCCAATGGTGGCGGCAATTGCGGCCGGGCAAGGCAGTGACGCACCATGGCTCTCGTGGGATTACACCAGCGAGTATTGATTGCCAACCGAGGCGAGATCGCCATCCGGATCGCCAGGGCTGCTGCCGCCCTCGGAGTCGAGTCAGTCAGTGTGTTTCCACCCGCTGACCGACTCTCCCTCCACACCCGAAGCACCACCATGTCCTATGAGCTGGCGGCCAACGGCATCACTGACCCGATCGCCGCCTATCTCGACACTGAGGCCCTGCTGGGAGCGGCCAAGGCCACCGGCTGTGACTGTGTCCACCCCGGCTATGGTTTCGTGGCCGAGAACGCCGCCTTCGCCCAGCGGTGCTCTGATGAGGGGCTGACCTTCATCGGTCCCCCGCCGGTCGCCCTCCATCTGTTCGGCGACAAGGTCCAGGCCAGGGCTCTGGCCTCGTCGCTTTCCATCCCCATTGTTGAGGGGAGTCCTGATGCGGTGGGGTCGGTCGAGGGGGCTGCGGCCGCGGCCGAGATTGTCGGCTACCCCGTCATGCTCAAGGCCTCGGCCGGTGGAGGGGGTCGGGGGATGAGGGCTGTCGCCAGAAGCGATGAGATGGCCGAGGCGTTCGACAGCTGCCGGCGTGAAGCCGAGGTGGCCTTCGGTGACGGTTCGTTGTTCGTGGAACGGCTGGTCATCCGGCCCCGCCACATCGAGGTCCAAATCCTGGCCGACAATGATGGCAATATCGTCCATCTCCACGAGCGTGATTGCTCGGTTCAGGTCCGCAACCAGAAGGTGATCGAGATCGCCCCGGCCGCCAACCTCGATGACAGCATCCGTCGGGCCATCCATACTGACGCCGTACGCCTGGCCGAAGCGGCTGCCCTGCGCAACGCCGCCACCGTCGAGTTCCTGGTCTCCCCTGAAACCGGGGAGCACTTCTTCATCGAGTGCAACCCCAGGATCCAGGTCGAACACACGGTCACCGAGCAGATCACGGGAGTCGACCTCGTCGAGGCCCAGTTCCAGCTGGCGGCTGGGGCCACCCTGGCCTCGATCGGGTTGGCCGACCAGGATGCGGTGCCCCCACCCCGCGGCCATGCTGTCCAAGCCCGGATCGTGGTCACTGGGCCTGGAGAGATCGGCGCCTACAAGGAGCCATCGGGGGTCGGGGTCAGGGTCGATGCCGCCGGCTATAGCGGCTACGCACCACCTCCCCAGTTCGATCCCCTCCTGGCCAAAGTGGTTGGCTCGTCCAGTTCGGCCGGAACCCTGGCTTCAGCGGTGGACCGGACCATTCGAGCCATCGACGAGTTCCACATCGAGGGCCTTCCCACCAACCTGGCCCAGGCCCGGGCCATGCTCGACCATGACGCAGTCCGCTCTGGCGACGCCAGGACCTCACTGCTGGCTGACGAACCCCATCTGACGGCAGCAACGAGTGATGGGGCTGTCAGCCCCACGGTGTCCTTCCTCCATGACCAGACTTCGACTGGAGCGGCCCCAGGCGCCGGCGCCCACGCTGCGGCCTCGGTTGTCTCGGCCAGTGGGCTCGACGTAGGCGATGGGCTCGAAGGGGTGGTGTGCCCGATGGACAGCTCGGTCGTCGAGGTCAGAGCGAGTGAGGGCGACACGGTCAGTACTGGAGACACGATTGCCGTCGTCAGCGCCATGAAGATGGAGACCATGGTGGTCGCTCCCTGTGCCGGTCAGGTGGCTGAGGTCCAGCCGCTGGCGGTCGGCGACCAGCTTGGGGTCGGCCAGGTCATCGCCACCATCGCTCCCGGTCAGGGCTCCTCTCCTGCCAACGGAGCCCGCACCCTGGACCCAGCGGAGACCTGGGGGCCGCTGCTCGACGAGGTTGAGGAGCTCAACCGGTTGGCCCATGAACGTCTCGCCCCTGGCTCCGATGATCCGGGAGTCGTCCGCCAGCGAGGGCGAGGCAAGATGACGTGTCGGGAACGGATCGCCCTCCTCCTCGACGACGGCTCGTTTCGTGAGGTCGGCAGCCTGGCTGGTTTCGCTTCCTACGACGAGGAAGGAGCCGTGGCCGCTTTTACCCCAGCCAACCATGTTGGCGGTTGGGGTCAGATCGATGGTCGGACCTCGGTGGTCTGCGCCGATGACTTCACCTCACGAGGAGGCCACGCTGACGGGGCCATAGGAGCCAAGAGCTTCTACCTCGACCGGCTCTCGATGGAGCTCGGAGCCCCATCGATCCGCCTGCTCGATGGCTCATCGGGCGGGGGCAGTGTTACCGCCATGGTTCCCCAGCAGAAGACCAAGGGTGAGAGCAAGGCCAAGGAGAGCTCGGGTGCCATCAAGGCCGGCCGACCCCGGGTTTCGGGGGGCGGTGGCTCCTTCCTCCCCGGTCACCTCGGGAGCACTGAGTACACCGAACAGTTGGCGACCGTGCCCGTGGTCAACATGCTGCTCGGTAGCGTTGTCGGCATTGGGGCGGCCAAAGCTGTTCTTGGCCATTTCGCCGTGATGGTACGAGATATCTCACAGCTGTTCGTGGCCGGTCCGCCCGTGGTCAGCCACGCCATGGGCTATGACATCACCAAGGAAGACCTTGGCGGCTGGCACATCCACTGCCGCAACGGCTCGGTCGACAACCTGGCTGAGACCGAGGAGGAAGCAGCGGAACAGACCAAGCAGTTCTTGTCGTACCTCCCGTCGAGCGTCTACGAGGCACCACCCATCCTCGCCCCCCGGTCAAACGATCCCATCGACCGGCGAGACGAGGAGCTGCTCACCCTCATCCCTCGCAAGCGAACCATGACTTTCGATATCCGCCGGGCCATCGAGCTGATGGCCGACAGGGACTCGTTCTTCGAGATTGGCCCCCTGTGGGGCACCGACCAGGTCACGGGTTTCGTACGCTTCAATGGTCGCCCGATGGGAGTCGTTGCCTCCGATAGCCAGCACATCAATGGTGGTGCTCTCACGGCCGATGGCTGCTCCAAGCTGACCCGCCACCTTGATCTGTGCGATCTGTTCCACCTCCCGGTTCTGAACCTGGTCGACAATCCTGGTTTCGCCGTCGGGCTCGAACACGAGATAGCAGGAACGATTCGCCGAGGGGCCGAGTGGATGGTTGCCTTCGCTCAAATCGCCGTGCCGATGTTCACGGTGCTCATGAGGCGTAGCTTCGGGGTGGCAGGTAACAACTACGCCACTCCCCTGCGCCAACCATCGGTCCGGGTGTCATGGCCCGCGGCCGATGTCGGCGGTATCCCACCCGAAGGCGGGATCGAGGCTGCCTACAAGCGCCAACTGGCTGAGGCTGCCGATCCTGTCGCCCTGCGGGCTGAGCTGAACGCCAGGATCGAGGGTGCCCGCGGTCCTATCGGGCCCCTCAACCGTTTCCAGTTGGAGGAGATGATCGACCCCCGCGACACCCGTCGCCTGATCTGTGAGTGGATCGAACCCGCCTACCGTCAGCTCTCCCAACCCGGAAGGCTCGGCCCCCGCAACATCCAATTCCGACCCTGACACTCTGCCTTCGGAGCCACCATCCGCTCAGCTGGTTCATGTTCCGGGCCACGGAGAGGGCCGAGGGAGGTTTCCTTGGGACGTTGGCCTCTGTGACCCTCGGGCGATATTCGACAGCCTTGACGGAGGAGCTCTGGGCCCGAACCCATCGGCCTTCCAAGCTGAGGCTCCGAAGCCCGGTCCCACGCCACGAGAGAGGCAAGTAGATGGCTACCACGTCCGAGTCCAAGGGGTCAGCGAGGCCGACGGCCTCGGCGCAGCACGAGCCTATGTGGCCATCAGAGGAGGTCGCCGATCGCCAGCTGGGTCGATGGGGCGGGGTGGCCGGTCTGGCCGGGGTGATCCTCATGGTCGCTACGATCGCGGTCGTGGTCGGCTTGGGGTTGCCGGACGCGTCGGACCCCGAGACCCTCACAGACTTCGCCGACATCGAGTCGGGTCGCATTGCCGAGCACTTCCTCTATCTCGGTGCGCTGATGCTGTTCGCCCTTCACGTATTCGTCCTGCACCGATTGCTCGGGAGGGCCCACCCGGCCGCTGCCCTCTTCGGCACGGTCATGGCTGGGTTCGGTCTCGCCATCATGGCGGCCAGCTCCCTCCTCCATGTCTCGACATGGCCTCTAGCTGATCTCTACAACGCGCCAGATACGCCGCCCGAGGATCTCCAGGCGATCGAGTACGCCTGGTATGGCGCCCAGAGCGTGTTCGACACCATGCTGGTGACGGGCGTATTGCTCGTCCCGATCGGGATCGTCCTGTTCGGTGTCGCCATGCGGAGGGCTCCGGTGTTCGGCCCCCGCCTCGCCATGGTCGCCATCGGCCTTGGCGCAGTAGGAATCATCGGCGCCGCCTACGCTGTCGTCGATCCCGGATCAGACGCCGCCGCTGCCGGTGTGCTGGCCATCGTCGTGTTCCACCTGAGCACCGGATGGCGGACGCTGAAATCGGGCGACGCGGAGAGCATCGACCTCGTCGACCCAGAGCCGACTCAGGTCCAATGACAGATGGACAGCGCCGCCTGCACTGACTCACGATCTGGGTTCGGCGCTGGCCCGCTCACTCCCGGCGAGCGCCTAGTCGGCGTGGTCAGATCTCGGCGTAGACCTCGATCACGTTGTGTTCGGGATCGGCGAAGAACAGAACACGGTGTCCGAAGTCGGGCAGATCCGCAACAGGTTCGAGCAGCTCGATGCCCACATCCGCGAGCTGGGAGGCAGCCACGTCGACATCGCTCGGAGGCACCCGAAAGGCAAGCTGGACTGATGCCGAAGTCGGCACCGATGGTGAACCGTCGTAGGGGCGACCGCGGAGACGC
>JAAETV010000749.1 GCA_024227975.1 Actinomycetes bacterium
GGTCTCAATCCGATGGCACCCGCCATAACATCTGGTCCAACCGCTTTAACGGCACCAGCTGGGGCACCGCCGAACTGATTGAGACCGATAATGCAGGAGGGGCCTTCAACCCACAAATTGCATTCGACAGCAGCGGCAATGTAATAGCGGTGTGGTGGCAATCCGATGGCACCCGCCCAAACATCTGGGCCAACCGCTTTGACGGCACCAGCTGGGGCATCGCCGAACTGATTGAGACCGATAATGCAGGAGGGGCCTACTACCCACAAATTGCATTCGACAGCAGCGGCAATGCAATAGCGGTGTGGCAACAAGACGATGGCACCAGCAACAAAGACATCTGGTCCAACCGCTTTGACGGCACCAGCTGGGGCACTGCCGAACTGTTTGAAGATGATTCAGGAGATGCCGGGTCTCCACAAATTGCATTCGACAGCAGCGACAATGCAATAGCGGTGTGGTCTCAATCCGATGGCGTCGGCACCTCCCGCAACATCTGGGCCAACCGCTTTGACGGCACCAGCTGGGGCACCGCCGAACTGATTGAGACCGATGCAGGAGATGCCTACCGCGCACAAATTGCATTCGACAGCAGCGGCAATGCAATAGCGGTGTGGCTACAAACCGATGACACTCACAATAGCATCTGGTTCAACCGTTTTGAATAAGCGTATTGTGTTCCTCTCTTTGTTGGTAGTGAATAACTATTAAACGGCTAACAATTGGCTCCGGCGGATAGTTTAAAGATGCACAGGGTTTGCTTATGAAAAAACGTGCCACTTTAAACTATCGCTGCTGCGAAC
>JAAETV010000750.1 GCA_024227975.1 Actinomycetes bacterium
CGGGGGTGAGCGAGGCGCAGGCCCAGTCAGTAGATGTAGATGTGGCCAATCTGGACATGGTTCCCCTCAGTGGGTGGGGTGTCGATGGCATCGATCCGTCGACGACGCAGACTTCAACACTGGATGTACTGGTCTGGGACTTCGCTCAGGTGGGCGACCGCATGTTCGTGGGCGGCGCATTTCTCAATGTCAAGGAGAGCAAGTCGGCGACGCCCATTGCCCAGCCCTATATAGCTGCGTTCGATTTGACGAGCGGCGATTGGATCGAGACGTGGCGTCCCACCCTTGATCGGGCCGTGTACTCGCTGGAGAACCTCAACGACAAACTGATCGTTGGCGGTGAGTTCGAGCAGGTGAATGGTGTGGCCCGAAGTGGGCTGGTTGCAATCGATCCTCTCACCGGCGAGATCGATCCGGAATTCGATGCCCTGGTCGAACGGCCATGGTCGAGCAAGCGAGCTACGGTTCGCGCCATGGCGGTGGTTGGGAGCGACCTCTATGTCGCTGGCAACTTCTCGCATGCGGTTGGTGCCTACGGCACCCGAACCCGCATGTACAAGACCGCGCGCTTCTCAGGGCCACTAGGCAAGGTCGACACGACATGGAAGCCTGAGGTCACGGGTTCTGGTGTCTGGGGGATTGATGTCAACCCTGGCCTCGGTGAGGCATACGTCGTAGGTTTCTTCACTGCTGTCAACGGCGAAGCC
>JAAETV010000751.1 GCA_024227975.1 Actinomycetes bacterium
CTACCAGACGGAGGGAAGACCATGACAGATCACCGGCAAGCGGTTGGTGCAACAATCGATGTCGACCATTGCCCTTTGATGCCGACGTATGGGCCGCCCTCGGTCCAGTTCATGCGAGGTGAGGGGGCCTACCTCTGGGATCGCGAGGACAAGCGCTATCTGGACTTCCTCTCGGGTCTGGCCGTGACCAGCCTCGGTCATGCCCACCCGGCCGTTGCCGAGGCTCTGGCGGCCCAGTCGCAGCGGTTGCTTCATGTCTCGAACCTCTACGCTACGGAGCACAACTGGGCCGTGGCCACTGAGCTCGACCGCCTCATCGGCGACGGCTCCCCAGCCAATGGGCAGGTGTTCTTCTGCAACTCGGGGGCCGAATCGAATGAGGCTGCCATCAAGCTGGCCCGTCGCTATGGCGGCCCCGGCCGCCATGTCGTGGTGTGCGCCTTCCAGAGCTTCCATGGACGGACCCTGGCCACCCTGGCCGCCACTGGTCAGCCCCAGAAATGGGATGCCTTCCAGCCCCTGCCCGAGGGCTTTCGTCATGTGATCTGGGATGACCTCGACGAACTGGAGAAAGTCCTCGACGAGACGGTGGCCGCGGTGATGTTGGAGCCGGTCCAGGGAGAGGGCGGCGTCAATCCAGCCACCGTCGAGTACTTCACCGGAGTCCAAGAGCTGTGCCGGGAGCGGGGCATCCTGTTCATGGTCGACGAGGTTCAGACCGGCCTGGCTCGGACTGGCCGCTGGTTCGGATTCCAGCACTTCGGTGTCGAGCCCGACGTGGTGACGATGGCCAAGGCCCTCGGAAATGGGGTCCCGATCGGGGCCTGCTGGGCTCGCCGAGATGTGGCTTCGTCATTCCAGCCCGGTGACCATGCCACCACCTATGGGGGCCAGCCCCTGGCCACGGCCGCGGCCCGGGCCGTACTGGAGACCATGGTCGCCATCGACGCCCCCACCCGGGCCACCGAGGCCGGGGCCGAGCTGAGCGCAACCATGTTGGAGCTGCCCCAGGTCGTCGGGGTCAGAGGGCTTGGACTGCTACTGGCTTTGGAGCTGAAAGGGGTCAACGCTCAAGCGGTGGCGGCCCGATGTTTGGAAGAGGGCCTCGTGGTCAACGGGATCACGCCGACTGCCCTCAGGTTGGCCCCACCACTCACCATCGACTCGACCCATATCGGCGAGGCGGTGGCCATCTTGGGCCCCATCCTCGACGAGCTCCAGGAGGGATAGCCACCGTGCGTCACGTACTCGAGGTCGATGACCTCACCCCAGACGAACTGGCTCATATCTGTGAGCTGGCCCTGATTCAACCGGCCGAAATCACCCCCATACTCCAGGGCCGCGGCATGGCGTGCGTCTTCACCAAGCCCTCAGCTCGAACTCGCAACTCAACCGAGATGGCGGTCGTCCAGCTCGGGGGCCACCCGATCTACATCACGGGCGACGAGGTTGGTATCGACCGTCGTGAGACGGCTGAAGATGTGGCCAGGACCCTGGCCTGCTATCACGCCGGGATCTGTGCCCGAGTTCATGACCATCGAGTGCTGGAACGGATGGCGGCCGTCGAAGCCGTACCGGTCATCAACCTCCTGTCAGACGATGGGCACCCTCTTCAAGCCATTGCCGACGTGCTCACGATCCAAGCTGAGCTGGGCTCGGTCAAGGACAAGGTGGTCACCTATGTCGGTGACGCCAACAATGTGACCCGCTCGCTGGCCCTGGCGGTTGGCATGCTCGGCGGTGAGACCCGGGTCGCGGCCCCACCGGGCTACGGATTTCGCCCCGAGGACTCCGAGCGCCTGGCCGTTGCCGGCGTCGAGGTGACGATGTTCGACCGCCCCAACGACGCCGTAGCTGGGGCCGATGTCGTCTACACCGACGTCTGGACCTCGATGGGCCAAGAAGGGGAGCGTGAGGAGCGGCTCAAGGCCTTTGAGGGGTTCTCGGTCGATGACCGCCTGATGATGGCGGCATCGGCATCGTCGGTCTTCCTCCACTGCCTTCCCGCCCATCGGGGGGAGGAGGTCGCCGGCAGCGTCATCGACGGTGCCCAGAGCCGGGTCTGGCCCCAGGCCGCGAACCGGCTGGCCGCCATCCGGGCCGTCTTGTTGTGGCTGTTCGCCGAGACTTCCCCGGTGCCGGTCTCCGGCACCCCCTGAGTGGGGCCGACCACGATGGCAGGAACCAAAGCACAGCGTCAGCACAAGATCGCCAAGATCCTGTCGGAGGAGGCTGTCTCCAGCCAGACCTATCTGGTCGAGCTGCTGGGGCAGGCTGGATTGTCAGCCACCCAAGCCACGGTCTCACGTGACCTGGAAGAGCTGGGGGCCATCAAGGTCCGAGCCCCCGGCGGGGCGACTGTCTACGCCATCCCCGAACTGCCGACCGACCAGTTGGCCCCCGAGGACTATCTCCGACGGGTACTCGGCGAGTGGTTGGTCGACGTGGAGCGCTCCGGTGACCTGGTTGTGCTCCGCACCCCGCCAGGCTCCGCCCACGTCGTAGCCTCGGCCCTCGATCGGGCCGGCTTGGCCAAGCTGGTCGGGACGGTGGCCGGCGACGATACGTTGCTCGCCATCGGAACCGAAGGCGCCGGTCAGGTTCTGGCCGCCGACTTGCGAGAACTGGCCGGACTCGGCCCCACCTGAGTCACCCTCATCCACCCCCCATCCCGTCAAAGAGGAAACCAGAGATGAACATCAAGAAGGTAGTGCTCGCCTACTCGGGCGGCCTCGACACGTCGGTGATCCTGCAATGGCTCGTCGACACCTACGACTGCGAGGTCGTCACCTTTACCGCCGACCTCGGCCAGGGAGAAGAGGTGGAGCCGGCCCGAGCCAAGGCGCTGGCCATGGGGGTTCCCGAATCGTCGATCTTCATCGATGATGTGCGGGAAGAGTTCGTGGCCGACTTCGTCTTCCCCATGTTCCGGGCCAACACCGTCTACGAGGGCGAGTACCTGCTTGGTACCTCCATTGCTCGTCCCCTCATTGCCAAGCGACTGGTTGAGATCGCGGCTGAGACCGGAGCCGATGCCATCAGTCACGGAGCCACCGGCAAGGGCAACGATCAGGTTCGTTTCGAGCTCGGAGCCTACGCGCTTGCCCCCGACATCAAGGTCATCGCCCCCTGGCGAGAGTGGGACCTTCTCAGCCGGGAGAAGCTGATGGACTATGCAGCCGAGCGCAACATCCCCATCGAGATGTCGAGGGGAACCAAGTCACCGTTCTCCATGGACGCCAACCTGTTGCATATCTCCTATGAGGGGGGGCCGTTGGAGGATCCATGGACCGAACCCCCAGCGGAGATGTGGCGCTGGTCAGTCAGCCCCGAACAGGCGCCAAACGAGGCCACCTACCTCGATCTCGAGTATCGCCGAGGTGACATCGTGGCCATCGATGGAGAGTCGCTCACCCCGGCCCAGGTCTTGACCAGGCTCAATGAGATCGGGGGCGCCAATGGGGTTGGACGTCTCGACATTGTCGAGAACCGCTATGTCGGCATCAAGAGCCGGGGCGCATATGAGACCCCGGGGGGCACGATCATGTTGAAGGCCCACCGAGCCATCGAGTCGATCACTCTCGATCGCGAGGTGGCCCACCTCAAGGACCAGCTGATGCCCCGCTACGCCACCATGGTCTACAACGGCTATTGGTGGAGCCCGGAGCGCAGCTTGCTCCAGCAGACCATCGATACCACCCAGGGTGTGGTCAACGGGACGGTCAGGGTGAAGCTCTACAAGGGCAATGTCGACGTGGTCGGCCGGCGCTCCGCCGATTCATTGTTCGACGAGGCCATCGCCACCTTCGAAGACGATGGCGGGGCCTACAACCAGGCTGACGCCGAGGGTTTCATCAAGCTCAACGCCCTCCGACTGCGGACCCTGGCCACAAAGCGGGGTCAGGTCATATGAGTGCCTCCAGCGGGGCGCTGTGGCATGGGCGATTCGAGGGCGGGCCGGCCGAGGCGTTGCTGGCCTACACCGAAAGCCTTTCCTACGACCAGCGCCTGGCCCAACACGACATCCAGGGCTCACGGGCCCATGTCCGTGGGCTCCATCGATCGGGCCTGCTCGAAGACGATGAGCTGAAGTCGATCCTGTCTGCTCTCGACACCGCGGCCATGGAGTTGTCGACCGACCAGCTGGCCTTCGTCGCCTCCGATGAGGACATCCATACGGCTATCGAGCGTCGGGTGACCGAGTTGACCGGTGACGCTGGAGCCAAGATCCACACCGGGCGCAGTCGCAACGACCAGGTGGCAACGGCCATGAGGTTGTGGACCAAAGACGCCTTGCGCTCGGTGGCAGGCGACGTCATCACCCTCCAACAGGTATTGCTGACCCGAGCCCAGGGAGCTGGGGGCGCCTACCTTCCTGGCTACACCCACCTCCAGCGGGCCCAGCCGGTGCTGCTGGCCCATCATCTCGCGGCCCACGCCTGGGCTTTGGGCCGTGATGTCGACCGGCTCTTCGATGCCCGCCGCCGAACCGACATCTCACCCCTCGGGGCCGGTGCCCTGGCCGGGACGAGCCTCCCCCTCGACCCGGCAGCCGTGGCCGACGATCTCGGCTTCGATCGGGTCTTCACCAACTCCCTCGATGCCACCAGTGATCGTGATTTTGTGGCCGAGGGCCTGTTCGCACTGGTAATGGTGGGCATCCACCTCAGCCGAATTGGAGAAGAAGTGGTTCTGTGGTCCTCGGAGGAGTTCGGATTCCTCGGACTCGACGATGCCTACGCCACTGGCTCGTCGATGATGCCGCAGAAGAAGAACCCAGACATCGCCGAGCTGGCCCGGGGCAAGGCCGGTCGCCTGATCGGCAATCTGACCGGCCTGCTGGCCACGCTGAAGAGCCTCCCCCTGGCCTACAACCGTGATCTCCAGGAAGACAAGGAGCCCTTGTTCGACGCCGTCGATCAGGTCAGTCTGGCGCTGGGGGCCCTTGGCGGGCTGCTGGAAACCGCAACGTTCAATATCGACAACATGGCCGCTGCTGCTGACTCCGATGGGCCGCTGGCTACCGATCTGGCCGAGATCCTGGTCGTCGGTGGGATGCCCTTCCGTCAGGCCCATGCTGTTGTCGGTGCCCTGGTCCGCCAATCACTCGACAAAGGAACCCCCCTGGTCGAGGTGGCAGCGGCCAATGAGCACTTCGGTGAGGATGTCCGGTCCCTGTTCGAACCAGGAGCCGGGGTGACCCGCCGTCGCAGTCCCGGTGGGGGAGGGCCCGGACCGGTGGCCGATCAGCTGGTGGGATTGGCGGCTCAGATCGAGGCCAACCTGGCCCGACTCGATGACTGAGTACCAACCCAGGTGACGGAGGAGTGGCCAGCGGGCAGTGTCGGGCCATGAGCAATCCGGGGCTTGGTTGGCTGGAAGGGCGGGGGAGCGAGATCGCCCCCCAGCTCCTTGGCATGACCCTGGTCTGCGGGATCCGGGCTGGCACTGTTGTCGAGGTCGAGGCCTACGAGGGGGGCGACGACCCCGCCAGCCACGCCTACCGGGGCCCAACGGCCCGCAGCGAGGTCATGTTCGGCCCTGCCGGCCGACTGTACGTCTACCGGAGCTACGGGATGCACTGGTGCGCCAATGTGGTGTGCGGGTCGGCTGGTGTCGGCTCTGCCCTCCTGATCCGGGCCATTGAACCGACCATTGGAATAGACGCCATGTGGGCTGATCGGCCGAAGGCCCGACGCGAGATCGATCTCGGCTCTGGTCCCGGAAAGTTGTGCGCCGCCCTCGGAATCGAGGGATCTCACTACGGCCTCGACCTGGCTGACCCATCGTCGCCGGTCCGGCTGGAGGAGGGGCCCGGCGTCGACGGGGAGATTGTCACCGGTCCTCGGGTCGGCATCACCAAGGCCATCGACCGGCCCTGGCGTTTTGCTATCGCCGACCATCCTCACGTGAGCCGCCCCCGGCTGTGACTAGGGTGACGTCAGTGGTGTACCGGATAGTGACTGGCAATGATCTTGCCCTCGAACCAGCCGACGACGATCTAGGGGAGGCTCGGGCCCAGCTCAGGGCGGCCCGCCTGGTTGGGGATCACCAAGATCAGCTACGGGAGCGAATTCTGGCTTTCGTCGACGAGCACCCTGATTGTCTTCACCGATCCTGCCTCGGTGGCCACCTCACCGGTTCAGGGTTCATCGTCGACCCTGAGAAGGGGAAGACCCTTCTGATACATCACGCCAAACTCGACCGCTGGCTCCAACCGGGCGGTCACGCCGACGGCGACGGCAACCTGGGCGCAGTGGCGATGAAGGAGGCGGCAGAGGAGACTGGCCTCGTCGGATTACACCTGGTCACACCGGCCATCGACATCGACGTTCACACCATTCCAGCCAGGGCCGACGAGCCGGTGCATCTCCACCTCGACGTGCGCTTCCTGGTGCTGGTCGGTCATGATCGGGCCCCGGCCCCCAACCATGAGACGTTGGGGGCGCGCTGGATGAGCCTTGATGATCCGGCCTGTGGCCCGGGCACTGAGCTGCACCGGGGTCTGGCCCGGGCCCTTGGGGTGGCCGCCGGACTCGAGAGCTGAGGAAGTCCGCCGGCGCCTCCTCAGCCTGGATCAACCCACGTCGCCGGGGGCCCCACACGATGGCATCTCGTTGACCGTGGCCAAGCGGGTGAGACGGCGCTCCAGGGACTCACTGATGCCGAGATCGGTGACGACGAATAGGGCGGCTGGGTCGGTGGCTACATCATTGGCGTAGCGGTAGCGGTCCCCGACCAGGGTGCGCCAGTTGCTCAGCCACTCAGACTGGATCTGGACGTCGCGCTCACTAC
Organism: Actinomycetes bacterium; assembly: GCA_024227975.1. The sequence goes on from JAAETV010000751.1 coordinate 6,796, forward strand.
CGGTGACGATGGAGTCCAACTCGTCGAGCATCTGTTCGATGCGAAGGGTCGTCGCCTCTACTTGGCGGCCGCGGTCGGCTCCGCTGGTGGCCTCGAGGGCGCCGGGTACTGCACCGATGTCGATACGGGCCGCGGCGCAGATCGGCTCGGCGGAATTGGCAAAGGTCGGATTGTCGAAGACGTCTGGGGTCGGGCGGTCGGCAAAGCCGGAGAAGGCGTAGACCCAAACGCCGAACGTGGCGAGAACGATGAGGGCGGCGATGGCCCGCCCCATCTTTTGGACGAGACCAAGAGGCGGACGCTCGTCGTCGCAGGCGAAGAGGTTGGCACCAACGTCGGATCCGGTCATGGGCTCCGGGTCGATCTCGCCTTGGGAATTGGCCACAACGCAGTGTGCCGGGCGACAGAGGTATCCGGGCCTCGGGCTGGTTGGTCAAAACCCGTCCACGGGTCGCCAGCGACCTCCTACAGTGAGAACATGACCACCGATCCCGACCTGCTCGATGATCTGGTAGCGCGCGGTCTGGTGCAAGACACCACTGACCGTGATGCACTTGCTGCCCGACTCCGGGAGGGGCCGATCACGGTCTACTGCGGCTTCGATCCCACCGCCGCCAGCCTTCACGTCGGCAACCTGATCGGCCTCCTGACGCTTCGCCGTTTCCAAGAGGCCGGACACTGTCCGGTACCCCTGGCTGGCGGTGCGACTGGGATGATCGGCGATCCATCGGGCAAGTCAGACGAGCGGAACCTCCTCGACGACGATGCCCTGGCTGACAATCTGGCCGGCATCGTGCCATCGCTTCAGATGTTCGTCGACTTCGACGGTGTCCCGAACGCGGCCAAGCTGCTCGACAATCGAGCCTGGACAGTCTCGACCAGCCTGCTCGACTTCTTGCGTGATATCGGCAAGCACATCACCATCAACCAGATGGCGGCCAAGGAGTCAGTCCGAGCTCGGATGGCGGGCGACGACGGGATCTCCTACACCGAGTTCTCCTACATGTTGCTCCAGGCCCACGACTACCTGTGGCTTCATGAGAATGAGGGATGCGAGCTCCAGATCGGGGGCTCCGATCAGTGGGGCAACATCTCGCTCGGGATCGATCTGATCCGTCGTAAGACGGGCAACAAGGTCCATGGCCTCACCTGGCCCCTCCTGCTCAAAGCTGACGGAACCAAGTACGGCAAGACAGCGGGTGGGGAGACGATCTGGCTCAATCCCGATCATCTCTCGCCCTATCGCTTCTACCAGGCATGGATGCAGAGCGACGATTCCGAGGTGCGCAAACTCCTCCTCCAACTCACGTTCCTCGATCTCGACACCATCGATGAGGTAGTTGATGACCACGAGAGCGCTCCTCACCGACGAGTTGGGCAGCGGCGTCTGGCCACCGAGCTGACCTCCATCGTCCACGGCGACGAGGCGTCCACCTCAGCCCGGGCGGCCTCCGACGTGGTCTTCGGGGGATCCGTCGTCGATCTGGACGAGAGCACCTTCGAGATGTTGTCGGCCGAGGTCCCGACGTCGACCCACGACCGGGCTGATCTCAACGATGACGACAACCTGGTCCCTCTCCTGGTCGCGGCGGGTGTCGCATCGTCCAAGAGTGAGGCCGGTCGCCTGCTGAAACAGAATGGTGTGTCGGTCAACGACGAGAAGGTCTCGGCTGATGTCTGTATCGACCGTTCGATGTTGCTCCACGACCGCTACTGCGTGGTCCGCAAGGGCAAGCGGTCGGTCTTTCTGCTTATCTTCGGCGGCCCCGAGACAACGTAGGCTGGTCCTCCTGCTCCCACCGATCCGTCGGCGAGCGGAGAAAGTCGTCCAGCAGCCGAGAAACCTCGGAAACGAGGTTGCGGCTATCTGGGTGCGCAGTTAACGTTGAGCTTCGCCCCAACGGCACGGTTCACGCTTGAGACGCGAGTCAACGGCAGCACCGGAACCGCTCTGGGGCATGAGCCCCGCTTCCCGTCCGACACAGTCGGACGGCTCCTCGATCAGTCAGCTGTAATAGCCGACCATGTCGAGCGAGTGCGGAGTATAGCTCCTTGAAAACGGAAGAGAGGATGTACGCAGCGTGTGCGGAACATCGGTTTAGCCAAGGGCTCGTCGACTCGTCGGCGTCCCTGAATCGATGTCCCGTCACAAATTCCTGGTTCTGTTTGGTTGTTCTTTGACCAAGCGGGACCGCCGAGTGCGGGTTGGCGCCTGCAAACTCGGCAAAACCAAGATCATGGCAACGCCTTCGGCGTTGGTCTGAGAGAGTTCGCTCTCTTGGGACAGCAAGAAGGTGGGGCCAGATTCTCTAACGGAGAGTTTGATCCTGGCTCAGGACGAACGCTGGCGGCGTGCCTAATGCATGCAAGTCGAACGAACTCGACCTTCGGGTCATATGAGTGAGTGGCGAACGGGTGAGTAACACGTGAGAAACCTGCCCCGAAGTTTGGAATAACTCAGGGAAACTTGAGCTAATACCAGATACCCCCATCGGATCGAATGGTCTGATGAGGAAAGATTTATCGCTTCGGGAGGGTCTCGCGGCCTATCAGCTAGTTGGTGAGGTAACGGCTCACCAAGGCATTGACGGGTAGCTAGTCTGAGAGGACGAATAGCCACACTGGGACTGAGACACGGCCCAGACTCCTACGGGAGGCAGCAGCAGGGAATCTTGCACAATGGACGAAAGTCTGATGCAGCGACGCCGCGTGGGGGATGAAGGCCCTAGGGTCGTAAACCCCTTTCAGTAGGGACGAAAATGACGGTACCTACAGAAGAAGGTCCGGCCAACTACGTGCCAGCAGCCGCGGTAAGACGTAGGGACCGAGCGTTGTCCGGATTTATTGGGCGTAAAGAGCTCGTAGGCGGTTGCGTAAGTCGGATGTGAAAACTTGAGGCTCAACCTCAAGACGCCATCCGATACTGCGCTGACTTGAATCCAGTAGGGGAGTGTGGAATTCCTGGTGTAGCGGTGAAATGCGCAGATATCAGGAGGAACACCTATGGCGAAGGCAGCACTCTGGGCTGGTATTGACGCTGAGGAGCGAAAGCATGGGTAGCAAACAGGATTAGATACCCTGGTAGTCCATGCCGTAAACGGTGGGCACTAGGTGTGGGGACTTTCAACGGTTTCCGTGCCGAAGCTAACGCATTAAGTGCCCCGCCTGGGGAGTACGGCCGCAAGGCTAAAACTCAAAGGAATTGACGGGGGCCCGCACAAGCGGCGGAGCATGTTGCTTAATTCGAGGCAACGCGAAGAACCTTACCTGGGTTTGACATGTA
>JAAETV010000752.1 GCA_024227975.1 Actinomycetes bacterium
ACGTCTACGCCACCAGCCAGGGATGGCGAGTCATCATTCCCCAGGAGGCGGCGTTGGGCGGCTTCTTCGGGGCGATCGCCATCGGCGCGATCGCAGGGCTCTACCCCGCTATGCGGGCCGCCAAGCTCGCGCCGACCGAAGCGCTTCGCTCATGACCGTGCGCTCAGCAGCAGGCCGCGTCGTTGCGCGTGTGAGGTCACGACTTCGAAGATCGAAGACTGGGGAACCTCGGTACGACCCCAGCGGGGTGGAGAACGAGCACGTCGTTCTCGGTGCTGAGGATGATCCGCGACACGATGTGCCGGAGACCGAGGCAGGGAAGATCGCCAGCATCTTCGCGGACGTCATCGAGGGCGGCGACCTCGCTGAACTCGGCGACCTTCTGGCCGATGAAGTCGTCTATCTCGTACCCGGTCGCAGCGGCGCCGCCGGCTTGCACCATGGACACGAAGCCGTGACGCAAGCCTTGGCCCAGGAGACGAGCGAGGACACGACCGTTTCGATCGTCGAAGTCACCGAAGTGATCGCGGCAGGCACACGGGCGGTTGTCGTCGTTCGGTTTGCGGGAACGGTCGGTGGCGAGCCGTTCGACTACGAGACGGTCTTTCACCTCCGGACGTCGAACGGGGTCGTGGTCGCGATCACCGAGTACAGCGGCGACCAATACCGCGCAGACCGCGTAGCCCGCAGGGGATGCGTGGCTCCTGATTCGTGACTTCCTTGTGGAACATGAAGAGGGGCTGATCGCGTGATTGAGATCCCAGCAAACCGACAGCGTGCCCGCAGTTATCCCCGGGGTCGGCCCCGATACTGGGTCTGTTCCACACCAATCCCGCTGAGCGTCGCGACGCACCCGCCGCATCTGACGAAGCTGCACCTGTCACCGACACCGCGCCTCCCACCGAGGCCGCCTAGCCTGAGGCGAGCGAACCCGAGGCCACCCACGGCGCCGCAGTCCCATGCGACGCCGAAACAATCGTGCTCATGACTGAAGCCGGCGTCGACTACGTTCGAGCCCCCGACAACTGCTTCGAGAACCTGCCGGACTGGCCCTACCAGCCGCATGCGTGAAATCGACGGGCTCCGCCAGGCCTATGTCGGCGAGGGCCCGGCCGACAGCGAGGATTCCGTTCCAGGGGCCGAGGGCCAGCCTCACGACCGGTTGGCCGAGGCCATCGAGCTCCCGGACAAGTGCCTGAGGAACCAGCGTGTACTAACGCTTGTGTCGGAGGGGCG